>JBDTRF010000070.1:0-13921 GCA_039931815.1 Gemmatimonadota bacterium
TTTGATCTCGTGGTGGGAAACCCGCCCTGGGTTCGGGCAGAGCATCTGGCGCCAGTCGTTCGGGAGCAGTTGGCGGAACGATACCACTGGTGGCGCACTGAAGCGGGCCCGGCGGCGAAAGGCTATCGGCACCAGCCCGATCTCTCGGTCGCCTTTCTCGAACGGGCCCACGAGCTTGCGGCTCCCGGGGGGATTGTCGGTCTCATTGTTCCCGCGAAAATCGCGACGGCGGGGTACGGCGCCGCCGCCCGAAGAGGGTTGGCCCGGGATCTCACCCTCCATCTCCTCAGTGATCTGACCACCAATGATGCACAGTTCGACGCCACGGTATACCCGATGATGATTGTCAGTGGAAAAGCCCGCCCGCCCCGGGACCATGTCGTGCGTCTTGTCGCCGATTCTGCCCAAGGCCCCTGCATCCGTCAGGATCGCCTGGAGCCGGGGGCACCGTGGATTCTCCGGAACGTGGACGTGGCGCCGCTCGCCAGCGAGTTGTCTGCTCGCTTCCCTCCCCTGGGGCAGAGTCACCGGATGCACCTGGGGGTGAAGACCGGAGCGAATGACGTTTTCCTCGATTTCCCGGAGGACATCGAGCCCCACCTGATTCGCCCGGCAATCCGCGGCCGGGACGTGAGTCCATTTACCGTCACGAAAACCATACCGCTTCTCTGGCCTTGCAATGATCAGGGTGAGCCGCTCGAATGCTTGCCGCAAAACGCGCTCAATCACTTTCAGAAACACAGGAACGTTCTGCTCGCCCGAACGGACTACAAGCGGGGGCCGGCATGGACCCTTTTCCGGACCGGGCCGGCGATGGCGCCCTGCCGGGTGGTCTGGCCCGATCTCGCACTACGCCTGACCGCGGTCGCATTGACGGGTCCCAAGCATGCCCACCTGATCCCGCTGAACACCTGCTATGTCATGCCGGTGACGAGCGCGGCCGAAGCAAACGCCACCGCCGCGTTTCTCAACTCGACCTGGGCTCGCGCTCTCGCGCGCCTCGGAGCGGATGTCGCCAGCGGAGGATTCGCCCGATTCAACGTACGAGCAATTGCGCGACTGCCATTTCCGCCCACGGTTCCGCTGGACCGACGACTCGCCGACTTCGCGCGTGACGATTCACACCCCAGTGATCAGGAAACTCTCGATGAGCTTGCCGCTGCCCACTTTGATCTCTCCGCCGCGGAGCGCCGGATCCTCGCGTCTGTGGCTGGAGTCGGTGCCCGTTATCGTGGCTGAATCGCTGGAACCAGTGACCGATCCATTGATTCACTCCCTGATGCCGACACACGCGTCGTCACCCCGCGGCGTGCTCGCAGATCTCGGCGTTGCGCTCGCCCGGACAACGGATGCACGACCCGCTCCCGGCTGGCTTCGCCCGGAGCAGAGGCTGACCTGCCAGCAGCTGTTGCCGATTCTCGACCAGTTTCACTGCGCCCTGCTGGCTGACCCGGTTGGGAGCGGCAAGACCTGGATGGCATTGGCGGTCGCTCAACAATGGCAGCATCGCATCCGCCCGACAGTTCTCGCCCCCGCGGCGTTGGTCCCTCAATGGCGACGCACAGCCGAAATGCTGAGCGTCAACGCGCTGATCTGGTCGCATGAGCGGGTAAGCCGGGGCGGCCTGCCGCCAACGTTGCTCGAGCGGGCGAAGGGATACCCCCTGGTCATCGTGGATGAGAGTCAGCATTTCCGAAATCCATCGATTCGCCGATATCGCGTTCTCGCACCGGCACTCATGTCGCGCGCGGTGCTGCTCCTCAGTGCCACGCCCGTTGTGAATCGACTGTCCGACCTGGGGGCCCAGCTGCTCCTGGGCGCCAGCGACGATGCCCTGCGAGCCTACGGCATTCCTTCCATTACGCGACACCTGGAAGAAACCGAGCACGTGACAACCGCAATCGGGGAGCTGGTGCTGATCAGCAGTCGAATTGCACCCGGACTCCCTGGCCGGCATGACCGGAAAGAGGGATTCGATGCCCGGAATGCGGAGTACGATGCCCTGCTGGACGGCCTGGACCAGCTTGAACTTTCCAGCAGCAAGGCCATCGCCGGCCTCGTGCGTACGGTATTCTGGCGAGCGATGGCCTCATCTCCACTGGCCATACTCGCCGCACTCCGACGGTACCGCGCCCTTCTGATGCAGGCGAAGGACGCTCGAGAGGCAGGGAAGCGGCTGACCCGGACCGAGATCTACGGATTGGCGGGTCGGGACCTGCAGCAACTCGTAATGTGGGAACTCTGGCCGGAGGAATTGGAGAGTGGGGACCTCCTGATAAGGGACCTGGCGCCCCTCGAAGCAGCTATCGACATGGCCGGTTCCATGGCCAGTCACCCGGATTTCAAGGTCGAACGTCTCGCCGGCATCCTGGCCGACGAGGCCACGACACTCGTGTTTACTGGCGCGAAGGAAACCGTGCGGTACATCAGGCAGAATCTGGGCGAGAGACGTGTCGCATGGTGTACCGGAGAGTCGGCAGGGATCGGCCGGATCCGCATGCCTAGAGAGTCGGTTCTCGCCTGGTTTCGCCCGGGGAGCATGCAGCAGGGTGGGCCTCGCGTGCTCGTGACGACCGATGTTGCGGCAGAGGGGCTCGATCTGCAGGGCGCCAGCCGCGTCATCCATTACGATCTGCCGTGGACACCGGTCCGAATGGACCAGCGCAATGGGAGAAGCCGGCGGCTGGGCTCCAGCCACTCCACGGTCGAAGTTGTCCGTTTCGATCCCTACCCGCCGCTGGAACACCGGCTGGCTCAACTCGGCATACTGGCCCGGAAACGGAAGCTGCCCCGGAAAGCAGGAATCGATCGCCATGGTGCGCGTACCTGGCTCTGGCGCTCCCGCATCGCGATGCAATACTCGGGTGGTGGTGAGACGTCGAGATCCGGGGCTTCCGGTGCCAGGTGGTGCAGTATTCCGGCTCCTTTTGCCGGGGCGATCGCCGGATTCGAAATCCTCGCACTCACGAGGCACGGGGCTCAGCGAGTCGCGTCGGTACTTGGATGCCTGGATCACGAGGGCACCTGGTCCCAGGAGCCAGCCCTGATTGAGCATCGGATGGAATTCGCGGCAACCGCCACGTGGTGCGAGGGCCCAGCCGATGGCAGGGTCGGCGCCCTGGAATTACTCGCTCCGGTTATCCGGACCCGCATGGAAGAGCTGAGGCATCTCCACTGGGTGCCACCATACCGGTCTCAGCAGGCGACAGGCCTCATCGAGCGCCTCAACCGGCTGGCGGTTGCGATGACACGAGCCAGAGATCAGCGCGGGCTTCGCAGCATTGAAGCAGGGATCCGTTTCGTCACGCGGGGTCATTCCGCCGGCGAATTCCTCCTGGCCGATGCGTTGGCGGCTCTCCCCGACGACCGGTTGATCCAGCGCCTGGCGGCGATTCCAGCGCCGGACGTGGAACCGGGTACTCTGTATCCGCGTCTCTCCGGGCTCGTTCTCTTTCATTGCGAGGGCGCTATCCATCATTCGCCCACCGCATTATGCCGCCCGGCGTTAAATGGAGCCGGTGCGTAGGGCTATCAATGTGGATTAATTTATCGGCATGACGCTGACCACCCTGCTGTTCGACCTCGATGGCACTCTCATCGATTCCATTCGACTCATCATTGACAGCTACCACCATACGGCGGCCAGCCACGACCTCGAGCCCCGTACTGACGAGGAGTGGCTCCATGGCATCGGGACTCCGCTCCGGGTGGTCTTTGGTCAAATGGGAGTGAGCCCGGAGAAGGTCGATGCCCTGGTCGAGACCTATCGTAACTACAACATCGCCCATCACGACACAGAAGTAATTCCCTACGTGGGAGCGCCCGAACTTATTCGCCGGGTTCGAAGCAACGGCTATCAAATCGGCCTTGTCACCAGCAAGAATCGGCTCGGCGCGCTTCGCGGCCTTCGACTCGCAGGCATCGAAGACCAGTTTGATGTCCTGGTCTGTGCGGACGACGTGATCCATCCCAAGCCCCATCCGGAACCAGTGTTGCGGGCACTGGACGAACTGAAGGCAAAGGCAGAGGACACCCTGTTCATCGGCGACAGTATTCACGACATGCAGTCCGGCAGGGCGGCGGGAGTCAGGATAGCCGCCGTCCTGTGGGGACCATTTCGGCGGGAACATCTGGTGCCGGCCACTCCGGATTACTGGCTGGAGAAGCCTGAAGACCTGCTGACAATTCTGGAGATTCCATTGAACTGATTTGAGAGACAGCAAGGGCACCTTCGAGTCCCCTCGACCACGAATCTGGGTTCCGACCAGGGATCCAGCCGATAGAATCCCTCCTGCGGACCCGCAATTTCAGATGGGCCATCAACCCCGGACGCCCACGTCACGTCAGGAACGCAACGCCCGGTACTCGTTCCGTCTCAGTGATCAGAATTTCCAGCGCTCAAAACCGCACCGTCCCGGTGTAACGACCTTGTCACGAATGCACTTCCGGGGCATCTTCCTCCGGCCTTTTTACCGGAGTAACCCGTGCGACTTCTCCCTCGTGACGAACGATTCTTCGAGCTCTTCACCCGGGTCTCGACCCTGAACGTTGAAGCTGCCAAACAGCTCCATGAAATGCTCAAGGCTGACGAGACGCGGCGGGGGCCTATTGCCGAGGCGATCAAGCGCCACGAGCATGAGGCCGATGAGCTAACCCACGAAGTGGTCAAGCGGCTGGACCGAAGTTTTATCACCCCGCTGGATCGTGAAGACATCCACATGCTCGCCTCAAGACTGGACGATATTCTCGACCGGATTGATGGCACGGCCCGACGCACCATCATCTTCAAGCCCGGCAGTTCGCCCCAGGGGGCGATCATGATGGCCGAGGTCATCGTGCGCGCGACGGAGCAGCTGCTCGCCGCGGTCAAGGTGCTGGATGGGAGAAAAGCCCAGGCCGTGATTGACGCATGTATTCAGGTCAAGCGAATGGAAGAGGAAGGAGATGCGATCTACGGTGAATGGCTGGCGCGACTGTTCGAAGGGACCACCGACGCGCTCGCTGTCATGAAATGGAAGGAGATTTACGACACCCTGGAGAAAACCCTGGACCAGGCGGAAGACGTGGCCAATGTGCTTGAGTCCGTCGCCATCAAGCACTCCTGACCATGGGCGGAACGGTCACGTTCGTTCTGATCATCATCGGTGTCGCGCTGATCTTTGATTTTATCAACGGATTTCATGATAGCGCGAACTCGATAGCGACAGTTGTCTCGACCCGGGTGCTCTCTCCCCAGATTGCGGTGCTCTGGGCCGCATTTTTCAACTTCGTGGCGGCGTTTACCGTGGGAACCGCCGTGGCGAAGACGATCGGCAAGGGTCTCATCGAGCCCTCGGTCGTAGACCCCTATGTCATCCTCGCGGCGCTACTCGGCGCCATCGTCTGGAACCTGGCAACCTGGTGGCTGGGTCTCCCTTCCTCGTCATCCCATGCGCTGCTGGGCGGATATGGCGGTGCCGCGATTGCCAAAGCCGGGCTGGGATCGCTGATTGTCAGCGGCTGGATCAAGCCCATTCTCTTCATTTTCCTCTCGCCGTTGATCGGCATGGTCCTGGGGTTCGGACTTACGGTCGCGCTTTCCTGGCTGGTCCATCGTCGCGCGGCTGCCCGAACGGAAAAGCTCTTTCGTCGCCTGCAGCTTCTCTCCGCCGCCTTGTATTCGCTGAGCCATGGCGCGAATGACGCGCAGAAGACCATGGGGATCATTGTCGGCCTCCTCGTCTCCACCCAGGCCGCCTTTGCCACCCAGCCCGGCTTCCTGCACCACCTGTACCTGGCGAACGCCGATACGATTCCGCTCTGGGTCATCCTGATGGCGCACGTCGCCATCGCCATGGGCACCGCGCTTGGCGGCTGGCGAATCGTGAAAACCATGGGCACAAAAATCACCAGGCTCCGCCCGTTCGGCGGATTCTGCGCGGAAACCGCGGGAGGCCTGACCGTGTTGATGGCGACTCACCTTGGCGTTCCCGTGAGTACCACGCACACGATCACCGGCGCCATCGTCGGGGTTGGCGCCAGCAACAGGATCTCGGCAGTTCGATGGGGAGTCGCGGGAAGAATCGTGTGGGCCTGGGTGCTGACCATCCCCATGGCGGCGGCGATTGCGGCACTGACCTATGCGTTGATTCGTTGATTCGGCGGGCAGTGACGGGGCTGAACCTGGGAAGACAGTTCGAGGGTCATACACCTGAGAGTTTCAACCTTGGGCCACCTATCGTGCGTCCCGCCTCACGCCGCCTGTTCCAGCCGCGCCGACGCATCGCGATACTCATTCAACAACGAATCAAACACCAGGTCCCACCCCCGATCGCAGGCGGTTCGCCGCGCGCCGTTGGAAAGGACTCGACGCAGGTCTGAATCGTTCAGCAACCGGTTCAACCCTTCCGTGATCGCTTCAGGACTATGGGGAGCCACCAGCCAGGCATTGGTTCCGTGGCGGGCATACTCGAGGATCCCACCGGCGGCGGCAGCCACGCTGGGAAGACCCGAGGCCATCGCTTCCAGGAGAACATTTCCGAATGTCTCGGTGGTCGAAGGAAACACGAAAATGTCCGACGACGCATAGGCGGTTGAGAGGTCGAGATCGTGCTTCAATCCGGGAAGAACGACGCCCGGCAGTTCCATGCGCCGCAACTCGGATTCCATCGGCCCCCGCCCTACCAGCGCCAGCTTGACATCCTCGCGCCTGCCAAGGAGCTCCCAGGCGCGCACCAGCAGATCGAGATCTTTTTCCCGGGCGATGCGCCCAACGTAGGTGACGAGAATGTCTCGCGAATCTACTCCCAACGCTCGCCGGTATTCCTCCCGTCGATGACGCGGGTGAAACACCTCGGTATCCACGCCCCGGCTCCAGATCCCGGTATTGGAAATTCCCCGCGCGTTCAGGTGCCGTTCGTAGACACTGGAGGGACAGAGCACCGTGCCGGTCTGCCGGTAGAACCATCGCAGGTATCCCCAGCCGGCGCGCATGAACCAGTCGAGGTTGTACCGGGAGGCATACTTCTCATAATCGGTATGGGCGGAGGCGATCACCGGGATGCCCAGCTGCCGAGCCACTTTGAGGCCGGTCACCCCCATCGCGAACTCGGTGGCAACGTGAACCACGTCCGGAGAGAAGTCGGCGGCGTCCTCGAGCAGCGACCGGTATCGCGGGAATGCCCACTGCACGTCGGGATAGAGAAAGAGAGGAACACTGGCCGAGCGATAGACCTCCGGACGATCGGCGAACCCCGGCGGCAACGGGTAGCTGGCGGAATACACCCGCACGGCATGCCCGCGAGCGGCCAGCGCGTCGGCCAGTCGCACGAGGGTCACCCCGACGCCACTCACCATGGGCCAGTAGACTTCAGAGAAGATGGCGATTCTCATAACACGTTGTTACACGGTGAGCCAGGGTAACACAGGGTGAAGCACGGAATGCTGGAAGTTGGGATGGTTGGATTGTCGAGGCTCGTGACTCGCATGGGCGAAGGCTCCAAAGCTGGTTTCAACCGGCCGACCATGTTGGCGCGGTGATGTCCTCACCCCTTCCACGATTTCGATCGGGGAGCGGGTCGATAGCCACCTCGCTCCCTCCTGCCTCCCCTGGCCGTGAAGCTGGGGCGGCTGGCTTCGAACCAGCAACCTTCCGGTTAACAGCCGGATGCTCTGCCAATTGAGCTACACCCCAATGCCACTGAATCTAACCGCGGGGGCCAGTGCCAACAGGTGAGAACTGATACTCCCGCATTAAGCCGTTTACCTTTCGACCATGGGAATGCCCGCGGTCTATGGAGTTGTGCTCGCTGCTGGGCGAAGCAGCCGGTTCGGCAGCAATAAGCTGCTGGCGACCTATCGCGGGAAGCCGCTGATCGAGCCCGTGCTGGCGACGGTGGCTCACTCCACGACATCCGGATGGTTGTCCGGAGGACTGGCCGTCGCGGTTCCGGGAAACCCGGATCTGGACCGGGTGATCGCCCACGCCGGCCTGGGCAAAATTGACAACGATGAGCCGGAGGCCGGGCTCTCCCATTCTCTTCGCCTTGCCCTGGACGCCCTGGGAAATGTCTTCCCCGACGCCGATGGCGCGCTCATCTTCATGGGAGACCAGCCCGGCGTTCGCTCCTCCCTGGTGCAGAAAATGGTTGCCACCTGGCGCGATGGCGCGGGCCCCTTTGTCCGCCCCCGCTACCTCGACGATCCATCGGCGCCGGGTCACCCCGTCCTGATCGATCGCGAAGTGTGGGACCTGGCCGGCAGCCTGAGTGGTGATGCCGGGTTCGGTCCGCTGCTCAAACAGTATCCTGAACTCGTCACGATCCTCGACGTTCCCGGCACCAACCCCGACATCGACACGCCGGACGACCTGCATCGTCTCGCGGAGCGCTCATGAACTTTTCGTTTGCTGGCACGCCTGAAGTCCTCGCACCGGTTCACCGGATATGGAATCGGCTCCTCGATCCCCAGGCCGTGGCCCATGCCGGGCCCGGAGTCGATCGGGTCGACGTGGTGGATGCCCAGCACTTCAAGGTGCTGACGATCCTCAAACTGGGCGCCTTCAAGCTCTCCTTCACCATGAACGTCGAGCTGTTCGATCTCATCCCCGAACGCGAGCTCAAAATGAAAGCGAAGGGAAAGGCAACCGGATCCTCCATCGAGGTCGTGTCCCGGATCCGCCTGGAACCGCTCGATGAACAGCGTACCCGGCTCCACTGGAACGCCACCACCGATATTGGGGGAATCGTGGCCCGGGTTGGGGGACAGCGGCTGGAGGGCCTGGCTCAGGAGCTGACCCAGCGATTCTGGGACCGCTTCATCAAGGGCGTAGAGAGTCCCTCATGACCGCATGGCTGGCGACCATCTGATGCGCGATCTCCTCGACGAATTGTCCCGGCTTCAGCAGGACGGACCGGTGGGACGCGCGGTGGTCACCAGTGTCTGGGGATCGGCGCCTCGTCCCGAGGGAGCCTGTCTCTTCGCCCGAACAGATGGGGCCATGGTCGGCTCGGTCTCCGGCGGTTGTGTGGAAGGCGCGACGGTCGAGGAGATTGGAATCGCCATCCTCCGAGGCACGCCCAGGCTGATCCGGTTTGGGGTAAGTGATGAAACCGCGTGGAGTGTCGGCCTGGCCTGTGGCGGAACGATCGAGGTTTTTGTCGAGCCCACCGTTCGGCAAACGATACTGGACGCGGCCAAGGGACCGGGAGGCACGGTCGTCGCGTCGCTGGTCGCCGGGCCGGCCCCGCTGGGAACATGTTGGGTTTTTGATGACAACGGCCACCGCGAGGGGCCGATTCATCCACCCGATATTTCGCCGGAGGAAGCGAACAGCTTTGTCGAGATCCTGGCCGGGATGGGTGCCGAGATCGAGCCTTACGCCAGGGAGGGACTGGCCAGGCAATCCAGCTTCGCGACGGAACTGGAGGTCGTAGGAGGGGAGCCGGTGCGCATTTTCCTGGAAGTATTTCCCCGCCAGCCCAGGCTCATCATCATCGGTGGCGTCCACATCGCGACCACGCTCGTGCCCCTCGCCAAGCGACTCGGCTTCCACGTGACCGTCACCGACGGCCGATCTCCCTTTCTCACCCGGGACCGCTTTCCCGAGGCGGACGAGCTGATCCTGGCATATCCCGAGGCGGCCTTTTCGCAGGCAGGCATCGACCGGGCGACCTACATCTGCATCCTCTCCCACGACCCCAAGTTCGACGAGCCCGCGCTGGAAATCGCACTTCGCTCGCCGGCCATCTATGTCGGCGCCATTGGTTCCCGAAAAACCCAGGCGATCCGGCGGGAGAAACTCATGGCGCGCGGGTTGAGCGAGGAACAGGTCGCGCGGCTTCATGGACCGATTGGCCTGGACCTGGGTGGGCGCGGTGCGGCGGAGATCGCCTTGTCGATCATCGCGGAAATGACGATGAGCCGATACAATAAACACGTAACAGAAAGTAAGAGAAAGTAACCGCACCGCTCTGTTCCGATCCCTGATCCAGGGGACGAACGACGAATCTCAAGGCGTTCGCCTGCCTTGCTCACCCTGGTCAGACTTTCTTCTACTTTGCCTGCCTCTCCTGTGACTTACTTTCAGTTACTTTCTTCTACTTTTTAAAAATGCGCGTGTTCCTGACCGGTGGGACGGGATACCTCGGTACTCGACTCATCCCGGCGCTGCTGGCGCGGGGTCACTCGGTTCGGGCGCTCACCCGTCCCGCCTCCTTCGGAAAGCTCCCCTCCGGCTGCGAACCGGTACTGGGAGACGCGCTGCACGGAATGTCCTACGCCCCACAAGTCGCCCCAAACGACACATTCGTTCACCTGGTTGGCGTCTCCCACCCCAGTCCAGCGAAGGCGGAGGAGTTTCTCCGGGTCGACCTCGCCTCGGTCGAATCGGCAGTGCCAGCCGCGCTGATTGCCGGGGTTCGCCATTTTATCTATGTGAGTGTCGCGCATCCGGCCCCGGTGATGAAGGCCTACGTGGCGGCGCGCATGCGAGGGGAGGAGATTATCAGGGCAAGTGGGATTCCTGCCACATTTATTCGACCATGGTATGTGCTCGGACCAGGTCATCGCTGGCCCCAGGTACTCCTTCCGTTTTATTGGCTGCTCCGCCACGTCCCGCCGACGAAGAACGGCGCCACCCGGCTGGGCCTGGTCACGCTCAATCAGATGGTGGCTGCCCTCGTGCATGCCGTGGAGGAACCGCCCGATGGTATGCGAGTGATCGACGTTCCGGATATTCGGAAGATGCGCTTATCGAGCAAATGATCGACAGCGCTTGTTACTGTTGATTTGGGATGGCCGATTTGTGACTGGATGCACGCCCTCAATGTCCCTGGTTTCTCAATCGACACTCAGCCTTCAACAGTCACCACGCAGACATCGATCGGTTGTCCTTCTGTACACCGAGCTCTACACAACCTTCACGCCTTCCTCTCGCGTCAACTCGCTAAACAGCCCTGACAGGCGGCCGGTCATCGGCCCGGGCGTTCCACTTCCAATTGTGCGCCCATCCACGACGGTTACCGCGGCCAGTTCTCCCATCGTTCCCGTGCAGAATACTTCGTCCGCCCGATAGACCTCCGTCAGCGAAAGATCAGTCACTTCGGTCGGGATACTGTGACGCTGGCAAAGCTCCAGCACCACCGATCGGGTGATGCCCTCGGGACAGGCCACGGTTCGGCTTGTCCTCACCTTCCCCCCCTCCACCGTAAACACATGCGTCGCGTTCGTCTCGGCGACAAACCCCCTCGTGTCCAGCATCAGGGCGTCGTCCGCCCCGGCCACGTTCGCTTCAATCTTTGCCAGGATCGACTGGATCAGGTTGCAATGATGAACCTTGGGATCCAGGCAATCAGGGGGAAACCGTCGGATTGAGCTGGTGACCAGGGCAATCCCGGTCCGGCCGTAAACCGGTGGTTTGTGTTCCGCCAGCACGATGACCGTAGGACCAGACTGGTTGAGTCGCGGATCCATGCCCGACGTGATCTTCACACCGCGCGTCAGTGTGAGCCTGATGTGAACGCCGTCCCGCATCTGGTTCGCTGCCAGCGTGCGGCTGATCTCCGCAATAAGGTGGTCAGCCGATGGTATCTCGGCAAACGCCAACGCCTGCGCCGAGTGACGAAGCCGTTCCAGGTGCTCATGCAGGCGAAAAACCTTCCCGCTGTAGAGCCGGAGCCCTTCCCAGACAGCGTCTCCTCCCTGCACCGCCGAATCGAATGGACTGACGCCAGCCTGGTCGCGATGGACCAGCTTGCCATTGATGTTGACGATGAGATCGCGATTCTTCTCGTTGAAGGACTGTTGCACCGTCGTCGGGGTTCAAGGGTGAGCCTGACTCGGACCTATCGCCTATCGCCTATCGCCTATCGCCTATCGCCTATCGCCTATCGCCTATCGCCCGAGAATATCCTGCGGGCAGTAGAAGGCGGCAACATGTTCAGATGTCAACATCATCTTCAACCTTCACACCTTTCACCTTTCACCTCTGTCACCTGTCTCTTCAAAAGATCCGGTGAGCCGCCAGCGTCTCATAGTATCCCCGGCATTGATCAGCGACCGCGAGAAGGCCGGGTTCCAGGTCGACGTGCTTCGCCTGGAAAGGCTCGAAGCCAGTGCTCCGTTCGACGGCGTCGTACCAGTATTTGGCCCAGACACCATCGGTCTCGCGCCGCCCGGCCGGCCAGGAGAGCATCGCGTCGTTCCAGGGTACATCGATCGCATTGCAGAGAGCCGAGAGGACCCGGCGCGGATCTTTCAGCACATCCGCTGAATCGATCACCGGCGGAACCCGGCCCGTCGTTCGGCGCACCAGATCAAAGATCTCAACCTGCTGAGGGAGACCGGTATCACGAAGCTCCGGCATCCCCATCTTGCGACTCAAGGAAGCCAGCATCTCGCGGGGATCTCGAATCAGGAAGCAATTGGTCAGCTGATTCAACCACTGTCGCTCGATATCCGGCAGCAGGTGATGGGCCATATGCTTCTGATAAAATATCGAGGCGCCGCTCGACTCGTCTTCCGTAAGCCACCGCACGACCGACCGCCAATCGGCATCGTGAGCCGCGGCTATTTCTTCCCGCCCGGGGTGATCAACCGGCACGTGTTCCAGGTAGTAGGCGTAGAGTGGTTCGTCGCACACGATGGTGTCGGCCCGGTTTTCCCAGGCGCGCATCATGGCGGTTGAGATGTTGCGGGGACCCGACCACATGGCGATACGGCGCATCGGTCCGATGGAGTTGGAGAGTCAGGTGAAGAATAGGACGTGGTAAAGTACAGGGATCCTCGCCATGGCCCAAGGTGACAGCTGTCACCTTCCTGCCCGAATGTGCTCCACACCACCTCGCTCCCGCTGGCGCATTCCTACCTTGGAGGCGTTCCCCCACCGTAACGCTGGTTCATGACGTCCTAAGGAGGATGTATGGCCGATGACCGAGCACGGACCGCAAAGTCCGGCGGACTCATTGCAGTTGTCCTCGTTTTGATCCTCGGGCTTGCCCTGAGTTTCTGGCTCTTCACTCGAGGAAATCGCACCAGCGAGACGGCGCTCGTCGATCAGCCGACGACTCCGGGCGATTCCACCCAGATCGGCAAAGCCGAACAGGCAGTGACCCCGGGTCAAGTTCGCAGGGACACTGGACTGGGAGCGGGAGTCGCCGAAAAGAACGCGGCCACGGCCACCTCAGTCTTCGCCGGCCGCGACATCCACGACGTCCCCCTCGGCACGATCCTCACCTACGCGCAGTCGCTCACCTACAGTGAGGAACGCGGGATGGAAAAGACACTGGCACCGAACGCCAAAGGACAGTCGCCTACCGTCAAGATCTGGCCCGAAGCCGGTGCCAGCAGCCTGGAGGATTCCGACCTGGGCCGCGGCCGAATTGTGGCCCGGATTCAAAGCAGCGGCTCCTACGATAACCTTGGGCTCGCTGGAGGACTCAACTACCTGTGGGTCGAATCTCGACCTGACGGTGGTTACCGCGGCGTAATCATCCCCGCGACGGCGTTCTCACCCATGCACGACCTGAATCGGCTCCTCCTTACCGAGAAAACCCCAAGCGGCGTCCCGCTTGAAAAGGGCGCCTCCTGGATAACCCGTGATGGCAATGACGTTCCCTGGATTGCCTGCGGCCGGTGCTGATCAGCGTCTGACATTTCAGTGGTTCCATGGCCGGCGATTGGTTCGCCGGCCTTTTCGCTTCATCCCGGGAAAACCAGTTGCCGCAATGATCTCGTCCGGCTTGCCGGACGCCCGGTCGTGCCGCATTCCTTCCAGGGCTTGAGGCCCTTAAGATTCCCCGCAGCCATTCAACTCAATGCCTGTACCCGGTCCAGCCTGCCACCCGGCTGACAAACGGTGTGCCTGGGAATAGACCCCAATGCCCCATCATCCGAAGCGCAGAGTGAATGAATCAGGACCACCGACGAGCTGGTAAAACGGCAT
>JBDTRF010000071.1:0-13819 GCA_039931815.1 Gemmatimonadota bacterium
GACGGAGCCTACGGCGCCACCAACTCGGTGGCGGAGAACAACGTCCTGGATGACCGCGTTGTGGGTAAAATCAGCCGCGATCAGGGACTGCCGCGCAGTCTCGATTGAACCGGATCGACCCCCGAGATCAAAGACGAGATAGGAGAGGCTGACGCTCGGATTGAGCAGGGACTGGCGCACGGCGGCCCGCCCCTGGGAAGCGACGGTCTGCAGGCGAGAAGCGGTCACATCAGCATCGATGGTCGGAAGCCGCGCGCCGCGCGCCGCGCCATAGGACGCGGCGGCGGAGCGCGCGTTGGCCCATGCGATCCGGGTCTGGGGATTCTGCCGGAGCCCGATGTCCACGATATCCGCCAACGTCAGGTGATTCACCCGCTCAGCCAGATCAGGCGGAAGCTTCCCTGGAGCGGCGGGCGATGTATCACGCGAACGCTCGAGGTTCGCCGGCGGGGTCCAGGGGACGTTGGGGGCGGGGGAAGTTCCCGCCATACCACTGACCCTGGGCGCACCGCTACATCCCCCGGCGGCGAGGACCAGTACCATCATAAGGACGCCGACGTGGGAGCGACGAGAAGTTCTTCCACTCATTAATCTGACGCTGTTCCGTTCCGGAGCCGTGATCGAGTCCCGCCCAGATGGGCGGTACGAACAGGAAGGAAAATAGTTGCGACCATCGCCATGAGTGTCCTGTTCCCGGACTACTGATGCTGGTGGTCGGCCCCGGTCCGGTGATCAGAGTTCTGAAAAGCGAGAAACTCGTGAATCGCCTGGATTGCCGCGGGGTCACTGGTCGTCAGGCGAATTTCGCCTCCCTGGGGAAGTTCGCGAAATGTGTATTGTATACGAGCGCGCCTCGCGGTCATAACTTGAGTGCCGGGAACCGGGCGGTCGTGCACCATGGCCGGTGTTCCGAAATCGCCCGCCTCAAAGGCGGTCTGGAGGGTGCGCAAATGGCGGCGAATCTGCGCCACGCCGGCAGAATCGGGGACCTCTCGCTGCAGCGCAATGCGGCCACCATCGGGAAGCGGCTCGAATTGATGGGCCGAGGTATACTGATCGACTCCCATGTGGAGGCGACCGCGGTCCTGCAGGGCTCGAAAGGCGCTGTCGAGCCTGGCCGAAGAGTCACGTGCTCCCGGTGCAACCTGGGCCCGTCCATACGCCACCGGTACCCCGGCCAGGAGGAACCCGGCGATCAGGCCACCCCGCACGGTCAATGTTTTCATCGCTTCTCCGGTGTTCAGGTCGCGGGGCTTAGCTTTCAGTGAGACCAGATTACAACCAGGATTATCCCACGAACCCTGCACTACGATCGGCCGCCATGCACAGACTGTTCAATACGAAGACGATCATGCTGGCGTTGAGCCTGGGCATGCACGAGTTCACCCCGCTCATGGCTCAGGCGAGAGCCGAGGTCATCCTGGCCACCACGACGAGCACCAACGACAGCGGATTGCTGGACTCGCTTATTCCAGCGTTCGAGAAATCGTCGGGTGTGCGCGTCAAGATTATCGCGGTCGGGACCGGGGCCGCACTCGAGATGGCCCGGCGAGGAGACGCGGACGCGGTCCTGGTGCACGCTCCTGCCCTGGAACGTGACTATACCAGGTCGGGTGACCTGGTTGAAGGCAGGCTCATCATGCACAATGATTTCGTGCTGGTGGGGCCGCCGCATGATCCTGCCGGCGTAGCCCGATGCAAGGATCTCGCGTGCGCCATGGGCGCGATGGCGCGGGACCAGGTCTTCATCTCCCGGGGGGACAAGTCGGGAACGCATCAGATGGAGATGGCTCTCTGGCGGCTGGCCGGTATCCCTCCGGATTCCGTGCGCGGCCGGGTCGAGACGGGACAGGGCATGGGCGCGACGCTCGATGTCGCCGAACAGCGACTGGGATACACGTTGACCGATCGAGGAACCTTCCTGGCCCATCGCACCAGGGCGACACTGGCCATTCTGTTCGAAGGTGACCCCCGACTCCTCAATGTCTACCACGCATACGTCGTGAATCCTCTGACGCACCCGGCGACGCACACGGAATCCGCCCGAGCACTGGTTGAATTCCTGGCCTCACCCGCGGGACAGGCTACCATAGATCGGTTCGGTCGCGCCCGGTTCGGACGGCCGCTTTTCATTCCCGATGTCGGGCGGGACACGATGGCGCTCATGGTTCCGGCAGAAAAGTGATCGACTGATGGAAGCCATCAAGGAAGCGCTCTATCTGCTCCTGAGCGGCAATCCCGAGGTGTACGGGATCACCGTGCGCACCCTGCTGGTCTCGGGCGTCGCGACGGCCGCCGCTCTCATCGTCGGTGTTCCCCTGGGGTATGGACTGGCGCAGAGCCGATTTCCCGGGCGAACCCTCGTACTCGGCGCCATGAACACGGGAATGGGAATGCCTCCCGTCGTCGTCGGCCTGGTGATCTGGCTCCTGCTGGTGAGAAGTGGTCCCTTCGGAGGCTGGGGAATCATCTACACCAAGTGGGCCATGATGCTCGCCCAGTTCGTCATTGCCACACCGCTCATCGCCGGGGTGACGGCCGCCTCCATCCAGGCGCTTCCACCCGAGATCACCGATCTGCTCCGGGTACTGGGCGCGAGCCCGCTCCGCCGGCTGTGGCTGGTGTGCCGGGAAGCTCGACTCGGTCTCTTCGCGGCACTCATGGCGGCGTTTGGCGCCGT
Organism: Gemmatimonadota bacterium; assembly: GCA_039931815.1. Taxonomy (GTDB): domain Bacteria; phylum Gemmatimonadota; class Gemmatimonadetes; order Gemmatimonadales; family GWC2-71-9; genus DASYPP01. Next base: position 2,681 of record JBDTRF010000071.1, read on the forward strand.
CGTGTCCGAGGTGGGAGCCTCGATGACCGTGGGCGGAAATCTCCGGGGGGACACCCGGGTGCTTACCACCGCGATCGTCACGGAAACAAGCCGGGGCGAAACCGGAACGGCCCTCGCACTGGGCATTATTCTCCTGGGCCTTGCCTTCGTCATTACCCTGGTGCTGACAGTGGTCCAGCAACGGCAGGAGCGTTAATGGAGGTCTCGATCAACGACCTTCGCTTCTGCCGCAACGGCATCAGCGTTGTCTCAATAGACCAGCATCTTTTTCCTCACGGATCCACCACCGCGCTGTTTGGACCCAACGGCTCGGGCAAGACATCCCTGCTGCGCCTGGTCGCCGGCCTCGAGCGGCCGACCCAGGGGACCATCCGACTGGGCCCGGAATTCGTGAAGAACCCGGCCCGGAATCCCCACGTCGCCATGGCGTTTCAGCGACCCGTGTTCTTGCGGGGAACGGTCCGGGACAATCTCTCCCTGGGGCTCTCGCTTCGGGACGTCGACCGTGGCACCATTGCACCGCGGACGACCGAGGCCGCCAACGAATTCGGCATTGGGCACCTGCTGAATCGCCTGGCCCGGACCCTTTCCGGGGGGGAAGCCCAGCGGGCCAACCTGGCCCGGGCGCTCTGCCTGAGAGCGCCGCTCACCCTGCTCGATGAGCCTCTGTCCGGGCTGGACCAGGTGGCCCGTGCGCGCCTCCTGGAAGAACTCCCCCAGCTGCTTCAAACCTTCGCGACAACCACGATCGTCGTGACCCACGACAGGGAAGAAGCATTTCGCCTGGCGGAACGACTGGTCATCATGGTGGGAGGAAAAATTCTCGCGAGCGGGCCAGGCGGGGAGCTCTACCGGCATCCTCCGGACCGACTCACCGCGCAGTTACTGGGTTACACGGTGGTAGAGGTCGAGAGCGGGACCTTCGCGGTACCTCCGGGTGGCCTGGTGCTCCAGCCGGGGAACCCGGGGCTCGACCTCCTGGTGGAACGGGTCGTGGACATGGGGAACCACCGCCACGTGATTGGACATGCCAATCACACCCGTATCATGGTCCGATTGGACAATGCGGATCAGGCGCCAGAAGCAGGTTCCCGGATCCATGCGTTTATCCGGAGCGGCATCCACCTCCCCTGAATCCCCAAATGGATTTCCCGCCATGAGGACACAGGCACCTACCTCTATCGCCGGAAGGATGGTGACATGATGGAATTCGTCACCACCGTGTTCTTCGACATTGGATGCGGTTTTGGAGTTTGCGGGGAGGATGACGAAACGGCGGTCGTTGCACCGGAGGCGCGACGGCTGCTGATTCACTACGAGCCCGGTCGGAGGATGACCATGTCCTGCCGGAACAGGAACACATCAGTCGCATGGCCGGCTGAGCATCTCCGGTGTCACCGGAACCGTACCCGGGCGCAGGATTCCCGCCTGACATGTTTTCCCGGTCCCTCTTCCTGTTGTTTACGACCGTCCGGAGTACGAACGATTGCGCGATTGATCGCGCCGTACGGTCAGTCGTTTCCCCTTGATCGTAGTCGCACGAAGGGCCGCAATGACATCATCCACCCGGTCTTCCGGTAACTCGACCAGCGAGAACTTGTCGGCGATTTCAATGGCCCCGATGCCACGGGCCTCGATAGAGGCTTCATTGACAATCGCGCCCACGAGATCGGCCGGACGCATGTTTGATTTCCGGCCCGCGCCGACGTAAATCCGCACCATGTTGCTCGCCGGCGAGGGGATGGCGCGAGATGGCTTGCCGGGCGCCCCGGCCCCCCGCGCCGGGCGGGCGGATTTTTCACTTCGCTTCTTTCCCTGCTCCGGTTGAGCCTGCGGGATCTCTGCTTCATCCACTATGGCCGCACCAGCACCTGCCTGATGGGCCAGGTGAATGGATGCAGTGGCAATATCCATCAGATCGAACTCGTCGCTCATGGCTTCCACCACGACCCGGTAGTGTTCGAGTCCCCCCGAAAGGATGGCATCCCGGATTGACGCCCGGGTCACATCAAGCCGCCTGGCCCGCACGTCCAGCACGGTAGGAACCGTGGCCACTTCGATTTTCTGTTTCGTGACCTGCTCGATACTCCGGAGCATCCGATGCTCACGCGGTTCGGCCAGCGTGATCGCAACACCCTCGCGACCGGCCCGGCCCGTCCGTCCGATCCGATGCACATACGCGGCGGCGGAATTGGGAAGATCGAAATTCACCACGTGGCTGATGTGGCTGATGTCGAGTCCGCGCGCCGCGACATCCGTCGCAACCAGGAGATCGACCGACCCGTTCCGGGTGCGCTTCATGACGCGATCACGTTGATCCTGGGTCATGCCACCGTGGAGCGCCTCGGCCCGATATCCTCGCGCCATCAGCGTTTCCGTAAGCGAGTCGACTTCGGTCCGGGTCCGGCAAAAGACGAGGGCGAGCGTCGGAGCCTCAAGGTCCAGCACGCGACCCAGCGCGGCAACCTTGTGAGCCCGAGGTACGAGGTAGGCGGTCTGCCGGACCTTGGGAATCGCCCCGGGAGCGGCCAGCTCTCGCCCGATCGCCACCCTGACCGGGTTGGTTAGATGCTTCTCAGCAATGACCGCGATACGTGGCGGGATCGTCGCGGAAAAGAGCGCAGTCTGTCGGACCGGCGGTGCGGCGGCGAGGATGGCTTCAATCTCTTCGGCGAAGCCCATGTCGAGCATCTCATCGGCTTCGTCCAGCACCACGGCGGCAAGGCCGGTGAGCTTGATGGTTCCACGTCTCAGGTGGTCCAGCGTGCGGCCGGGCGTCGCGACCACGATATGAACGCCGCGCTTGAGGGACCGAATCTGCTGGCTGAACTCCTGGCCCCCGTAAATCGGCACAACCATGGCACCGAGGGCCCGGCCGTAGCGGTGGAAGGCTTCCGCCACCTGCATCGCCAGCTCACGGGTCGGAACTAGTACCAGCATCTGTGGCCGGTTCGGATCCGCCGGCCCCAGGGGCAAACGCTGGAGGAGAGGGAGAGCAAAGGCCGCCGTCTTCCCGGTGCCCGTGGCGGCCTGGCCCAGCAGGTCGCGGCCCGCCAGCAGAGGGGGAATGGCTTCCCGTTGAATCGGCGTCGGCTCTTCATACCCAAGGGTGGTAAGGGATTCAACCACCCTGGCGTTGAGGCCGAGGTCCAGAAAGGAACTGGTCATGGCCGAATATAGTAGCAGGACGGGCTCACGGCCCGGAGGTCGCCACGGGCGAACGTCCCTCGCGGGACCTGAGGAGGTGGCCCTGGACGAGTTTTTCTCCAGCGTCCAGCCCTGTCGGGATTGTCCCGACGCCTTGCGCATGACAGCGACAGATTAACTTTTTTATGGTGGCAACGAGATTCTCCAATCCGGCCCATGGGAGACCCAGTTCCTGGTCCGGCGATCGTCTGTTCATTCCAGCGGGCGAAGGGCACTGCCCATGATCGAGAACGTAAACGAGCCATCGACGGATGCCGGCGGCGCCAGGGAGATCATCCTCCACCTGCTGGACGTTGCCACCCCTGGATTCATACATATCACCAGGCCGGATGGTGAGCTCGTCTATGCCAACACGGCATGGTACGAATACACCGGTATTGATCGTTCCACTCCCCCTGCGAAATTGCCCGACCTTTTCCATCCCGAGGACAGGGAACGGGTGGAACGTGCTCTGACGCCAGCCGGTGCCCCGACCCGCGATTTCAGCATCGAATATCGCTTACGCAGGCACGATGGATCCTATCACTGGATTCAGACCCGGTTTGCGCGAGTCGAGACTGCCAGGGGACAAACGGTTCACTGGGTAGGTATTACCTCGGAACTCGAAGAACGCCGCGACGCGGAGCGCCGCTTTCGGGAACGGGAAGAACGAATCCGGATGGATGTGCCTGCGGCTGATGTCGTCGTGTGGGATATGGATGTGGAGACAGGCCAGGTCGTCTGTTCCGATAACGCGTCCCGTATCTGGGGACTCACCTCTGGTTCCGCGGCGGAGTTCTGGGGACGGGTGCATCCCGAGGATCGGGCCAACGCCGAGGCAACCGCGGCGGAGTCGCTCGCGCAGAACAAGGAGCTCAGGACCGAGTACCGCGTGCTTGGCTCTGACGGGGAATATCGATGGCTGCATAGCCGCGGAAAAATTGAGACCGACGCCAACGGCAAGGCGAGACGCTTTGCCGGGATCTCGGCGGACGTCACGCAGCGCAAGTCGGTCGAGGCCGCCTTGCGGGCGAGCGAAGCGCGGTATCGCTCGCTGGCGCTCGCGTCGAGCGATGCGGTCTGGAGCGCCTTTGCCGATGGCCGCGACGGTGAAGGTACCGAATGGTGGTGCGCCCTGACGGGGCAGACTCTCGAGGAAACTCGCAACTGGGGCTGGCTCGACGTGGTGCATCCGGACGATCGGCAGTCTGCTCGCCAGGACTATGAGACGGGGTTGGGTCAGGGAACCGGGTTTGCGACGGAGTACCGGGTCCGCACGACCGACGGCACCTATCGCAGCCTGGCGATCCGCGGTGTCCCCGTCGCGAGCAGCAGCGACACCCGGGAAATGGTGGGGACATTCGCCGATATCACCCCGCAGCGCAAAGCCCAGGAGGAGTTGCGCGAACGGGAACGCCGTTTTGCCTCGGTGCTGGCCAATATCCCCGATATCATCGCGCAACACGATCGCGACCACCGGGTCGTCTTTGTCAGCGACGCGATAACCCGGGCCACGGGGAGACCAGCCGATGATTTTGTCGGGAAACGGACAAGGGAAATGGACGTTCCAGACGTGTTTGCGGAGCGGTGGGACCATGCCCTGAGCCTGGCCTTCCGGACCGGCCGGAGCATCACCCTGGACTTCGATTACCACAGCCCGGATGGCCCCCGGTGGTACAATGCCAGGCTCGTTCCGCAGACCGACGGTTCCGGATCGATCCTCAGCGTTCTCGCCGTCACCAGCGACGTTACCTCTCTCCGCGAGGCGGAAAAGGCGGCGCAACGCACCGCGGCTTTTCACGTCTCCCTAGGGAACGCGATTCCCGGGCTGGTCTGGACCACGGATGAGGCCGGCAAGGTGGATTTCGTCAACCAGACATTTACCGAGTACACCGGACTCACCCTCGATGAGTTTGCCCCGGTAGCAGACACGGGGGTCGGCATTCACCCGGATGACCGCGAACCCGTGCAGGCCCGTTTTCGCCAGGCCATGGAAGTGCGGACGAGCTGCGAATTTGAATTTCGCTATCGGAGGAAGGACGGGGTGTACCGATGGTTTCTCTCCCGGATTGTCCCTTTGCTGGACCCGCAGGGTCGGGTGACCCGGTGGGTGGGAATCTCCACCGATATTGACGATCGGAAGCGGGCGGAGCAGAGACTGGGAGAAAACGAAAGCCGGTTACGACTCGCCTTGCGGGCCGCGCGGGCCGGCACGTGGGACTACGATGTCGCGGCTCGATCGGGCATCTGGTCCGACGAATGTTACTCGCTTTATGGCGTCAGCCCGGGGACGGAAGCCACCTATGAAACCTGGCTCAACCAGGTTCATCCCGACGATCAGGCCATGGTGGATAAGGCGATGGAGGAGGCGATTGCCAGCCGGAGCGAGCTCGACATTGCTTACCGCGTCCGGCATCCGACGGAGGGGGAGCGCTGGCTGGGTGAGATTGGCCGCACCATTACCGACGGGGGCCGGGTCGTGGGCATGAGCGGGATCACGATCGACATTACGGAGCGCAAACGGGCCGAGGAAGGACTCCGACTCAGCGAAGAGCGGTTTCGCACGGCCCTGCGCGGGTCACCCATCGCCATCTTCAACCAGGACCGTCAGCTCCGCTATACCTGGGTTCACGACCCGGGTCTCGGTATCATGGGGCAGCCGGTGCTCGGCCGAACCGACGCCGAGATCTGGGAACGCCCGGAGGATGTGGATGCCGTCACCCTCATCAAGCGGCGAGTGCTCGAGACCGGGCAGCACGAGCGGCAGGAAGTCAGCATCCATGTTGGGGGCGTTCGTCATGTCTACGACCTCACCCTTGAGCCACTGCGCGACGCCGAAGGAGAAACCATTGGCATCACTGGGGCCGTAGTCGACATGAGTGAGCGAAAGCAGATCGAAGAACGTCTGCGTCAATCGGCGAAAATGGAAGCCATCGGCCAGCTGGCGGGCGGGCTGGCCCACGATTTCAACAACCAGCTGCACGCCATGAGCGGCCTCATTGATTTCGTTGCCCGTGACCCCGGTATTACCGAGGTCGGCCAGCGGGATATCGCGGAAATTCAGAACGCCGCGGAACGGATGGCGAGCCTGACTCGCCAGCTCCTCGCATTCAGCCGGCAACAGGTTCTGGTTCCGGAGACGGTCGATCTCAACGATGCGGTGATGCAGACCAAGCCGATGCTGCAGCGGCTGATTGGCAGCAACCTGGAGATGCGCCTCGATCTTGACCCGGGGGAAAAATGGATCCGGGTAGATCGCACCCAGCTGCTCCAGGTGCTGATGAACCTGGTGATCAACGCCCGCGATGCCATGCCGGAGGGCGGCCAGCTCACCGTCCAGACGGGGACCCGGGTAATTGGCAGCAGCGAGTTCAATCTGAAGACTCGAGGCCGAGTCGGCCGCGGCCGCTACGCAATGCTGACGGTGCGCGATACCGGGAAGGGCATCGACACGGAGCACCTCCCGCGGATTTTCGAGCCGTTCTATACCACGAAGCCGGTGGGAGAAGGCACCGGCCTCGGGCTCGCGACCGTCGACGGGATCGTCAGCCAGAGCCAGGGACATATCTGGGCGGAAAGCGCGCCGGGCCAGGGATCCACCTTCACCATACTGCTGCCCCTGACGTCGGCACCCGCCAGCACAGTGACCGTCGAAAAACCGCCGGTGACTCGCGGGGGCCAGGCCGGTCGAGTGCTGGTGGTTGACGACGAAGACCTGGTGAGGCAAGTCCTGGTGCGGACGCTCGAAGCCGAAGGGTTTGAAGTGATTGAGGCGCGCGATGGGCAAGACGCGCTCGACGTGCTGGAATCGATCAATGGAAATGTGAACCTGGTTCTCAGTGACGTCGTGATGCCCGTCATGGGAGGTTCCGAATTGGGACTCCGGTTAAACCAGCGATTCCCGGAGCTGCGTCTCATCTGGATGTCCGGTTACCCGCGGGATACCGTTTTTGGCCAGGGGCGCACGGGAGAGGGTCAGCCTTTTTTGCAGAAACCAATTCCGCCGGACCTGCTCATCGATACCGTGACGAAATCGCTGCGCGAGACCCAGCCGTAATCGCAGGACCTATTGCTCCTGGGTGACCGGTGTACCGGTACGACTATCGAGAACCTCGCGAACCATGCGCGCCAGCATTACCGGATCAAACGGCTTGGCGAGAAAGGCGATGCCGTCTTCGATCACGCCGTGCTGAACCACCGCGTGCTCCGCATAGCCAGACATGAACAATACGCGAAGCCCGGGAAGTTTCGGACCCAGCTCCGCCGCAAGCTCCTTCCCGTTCATTCCCGGCATTACCACATCGGTGACCAGGCTGTGGATGGGCCCCTCGTGCCGGGCGGCCACGTCCAGCGCGGTTGGCCCGTCGACCGCTTCCAGGACGTGATACCCCTGGGCCGCCAGCACCCGTACCGCGAGTTTCCGAACCAGGGGTTCATCCTCGACGACGAGGAGAGTCTCGGTCCCTCTCGGAGCCTCGGTCTTTTGTTCCTCCCCCGCCGGGCCAGGGGGCGCGTCCGTGCTGGCGCGGGGAAGCAACACGGTGAACCGGGTGCCGGCATTGACTTCGCTCGACACCAGGATCTGGCCGCCCGCCTGCGCGATGATTCCGTAGCAGACGGCGAGCCCCAGCCCGGTGCCTTTGCCTTGTTCCTTGGTAGTGAAAAACGGCTCGAAAATCCGGGCCTGGGTGGCCGCGTCCATTCCGGTGCCGTTATCGGTGACCGTCAACTTCACATAGGATCCCGGGGTGACCTCGGGATGGCCGGCCAGCTCGGCGCTGATGACCTCGTTTCGGGTTTCGATGACCAGTTGGCCGCCACCCCGCATCGCATCGCGCGCATTGACCGTCAGGTTGAGAAGCACCTGCTCAAACTGGGTTGGGTCCACCCGGGCGGACCAGAGCGGCACTTCGCTCCTGGCCTCAAGCACGATGTCCTCACCAATCAGTCGCTGGAGCATGGGCTGCAGCCCTTTGACGAGATCGTTGAGGTTCGTCACCTTGGGTGCAATCATCTGGCGACGGGCATAGGAGAGAAGCTGGCCGGTCAGTGACGCCGCTCGCATGCCCGCCCGTTCAATCTCGGCCACGTCCGCGCGCACGCGATCGCCTTCCTTGAGTCCCGCCATCGCGAAGCGGGCGTAGCCGAGAATACCGGTCAGCAGGTTGTTGAAGTCGTGCGCGATTCCGCCGGCCAGCCGTCCGATCGCCTCCATTTTTTGTGACTGTACCAGCTGCTCTTCCAGGTGCCGGCGATCGGTGACATCCACGACCAGGCCGAACACGCGCTCGACTGTTCCATTCTCGGCCGCCACCGCGTGACCGGTCATCGCGAGCCACCGCACCCGACCGCTGGGCGCGACAATTCTAAAATCCAGGCTGCACGGCTTCGCCTGCATTGCGGTGACCTGCAGCGCGCTTTCCAGCCCTTCGCGATCCGCCGAGTGAACGATGTCGAGAAACCCGGCGAACGATGGATGAACCGGGCGACCGTCCGCTCCAAAGATGCGCTCCTCCTCGCCGCCCCAGGTCATCCCGCCCGTCGCCGGACTCCAGCTCCAGCTTCCCATTCTGGCGGCAACCATCGCCTCCATTAACTGCCGGCTCCGTTCAGCCAGCGCGGCTTCGCGCTCTTTCAGAGTTGCGAGCATCTGGTTGAACGCATCCGTCAAACGACCGACTTCGTCCTCGCCGTACTTTTCGGCGCGAACCGAGTAGTCGCCACGCAGGGCCACGGCCCGGCTGGCCTCAGCCAGCGAGAGAATGGGACGGGAGATGCTGGTGCTCAGAAAACGGGAGAGCAGGAATGACACGGCCAGCAGCGCGAGCAGCACCACACTGACGAGCAGCGTGTACTGGGGCAAGCGGGCCCACAGCGGCGGAAAATCGTAGCGGAGCACCAGCCAGCCGACCAGCGGACCCTGGTCCCGCCGGGGGCCTTCCTGGCGCATTGGCTGGGTCAATGTCAGGTCCTGCTCATCGAAGACGGCGCCCTCGGATGGCAAACTGACAAATGGCAGCACGGTACCGGGCGGCCGAACGTAGCTGGCGAAAAGCTGACCCGTGGAATCGTAAATGGCCGCGGCGCCGATCTCGCGCCGGGCCTCCATCGTCTGCAGGTTCTCCGTGGCGGCTTCGACGTCCCGGAACTGGAGGGCTGCCGTTGAATTCAACCGGACCAGCTCGGCCTGGGCGACCAGGTCCCGCAGCACACGGGGCCGGACCGTCGTGATCTCATAGAGAACGATCCCCAGCCCGGCGACGATCAACGCCAGCCCGCTGGCCGCCAACACCAGTAGCCGCATGCGGCGACGGATAGGGAGGTCGCGAAAACGCATCAGAAGCGATCCCCCGAAACAGAAAACAGATCAGACGCCAGCGTCAGCACCCGGGAACTGATTCGCAGGCCGGCCCGGTCCCGGGCATCAAGGTTGACCACGAATCGAACGGTCTCATTGCTGATGAGAAACCCGATGACCCCGCCATCACGGGCAAAATGCTCGGTATCACCCACGGTCAGGACACCGAAGGATGTCAGCTTTCGGGGAGATTCCGCGAGGCGACGGGATTCCTGCTCTCCCACAAATACCAGGTGGCAACCCTCGAGTTCGGAACGGTCACGCGCTCTCCGGACAAGGATAGGATGTCCCTGGCTGGACCGATTGGCGGTGGCCCGTTTCAGCTCGTCACCGAATGGATCCTGCCCGAGCACACAAATCTCCAGGGGAGCGGCTGGCGCGCTGAAGGCCGATGCAGGCCACTCGACATAGCGGGTAAAGTTGAGCAGATAGGCGGCCTTCACCTGGTACTCGATCGACCCGGGACTTCCCTGCGCATGGGCCGCGCCGGGGATGAGAAGAGCTGGCAGCAGCGCGAGGTCGCGCCAGCGCCGGCCCCGCCGCGCCCAGCTCAAGGGACCGCGGCGGCGTTCGCTGCGCACAATCGGAGCGAGAATCAAAAGGCCCACGCCAGCGCAGCCGTCACCCGCCGCTCGATGTCCCGTTCCTCGGGAACAATGAGAGCTGGTAAACGGAACTCAAAATGCCGGGCTTGGAACAAATCCCGCCCCACCACACTGAATCGAACATGCGAACCGAGGTGAAAACCGAGCTTTGCATCGCCGGTGATATAGTGGGGAACGTCCTGCGTGCCACCCGGCAACGGGCTTACGTATCGCGCCGCGACATCGAGTTCAATCTGGCCAGGCAGGTCGAAGGATGACCAGATGCTTCCCTGGTGTTCGGGATTGAATCCAGGCACGGCATCGATGTTGGTTCCCAGTGGGGCATTCTTCCGCTTCTGGACCTCCATCCTGAGGTAGGAATAACCGAATCGAAGACGCCACCACGCTGAGACCTGGAAAGTGATCGCCGCATCGCCGCCGTAGGTTTGTCCTTTCGCCTCGTTTTCGACCAGGAACGGGATAATGACGTTCGACCCCTGCGTCTCCGGTGTGCTCGCGCGAAGAGTGCGGAGCCGATCGTAATTGTTATAGAATGCCGCCAAATCGATCGACAGGCGCTGGTGCGGCGTCGCTCGATAACCCATCTCATACGCCACCAGCTCTTCAGACTTGAAGTGGTGAGTTCCTCGCCCTTGAATGATCGTCGTTGTGCCGGCGTTGTCGAAAACGAATCGGCTGATCACATCCTCATCCACCCGGGAGGGGCTTCGGACTGCGCGGGAAACCGCGCCCCAAACCGTGCTGCTGAACGTCGGGGTCCAGAGCACGCGGAGGTTGGGCTGGATCTCGAGTCCGGAAAAATGATTGTGCTCGAATTTAGAGCCCACCGTCAGGGCGAGATGGCCCGGCAGGATCACAATGTCGTCCTGCAGAAAGGCAGTGACGAGACTGATCGTGCGGGAGACTGGAGAAAATTCGACCGGAAACGCGCCCTCGATGTCATCATGGATAATCCGGTATCCCATACCGGCGATCACATCGTGGCGCGCC
>JBDTRF010000072.1:0-13690 GCA_039931815.1 Gemmatimonadota bacterium
ACGGGCCTCACCAAGAATCTCGGCATGCTGGTGCTGGGCATCTGGTTGATCCTGACCGGGCTGATCCCGCTTCTTCATTTGAGCTTCTCGGGAATCGGGACGCTCATGGCCATCCTCGCCCTTCTCGCGGGCGCGCTGATCCTGGTCGGCAAGTAAGCCACCAGGCCGTTGAGCGAGACCAAACGCGGGATCGGTCACTCACAAAGTCATTGCTCGGGGAGGATCGCGACATGAGAGGGTATGTCATAACCACCGGCACCATCTTCGGCCTCGTCACCATCGCTCACCTGTGGCGTATGAGCGTGGAGCGAGACCTCGCCACCGCGCCATGGTACCTGCTTATCACCGCGACCGCGGGTGTGCTCACCTTCTGGGCTGCCCGACTTGTATGGCTTGGCAATCGACGCTAGTCCTCCACTGCCGAATGTCGATCCGGGCATGAGGACGTCATCCATGCATCCGAATGCAGAACTGATTGCCAGGTTTTATATCGCGTTCGGCAAGCGTGATCCAGCGGAAATGATTTCCTGTTATCATCCGGACATTGCATTCTCGGACCCGGTGTTTCCTGACCTTCGGGGAGCGCGGGCAGGAGCCATGTGGCAGATGCTCTGTGAACGGGCCGAGGATCTGTCAATTAAATATCGGAATGTGGATGCTGACGATAGGATCGGTCGCGCGCAGTGGGAGGCCTGGTACACGTTCTCGGCGACCGGGCGCAGCGTTCACAACCGCATCGAAGCTCAGTTCGTCTTCCGCGACGGCCGAATCATTCAGCACCGAGACAGCTTCTCTTTCTGGGCCTGGTCGGCGCAGGCGCTCGGAACCAGGGGAGTGCTCCTGGGTTGGTCGAGCCTGGTGAAGAACCGCGTCCGGGCCCAGGCCGGGAAAGGCCTTGAGGCATTCGTGAAGCGTAGCGGCGTTGCTCAACCATGATTCATCGCGTCATACTGACCGGAGAGACGAAATGATGCCCTCGGCACTATTCCGCACCGCGAGGTGAGCGACTCAAGCATACTCGTCGTCGTATGGATGGCCGTAATTACTCACGTCATCGCCGGAATCGTCGCCGGACGCCGGATGACGGCCTTTCCAGTCGTTCCCCTGGTCAACCTCGTCGTTGCCCTTTGCGTTCTGGCCTACTGGGTCCAGCGGTGGTATGGCTACATCGTAAAGGGCATTACCTGGTATGCTACCGATCAGTTGTTGCCGTTGCTCGCAATCCTCGCGGCCGTGCTGTCCGTTCTGTCCCTGACTGGCCGCTTTCATAACGCCTGGCCCCAGTGGATCATCTTTGGCGTGGACCTGTTCGTTTTGCTGGGCGCTGCTCTTTTCTTCATGTCCTTCCGAATAAATCGACTGTTTTGAGCCAGGTCTCAGGGGAAACTTGGGAATTCCCGGGAAAATTACGGAACCGCCGTCGATACTAACGCAACCGTCCACCGAGCTCGTGGCGGCCGCTTTGCCTACTGGCTAACCGGAGATTGGTTACTCTTCAATCGTGAACGATTCGACGTCCCTTCCGACGAACCCCGGTTCGGCGATTCGGCTGAAATTGAAGCCTTGATCGAACCGGAAACTGCGACCGATCCGACGAAGCGACCTGGCCGCCGGCATTTCGTTGTGGTCGTGACCCGCGGCGTCCACCCGGATGACGAGACCGGTCCTTCAGCCGTGCTGGTCACCCGTTTCTGGCATCCTCGCGACCGGCGCTGGAGTGAGAATTTCTTCGAATCCCTGGACCATGCAATCCGCCTTTTCGTCGACGAAAGCGGCTGGACGCTGGTCCAGCAGCAGGCTCTCGTCGGCCGGCATGAGCACGAGCTTATTTTCGAAGCCCGGGATGAGGATTTTACTAATCCCAGCACTCGCGAGATCCTTGAGGACGTCGGCCTCACACCTGACGACGTCAAGACTCTGCTCAAGGACAAGCAACCCTGAGAAGGCGGAATTGATGTCAACGGTGTTGCCAACGCGGCGCGGCCGGATGCAGCGTCCTATCAACTGCCATGGTGTGGCCGCCTGCAGGACCCCCGGGTCCGCATGAGTCTTACTCACGTGTTCTTCGATATCGGGGGCGTCCTGGGCACCAATGGATGGGACCGTGAGCAGCGCCAGCACGCCGTCGAGAAATTCGGCCTCGATGCAGAGTTCGAGCAACGACACGATGAGCTGGTCGGCGAATGGGAGATCGGCCGGGTGACCCTCGAAGAGTATCTCAACAGCGCGGTATTTTTCATTCCCCGCCCGTTTACCCCCGAGGCGTTCCGCGAGTTCATGTTCAACGAGAGCAAACCGTTCGAGGAAACCATCGCCATGGCCCGCGAACTTGCGGCCAGGAAGCAGGTCGAGCTGTTCACGCTCAACAATGAATCGGCGGAATTGAATCAGCACCGGATAGACAAGTTCGGGCTGGGGGATATCTTCAGCGCCTTTCTGTCCTCCTGTTGGCTCGGGATCAGGAAACCCTATCGCGCAATGTTTGAACGCTCCCTGGGAATTGTGCAGGCCGAGCCGGGCCATGTCCTCCTGGTTGATGATCGGGAGCAAAACATCGTGCCAGCCCGGCAGCTCGGCTTTCTCACTCACCATTATAAGAATCCGGAGGGGCTTCGAGACGCCTTGACCCTGTTGAATCTGTTGTAGCATCGGACTTCCACCGCGGCACCTTTATCAAAGACCCGGTTCCCGACGATGATACGCCATCAGGCGATAGGCCAGCAGCTGCAAGGTGATCCGGAGACCCCAGCCCACTCGCCAATCATACCGACCGCCGTTAACCTCTCCCCATGCTCCCGATCGAACAGTCCTGCTACTGGCTGGCAACTCGGCCATCAGTTCCCGTCGTTGCCCTCGAGTCTCACGTCGAAACCGATGTTGCCATCATCGGCGGCGGGCTTACCGGACTCTGGACCGCGCTCTCGATCAAGGAGCTGTCCCCTGCAACCGACGTCATTGTCCTGGAAAAAAACTCAGTGGCCTATGGGGCCAGCGGCCGTAACGCCGGTATGCTGTCCGAAACCATCGACCACAACCATGCCCTTGCGATCGAACATTTTGGAGAATCTGGCGCGGCGCAACTTGCCCGGCTCGGCCAGGACAACGTAGATCAGATGATCGCGTTCCTCGCCCGGCATGCGATCGAATGCGACTACCAACCAACCGGCCGCCTCATGGTGGCGCTCACGGACCGGCAATTGGCGGAATGCCGGAACACGGTCGCCACGGCCCGGAAGCTCGGCGTCACGACTCATGCGATGCTGACTTCGGAGGAAATGCGAGGGGAATTGGACTCGCCGCTCTACCTGGGGGGAGCCAGTGTCGCCGGCGGCGGGATTCTCAACCCGGTCAAACTGGTGGAGGGCCTGAAACGAGTTGCTCTCACAAATGGGATCAGGGTCAATGAGCGCACGGGCGTCGACCGGATAGAAATGGGGAGAAATGCTTCGGCGACGATTCATGCCGGCGCGTATCGCGTGAATGCCCGCCGCGTCGTGCTTGCGACCAACGCCTATTCCCATCACCTCGAGCCGCGACTGCTTCACCGGTTTATTCCCCTTTACGACTACATCCTGGTCAGTGAACCACTCACGCCCGCTCAACATCAGTCGATTGGGTGGCAACACCGGCAGGGTGTCACGGACGGCCGGACATTTTTCAACTACTATCGTCTCACCAGCGACAATCGAATTCTCTGGGGCACCAGTGAGGCGACCTACTACCGGAATAATTCTGTCGGCGCCCAAAATGACCACTCGGCCATCCACTATCAGTCGCTGAGAGAAAGTTTTCGGCGCCACTTTCCAGCGCTCCGTGACCTGGAATTCCCCTTTGCCTGGGGCGGACCGATCGCGGCGACCACGCGAATGACCCCTTTCTTCGGGTCGTTCTTGAATGGAAGACTGCTCTATGGGCTGGGCTATACCGGCCATGGCCTTGGCAGTACCCACCTGGCTGGAAAAATTCTCGCTCGTCTCTCCCTTGAACGTCCGGACGAGTTGACCCGGCTTCCGCTGGTCCAGAAACACCCGTTGCCCTACCCACCGGAGCCTCTTCGACATCTCGCCGTGAAAATGGTGACTCGTGACCTCCGGAAGGTGGATGCGGGAGCTGACCCGAGTGCGCTTCTCCGGCTGCTTCGTGCCCTGGGAATCGGCTTCTCCAGTTGAGCGTCCTGCACTGGATTCCACTTACTCCCATCTGCGTTCACGATGTGAACCAATGAATCATTTCCTTTGACAACCTGAAGGTCATCACTCAGATTGGTTCCGCCCTTCATGGGCGCAGCCGCAATAATTCCTGCCTGCAACACCAATGATGGAACGGACGCCCTTCTCGGGAAGGATGGTCGTATGAAATCACCACTTGTCTGCTATGGTCTCACCCTGGGCCTGCTGGTTATGACCAGTGTATCAGCCTTCGGACAGAATGGCCGAATCACTGGCCTGGCCACCGATCGCGACTCGATACCGATTGAAGGCGCAAGGGTCGTACTCGTAGGAACCAGCCTCATCGAGACGTCGAACCGCGACGGACGATATACGTTCCGAAACGTGGCTCCTGGCCAATACCAGGTCCGTGTCCTGGCCATTGGTTTCCAGGCACAAACGAAAGCCACGACCGTGGGAAATAGCGAAACGGTCGAAGTGATATTTCGGCTCCAGAGTCAGCCTATCACGCTGGATGAGATGGTCGTGACGGCGACGGGTGAGCAACGGAAGCTCGAAGTCGCCAATGCGGTATCCACCATCGATGCCACCGCCGTCACCGAGACCGGCGCCACGACGGATCTCGCCAGCCTCATCTCAGGGCGCGCTGCCGGTGTGCAGGTGCTGAAGAGCGGCGGTGCCACCGGGACCGGCAGCCGTCTCCGCATCCGTGGATCCAACAGCGTTTCCCTCTCCAACGAACCACTGTACTACGTCGACGGTGTCCGTCTCGAGAGCAGCTCCTCATCGCTGAGTATCGACGTCGGAGGCGGCATTGGAGGTGGCGCGACCTCGCGTATCAATGACATCAATCCCGAAGACATCGAAGACATCGAAATCGTCAAAGGACCGGCGGCAGCGACACTCTATGGAATCCAGGCCTCCAACGGCGTTGTTCGCATCACCACCAAGCGGGGCAGTGCTGGCCGGCCACGCTGGAACCTCTTCACCGAGGTGGGTGCCGTTTCGGATGCCAACACCTATCCGCTTAACTTTTTCGGACGAGACAGCACGGGCTCCGGATACGACGGTTTCTGTATCGTCCAGTATGAACTCGACGGTCTGTGCACCCAGACCAGTGTTCAGCGCTACTCGCCCCTGGAGGATCCATCCACTCGGCCGCTCAAGGCGGGGTTGCGGCAGCAATACGGCGCCAACGTCTCAGGAGGCAACGAGTTTGCCACCTACTTCATCTCGGGAACTTACGAGAACGAGAACGGTGTGTTCCGCCTTCCCCAGTTTGAGGAGGATTCGATCCGTTCCGCGCGGGGCACTGTGCCCCAATCACAGATTCGCCCCAATGCGCTCACCAAAGTAAGCGTTCGCGCCAACGTCAACGCCAACGTCGCCAAGAACGCAGAGGTATCCGCCAACGTCGGATACATCTCGAGCGATACTCGCCTTGTCGAAAATGACAACAGCTTCCTCAGTATCACCGGAAGCGGCGAGGCCAGCTTCAATCCGCCAGATGCCAATCGCGGGTGGTTCCTCATACCTGCCGAACTGTTTGCTGAACAGGCTACCCAGGGGGTGGAGCGGTTCACCGGTGGCCTTACCGGTCTCTATCATCCCGAGACCTGGCTCACCACCCGGCTTACGCTCGGATACGATATCGTCGGTCGTACCGACATCCAGTTTTTTCCCACCGGCCAGGTCGCCGATTTCGGGCAGAATCGCGCAGGCGTTCGGGGAACGAATCGCTTCCAGATCTCCCAGACGTCAGCCGATATCGGGGCGACGGCGCAGTACAAATTGAGCTCGACCCTTGGGTCGAAAACGTCGGTTGGCGCCCAGTTTTTCCGTGAGTTGTCGAGTGGTACCTTTGCGGTGGGTCGAGGACTGGCTGCCGGATCGGAGACCATCAGCGGTGCGGCCACCACCGAGTCCAGCGAGCAGACCGAGGAATCCCGGTCAGCGGGCGTGTACGTCGAGCAGCAAGTCTCGCTCAAGGAGCGACTCTTCCTGACCGGCGCGGTCCGCTTTGATGACAACAGCGCCTTCGGCTCGAACTTCGGCGGACCAGTGTACCCCAAGGCCAGCGCGTCCTGGCTGGTGAGTGATGAGCCGTTCTTCCATATGTCATGGATCAACACCCTCCGTCTTCGGGGTGCGCTCGGCGTATCCGGGCAGCAACCCGGAACTACCGATGCTTTTCGATTCTTCACACCCGGCCCGGGCAAGATCAACGGCGAAGCGGAGGTCGGGGTCACGTTTGGCAGCCTGGGCAATTCCAATCTCAAGCCCGAGCGGTCACGCGAAATTGAGCTGGGACTCGATGCCACCTTTCTCAATAACCGCGTCAGCGTCGAACTCACCTACTATAACAAGAATACCCGCGACGCCATTGTGAGTCGCGAGCTGGCTCCTTCGCTCGGTTCTTCCGAAACACAATTCCTTAACCTCGGCCGGGTGACCAACCGCGGTGCCGAGCTGGTGATCGATGCCCGGGTCATCGACAAACCGAGCTTTGCCTGGGACCTGACACTCAGCGGCTCGCTCAATCGCAACCGCCTGGTCGAGCTCGGCCAGGGTGTCGCACCAATCGTCTTCGGATTCGGCCAGCAGCGTCACGTCGAGGGATACCCGCTGGGGAGCTACTGGTCTCGACCGATCCTGAGCTTCAATGATGCCAACGGTGACGGCATAATCGACGCGGGCGAATACGTGCTGGGTGACACGGCGGTATTTGTCGGAACCGGCATTCCGACGCGTGAGGCCTCGCTGAATACGGCATTTACCCTCTTCAACGGCCGCATTCGGCTGGGTGGGCAGTTCGACTACCGCGGGGGGCACATCATCGACAATGCCATCGAATCATTTCGCTGCACTCCAATCCTGGTATGTCGCGGACTGGTCGATCGTAATGCGCCGCTCAAGGAGCAGGCGGCCGCCCAGGCCGTGCTGAATGATGCCGTTGAGTTCGGGTATTACGAACCAGCCTGGTTCGTCAAGCTGCGAGAGCTGACATTGACCTACAACCTGCCCGAGAGCTGGGCGCGGATGTTCCGCACCACGCGGATGAATGTGACCGTGAGCGCTCGAAACCTCTGGACCATCACCGATTACTCCGGGGTAGACCCCGAGGTCAATGGCTTTGGTCAAGCGAACTTTTCCTCCACGGACTTTGAATCCCAGCCGCAGGTGCGCTATTACACCGTACGCGTCAACTTCGGCTTCTAGCCAGGGAGAGATCATCATGAACCGTTCTATTGCGATCGTTCGACCCTGGCACGCGCTCACCGCAGGCGCCCTGCTCCTCGTCGGCGCCGGGTGCGGCCTTCTCGATGCAAACACGCCGGACATCATCGACCCCGGAGATCTCAACACGCCTGAGGGTGCCCAGGCCAAACGGGTCGGGGCGATTTCGGATTTCGCCTTCGCCAAGGAGGGTGATGGAGCAGGCGCGCTGACTGATGGCTTTGTCCTGCTGAGTGGCGCGATGGCCGACGAGTTTCTCTTTTCCAGCACGCCACCCACCACTCAGGAAATCGACCAGCGGAAAATTTCAGAGAACAACGTCACACTCTTCGGATTGTACTTCCAGCTGCACCGGGCCCGGTCTGGCGCCGAGGAGGCAATACGCGCTTTGCAGACAGCGCTGGTCGACCCCGATTCAGATACGGGAATCCCCGAGCTCTTCAGCCTGGCGGGTTTCACCTATACCTATTTCGCCGAGGGTTTCTGTTCCGGTGTTCCATTCAGTCGGGTGAATGGTGACAGCCTCGTATTCGGCCCGTCTATTACCACTGCGGCCACGTATGATACGGCGATTGCCCGATTCGACTCAGCGCTGGTGCATTCGTCCGTGAGCGGCGATCCGAACATCGAAAACCTGGCTCACGTCGGCCGCGCCAGAGTCCTGCTCGACCAGGGTCTCTTTGCCGCGGCGGCTGCGGAGGTCGCCACCGTGCCCACCGACTTTGAGTACGTCACCGAGCATGCCACAACGCCGATCGCTCTCCAGAATGCCATCTTCTCAAATAGCGATGGCGGCCTGTATTCAATCCCCGACGCGGAGGGCGGCACTGGGATTGCCTGGCTTACCGCCGACGATCCACGGGTGCCTTTCTTTGACACCGGAGATGTCGGACTCGATGGCAGCACGCCGCAGGTAAACCAGCTCAAATACCCCGACTTCAGCGCGCCGGTTCCCGTCGCCAATGGAACGGAAGCCCGGCTCATCGAAGCGGAGGCACAGTTGCAGACCGGAGACACTGCATCCATGCTGACTACCCTGAACCTGTTGCGCTCTGACGCGGGACTTCCTGACCTGACCGGCCCCAGCAGCACCACCGAAGCTGAGGATCTGCTTTTCAGCGAACGTGCCTTCTGGCTCTTTGGGACCGGTCATCGGTTGGGAGACCTGCGCCGCCTGGTTCGGCAGTATGGCAGGTCGGCGGCCTCGGTGTTTCCAACCGGGCCCTATCTCAAAGGCGGGAACTATGGGACCGACGTGAATCTTCCGATTCCTGCGGAAGAATTCAATAACCCAAATTTCAGCGGCTGTATCGACCGAAACCCGTAGTCACGATGGTGCACGACGGCGGCCGGTCAGCAGGACGAAAACCGTCCTCGCTCGACCGTTTGTTTTCAGTCATTCTATGCTGGAGCAGATGTGTCCACCCGCTTTCTGATTCCCATTCTACTGCTCGGCTTCGCCGCCTGCGCCCGCAAGGCGCCGGCGGGAGGGGAGCCCGGCCCGGATTCGCCGCCGGCGCAGGATCTCAGCAACGCCGAGGTTACCATCGTCATTGTCAATCACCATCTGCTGGACATTACCGTCTATCTGATGCGAGGGGGAAACCTCCAGCGCCTTGGCACCGCCCCGGGGCTTTCAACAAAGATCTTCTCCGTGCCGTGGCGACGAGTGGAAGGCCGGGGAGAAATACGCCTTGCTGCCGATCCGATTGGGCAGAATGCGACCATCCGTACCGAATACCTGGTCGTACGGCCCGGATCCGTGGTTGAGTGGGCGATTGAGAGTGTGCTCACCCAGTCATCGGTCAGCGTGCACTAACGCGGAGGGTATCACCACGCAAACAACGGGAAACCCTCGGGATTAATGCTGGCGATGTTCATCAAACCAGTCGAGAATCTGCCTGGTCCGCGCAGGATAACTGCTCGCGCGCGCATCGAAGTTATGATTCTCTCCCGGAAAGATCACCAGCTTCGCATCCACACCGCGAAGCCGCAGCGCCAGGTACATCCGCTCCGATTCTCCCACCGGACAGATATGGTCCTGGTCCCCGTGCAGGAAGATGGTCGGCGTCACCACCCGGTCGACATACGTCATGGCGGACTGCGAACGATATTTCTCAGGAACCTGCCAGGGCGCGCCACCCATGTCGGCCAGCCACTCGATCGGGTCATCGTCGACACCGAAGGACGCCGTGTAATCCGCCACACCGGATGAACTTGCGGCCGCGCGGAAGCGCCTGGTCTGGGTAATTAGCCAGTCGGTCGCGATTCCGCCGTAGGAATTTCCTTCGAGGAAGAGATTGTCCGGATCGGCCCAGCCGAGGGCCACGACGGTGTCGAGCACGGCCATGAAGTCCTGGTCATCGCCGTGGGCGTAGCGTCCGTTGATCAGGTCAAGAAAGGTTTCGCCATATGACGTGCTGCCGCGCGGATTGATGTAGACGGCCAGGTACCCTCGCCCCGCGGCGATCTGGAACTGCATGTGGTAGGAGACGGGGTAGAACCACTGGGGCCCGCCGTGAATCCCCAGTACGGTCGGGTACTTATGCCCCGTCGTAAACCCTGCCGGCTTTACGACGAACCCTTCGACCTGAGTGCCATCGCGACTCTTGAACGGCAGGCGCTCCGTGGGCAACATCGCGATCTCATGAAACCAGTCGTCGTTGAGATGGGTGAGTTGACGCGACTCCGCACCAGTCCTGGTCGCGACATACACATCGCTCAGGTGAGTGCCATCCGCCCGGCCGTAAATAAAGCCACCAGGCGTAGGTGAGAGATATTCCACCATCACGTCGCCGCCGATCAGGACGCCGGGCGCCCCTCCCGAAGCAGGGATGGCCCAGGCCGTCACCCGCCCACGGTCTTCCAGGCCAGCGAACAAGGTCTTGCCATCTCGCGACCAGACGGGATACGGCGCGCCGCCCTCATTATAGGATCCCTCCGCGATGCTCTTATCCAGCGCGGCGGTAAGATTCCGGGCTCTTCCCGGGACTGCCCCTCCACGAGTCGGCTCGACCGCGGCAACCCAGAGGTAGGCGTGGCCGCCATAGTTATTGGCAACCGTCTGCTCCTGGTACGCCAGCGATCGCCCGTCGGGCGACCACCGTGGACGATCAGCCGAGCCGGCTTCACGCGACACCTGGATGATCGCACCGCTATCGGCGGCGGTGATCCAGATATCACTGTTGCGATTGAGATCACGATCGCTGGTACGGTTGGAGGAAAAGGCAATCCATCGGCTGTCGGGCGAGACGGCGGGAGAGCCGTAGTCATACTCGCCGCCACCGATCAGGCGAGCCTGTCCGGTGCCCAGGTCGGCAACCCAGAGATGACTGTGGCGATTGTCCAGAAATCCGGACCCGTTCACCTTGAAATACGTCCTGGTGTACTGGCGAAAGTGATCGCGAGCAGTGGCTGAGTCCGCTGGCTCTGGATCCTTGGCGATGAACACCACCCGCTTTCCATCAGGAAACCAGGCAAACTCATCGATGTCGCCGCCGAAGGTGAAGAGTCGAGTCACCTCGCCACCGCCGAGCGGCAACACCAGGACGCGGGACGTATCGTCTTGACTGGCGATGAAGGCGACTCGCTTCCCATCGGGCGAGAATTGCGCCGAATACTCAGCACCGGGAGCCGTGGTAAACGGCCGCATGGCGCCGCTCGAGGGATCCATGATCCAGAGATCGGAGGTGTACTCGTCTGCCGTGGTATCGACGACACCGATCTGGAGCAGTACCGCTTTCCCGTCGGGTGAAACCTGAATGTCCTGCAGGCTTCGAAGCCGGGCGTAATCATCCGTCGTCAGGGGACGGCCGCCATTGCGCGCCTGAGCAGACAGCGCGAACGGCAAAGCAAGGAGAAGGGGGAGTACCAGGCCAGCCAGTCGCATGGGACGCATGACCCAACCGAAATGAAGGAGGAAGGACGACCCTGGTGAGAAGCTAGACTCCCGGAACATTCTTTGAGGGGAGCCGCCGATCAATCATTTGCCGTCTAGTGAGGAACGGCTCGCTTCCTGAACTCTTCCCTGGCCGCCTGAATATGACCCAGGACCGCCTCTCTTTCCTGCTCGCTGTTCCAGCCGGTGAACGACTGGGCGGCAGCCTCCAGTCGATCGATCCAGGTCAGGAAGTAGAGCGCGTCTTCCGCGGAGCGAACAGGAGCGCCGCCAACCGTCACGTAAATCGGGCTGGTGGACGAAAAGGGGTAGAGATCGAGAATCGGCTCGACGGGTTGATCGCTCCAGGCCCGGAGCGTGTACCAGCCGCTCCGCTCGACTGAAATCAGCACGGTGGTGTCTGCCCGCGTGCGGTCCCCCGCCAGGGGGATATTCGCGACTACTTTCCCATTACCGACGATCTCCAGGTGATCGATCGGCACGAGCGACCTGAACCAGACGGTGAAGGGAACGGTTCGCGTTCCCGCTAGCTTTATCTCGCCACCAATTTCCGTCGTACCGGAGCGGAATCCGAGAAGAGGCCCGTTGGTGACAAAGGTCCTTCCCTCCTTCAATGCCCCCAGCCAGTTCCGATAATTGAGCGGGAATCCCGATTGCACGTACACCCGGGCCGTACCAACCGGGCCACGGAGCGAGGCATAGTTGGTCATGGCATCGGTTCCCGCCCCTGCAGGAATGCGAAACCCGCAGTTGAGCAGCTGATACCAGACCGTGGCGCTCGCCAGGTGATCGCTGAACCCCATCACTTCGTAGTAGTCAACCTTGCCGAGGGCGACGTCCACCGGAAGCGCCGTGGTGAGAGGGACGTCCGTGCGCTTCGGTTCGGGGCGCTCGTCGAACGGGTGCACATACCCGAAGAGAGCGCCCTGCTCGTGCGCCATGTCGGCGACGGCGGCATTGTCCGGAAAGAGACTCGCCGCTGGCGTGTTGGTGTAGGCGGCGTAACCTGGCAGGATGATGTGATGGGTAAGCCCCAGCATGCCGGTATGCCCCCAGAAGCTCGTGTGGAACTCCTGGTCGTGAGTGATGAGAAGCGTTGAACTCGAGATCGGGTCAGGCCGCCCGGTGAAGGAGGCGATATCGGGGACGCGACCTTCCTTGTTGACGACAAGATCCTCCACCACCTGCAGCCCTTCGGCCCGAGCCTGGTACGCCAGCGTCGCCGGCGTGGCTCGATAGTGACCACCATAGTTCATGTGGACGTGCAGATCCCCGCTTGTCCAGCCGCGCGCAGTCATGTTCGCGATCCGCCGCATGGGGAGCCGGAGTGGCAGCGAGCTGTTTTCCCTGACGGTAATTGTCCTGCGCTCCACCCGATATTCAGGACCCCGGGATACCTCGACGGTGTACTCACCGACTGGAAGTGTGACGGTAGAGTGCCCTGAACTGTGATAGTAGCCGTATTCGAAGTGCCGCTCACTCCGGACAAAACCATCATCGGCAAAGCGCCACGCATCGTCTGGTGTGAAGGTTCTTCCATCCGGGGAGCTGATGGAGACGCGAGAAGGCAGCGGGGCACCCGAGGTCGAATCCACCACGGTGAGCCGGAGCTGCCCGACAGGCTGGCGATAGACACGCTCTTTGACCGCAATTCTCGTTGCCTCACCACCCGGAACCGTGACGGTCCAAAGCGAAGTGTTGCCATCAATATTGGACACGTATGCGATCCGGGTTCCCTCCGGCGACCAGCGGGGATCGGTCGCGTCAAAGTCTCCAAACGTGAGTTGGAATGGATTGGCTCCATCGGCGGTCATGACCCACAGCTGATTGCGCTGACGCCCCTGGTAGGAGCTATACACCACACGTTTGCCGTTGGGTGACCAGTCCGGGCGCGCTCGCCAGGTTGTTTCTTCATCGTGAATCTGCCGCATGGTTCCGCCCGCCTTGGCGGACATGCGCCAGAATGTTCCACTCCCCCAGGTATGATCGCGGTTGGAGATCAGGAGTAACTCATTGCCATCGGGCGACCAGGCCGGAGACAGGTAGTGGTCGTATTTGCTGTAGTAGTATCGGGGAAGCCCGCTGTCCCTGTCTTCGGTGACTCGAGTAATCCCTTCGAGCTTGTCGTTCCTGAAATCAGCCAGGTAGACGTGCCAGCGTCCTTCGAACGTCGTGGAGACAAAGGCGAGGCGTCGACCGTCTGGTGACCAGCGAGGCTCGAGATTTACGGCCCCATTGGCGAGGAGCACGCTGACGACATGCGTCTCCAGGTCAAGCAGCCGGAGTTCCAGCGCATCATTCCGGGAGGATACGTAGACGACCCTCGTGCCATCGGGAGACCAGTCCGGCTGATAATCGTACCCATCGCCCGAGGTAATCTGCTCCG
>JBDTRF010000073.1:0-13642 GCA_039931815.1 Gemmatimonadota bacterium
TGGTAGCGATATGCGTAAAGGAGCATGAATGAGTGACGACGCTACAATAGACCGCCGGAAATTTCTCACCGTCCTCGGTGTGACCGGCACTGGGGCTGCGGTTCTATCGGGCTGTTCCACCGACCGCATCGAGAAACTGGTGCCCTATCTGGTCCAGTCGGAAGACCAGGTCCCCGGGCTTCCGACGATTTATGCCAGCACCTGCACCGAGTGTTCGGCCGGTTGCGGTTTGCACGTGCGGACCCGCGAAGGCCGCGCCATCAAGCTCGAGGGGAATCCGGAACACCCGGTGAACCGCGGAAAACTCTGCTCCATGGGGCAGTCGTCCCTCCAGTCGCTGTACAACCCGGCGCGGCTCAAAGGCCCGATGGCCCGGAACGCTTCGGGCGCGTTCGCTCCCGTGTCGTGGGACCAGGCCATCACCATGCTGGCGAGCAAGGTCAGCGCGGGCACTGGTCGCATCGCGGTGATTTCGGGAGCCGGTCGCAGCACCTTCTCAGATCTGCTGGGGGATTGGGCCGGTGCCGTGGGGGGCAAGGTGGTCCGGTATCAGCCTTTCGATAATGAGGCGCTGCGCACGGCCAATCGCCAGGTTTTCGGGATCGACCAGCTGCCGAGCCACGACTTTGCCAAGGCCCGCTACATCCTTTCCTTTGGCGGAGACTTCCTCGATAGCTGGCTGGCACCGGTCGAAAATTCTCGTGGCTTTGCCGAGGCTCGCACACCGAAGAACGGCGAGGCGGCGAAGCACGTCAATATCTCGCCCCGTCTCTCCCTGACCGCGATGAACGCCGATGAGTGGCGTGTCTGCCGGCCTGGGGGCGATGCCGCCGTAGCGCTCGCGATGGCCAACGTGATCCTTTCCGAACGGAGCGGCGCACCGGCAGACGCCAACGGGCTGCGGGGGATGCTCGCCGGGTTTACCCCGGAGAAGGCGGCGGAAGAAAGCGGGATCGGGGCCGACGATATCCGACGCCTTGCCCGGGAATTCGTGTCGGCCAGCCCGAGCCTCGCGGTGTCGGGCGGTGTGGGAAGCCAGCACCGCGGTGCCATCGAACTCTGCTCGGCGGTGAACCTGCTCAACTATATCGCGGGGAACGTGGGCACCACGGTGACCTTCGGCGCCGACCTCGATCACGGCGATGGTTACGGGGCGGTGGAGCAGATGGTGCAGTCGATGGCGCAGGGGCAGGTCGCGGTGGTGCTGGTCCACGAATCCAATCCCGGGTATTCGCTCCCGAAGGCGCTGGGCTTCGCCGACGCGCTCAAGAAAGTGCCATTCAAGGTTTCCACCTCGATGGTGCTGGACGAAACCAGTGCCCAGTGTGACCTGATCATTCCCGATTTGCATCCGCTGGAGCGTTGGGGGGACGCCCGTCCCCGGGCCGGCGTCTATGGTCTGCTCCAGCCGGTCATGGAGCCTGTCTTTGTTCGCGAAGCCAATGCGGCCGGCAGCATGGCCACGGGTGACGTCCTTCTCAAAGTGGCGCAGAAGGCCGGCGGACCTCTCGCGCGCTTCACGGCCCCGACCTTCGAAGCCCATCTCAAGGCGGCCTTTGGCGCCTCGCGTACGGGCGATGTCGACCAGGCATGGCGGGACGCCTTACAGCACGGTGGTTCCTACACGGCCCTCGATGCCGGAGCGACCCGGCTCGCCGCGGGTGCGGGTCAGATCACCCACGCGGCGCCCAGCTTCGATGGCGATGGCGCGCTCTATCTCACGACATTTCCCTCCGTGTACGGAGATGGCCGCGGCGCCAATCGACCGTGGCTTCTGGAACTGCCCGATCCCGTTACCCGGATCACCTGGCATTCCTGGATTGAGATTCATCCCGACACCGCCCGCGAAATGAACGTGAAGGAAGGCGAGATCCTCCGACTCACCTCGCCCCACGGCGCCGTCGAAGCCCCCGCGTATGTCTACGCGGGGATTCACCCCGGCACCGTCGCGGTCCCCCTGGGGCTGGGCCATACCGAGTCGGGCGAATGGGCGAAGAATCGGGGCATCAATCCCCTCGATCTCCTCGGCGCGAAGGACGGCAATGGGTTCCTGCCCTATCAGGCCACCCGGGTCAAGGTCGAAAAGACCGGTGACTGGATCAAGGTCGCCAAGACCGAGGGAACCACGCGACAACTCGGTCGGGGTATCGCCAGTGCCATGACCATCGATGCAGTCCGGAAGGGGCTGACGCTCGAGCAGGCGGAAAAGAATGAAGGGCACGGCCACGAAGAGAACCCGGAGATCGAAGCCGAAGCGCTCCGCGGGTTCCGCGAAAGCCAGGAGGAAAAGATCAAGCGGGGCGAGTACGCGAGAGAACATCCCAAGTGGGGCATGTCGATCGACCTCGCGCGCTGCACCGGTTGCTCGGCGTGTGTCGTGGCCTGCTATTCCGAGAATAACATTCCCATCGTGGGCGAGGACGAGGTGCGCCGCGGCCGGGAGATGAGCTGGATGCGCATCGAGCGGTACTGGGAGGGTGGCGAGAACGGTGAGCCCCTCGAGGCCCGGGTGGTGCCGATGCTCTGTCAGCAGTGCGCCAACGCGCCGTGCGAGTCTGTCTGCCCGGTGTATGCGTCGTACCACACCGCCGACGGCCTCAACGGGCAGGTCTACAACCGCTGCGTGGGAACCCGGTATTGCTCCAACAACTGCCCGTACAAAGTGCGGTACTTCAACTGGTTTGCCTACGGGAAGAAAGCGTTCCCCGCGCCGTTGAACCTCCAGCTGAACCCCGATGTCGTCGTCCGCGCTCGAGGCGTGATGGAGAAGTGCACGTTCTGCGTGCAGCGAATCCGGGCCGCCCAGGCCAGCGCGAGAGTCCAGGACCGCGTCCTGGCCGACGGTGATGTCATTACCGCCTGCGCCCAGGCCTGTCCGTCCGACGCGATCGTCTTCGGTAACATGGCCGATCCTTCGAGCCGGGTAAGCCTGGCCTCGGGCGATCGACGAGGGTATCACGTGCTGGAGGATGTCAACACCCGTCCCGCGGTCACATACCTGGCCAAAGTCCTGCACCGGTCGGAGGCTTAACCGATGGCTGTTCTGGTACACGATCCGCACCTCCCGACGCAGACGCACGCGGAAGTCACCCGCGACGTCGTAGGGACATTGGCCGCCCCCAGCAGGGGCTACCTCATGCTGCTCGGCGGCGCGATCACGCTGTTTCTGATTGGCGTGTTCACTTTCATCATGCTGCTCAAGGACGGCCTGGGCCTGGCGGGCTATCAGCCTCCAGTCATGTGGCTGGTCTACATCACGACGTTCGTGTTCTGGGTCGGTATTGGCCATGCCGGGACGCTGATCTCGGCCATTCTCTTTCTCTTCCGCTCGCCCTGGCGGACGGTCGTCTACCGCGCGACCGAGGCAATGACCGTCTTCGCCGTCATGACGGCAGGCCTGTTCCCGATCATTCACATCGGGCGTCAATGGTTCTTCTACTGGCTGTTGCCGTATCCCAATCAGCGGTTTCTCTGGCCCAACTTCAAGTCTCCGCTCATCTGGGACGTCTTCGCGATCGGCACCTACCTTACGGTGTCCACCACCTTTCTCGTGGTAGGCCTGGTACCCGATATCGCCGCGGTGCGCGACAAGGTCGGTGGCTGGCGGAGCAACGTGTACCGCATGTTCGCGATTGGCTGGAAGGGAACCGACAACCAGTGGCGGCACTATAGCCGGGCCTACCTGTACCTGGCCGCCCTCGCGACGCCGCTGGTGCTCTCGGTCCACTCCGTCGTCTCCTGGGACTTCGCCATGAGCATCGTCCCGGGCTGGCACGGGACCATCTTCGCCCCCTATTTCGTGGCTGGCGCGATTTATTCCGGCATCGGGATGGTGTTCACCCTCCTGATTCCGCTCCGGAAAGCGTTCAAGCTGGAGCACATGATTACCGAGTATCACTTCGATAACCTGGCCAAGCTGACGCTCTTTACCGGATCAATCCTCTTTTATGCGTACGCCATGGAATATTTCGTGGCGTGGTACAGCGGGAACACCTTTGAGCAGACCACGTTTTTCCGCCGGGCGTTCGGTCCCCAGTGGTGGGCCGGATGGTCGATGATTATCTGCAACGCCTTTGTGTCCCAGCTGCTGTGGTTCAAGAAGATCCGGAAGAATCTCACGTCGCTCTTCGTCATTTCGATATTCATCAATATCGGAATGTGGTTCGAGCGCTATGTGATCATCGCGTCGTCGCTCAGTAACGACTATCTCCCGTATGCCTGGGGCCAGCCGAATCCGACCTGGGCCGACTGGGGCATCCTGGCCGGCTCCTTCGGCTGGTTCGGCATGTGGTTCCTGATGTTCGCCCGCACCTTTCCCATCGTGGCGATCCAGGAGGTCAAGGAATTGATCCCGTTCCCCCGGAAGAAAGGGGCTCACTGATGGCCAAGACCGTTTCAGGCGTCCTGGCCTCGTTCAGTCAGGTTGACGCGGCGACGGATTCCATTCGAACCTTGAGAGGCCAGGGTCGAAAGGATCTCACGGTTTACTCAGCCGCGCCGAACCATGAGATCGAAGCTGCCATGGAACACACGGTGAGTCCGGTCCGGATGTTCACCCTCATCGGCGGAATAACCGGCATCACCGCCGGGCTCTGCATGACGTTCTGGATGTCGCTGGACTGGCCGCTGCTGGTGGGCGGCAAGCCCATCGCGACGGTACCACCGTATGTCGTCATCATGTTCGAACTCATGGTGCTCTGTGGATCGCTCTCCACCGTGGCTGGACTGATCATTCTCTCCATCCTCAAGCGGCGCAAAGGCGCGCTCTACGACCCTCGATTCACCGATGACCGGATTGGCGTGTTTGTCCCCTGCCGGCGGGAGGAATTCACTGCGGTGGAAAGCCTGCTGCGAAAAGCCGGTGCCGAGGAGGTCCGCCATGAAACGACCTGAACGGCGCGTGCTCGCGGCCCTGCTGCTTCTTGGCATGGGCGGCTGTCAGTTCTACTACGACAAGGTGCCCTCCCCCGACGACCTGATGCACATCGTGCCGTGGTTTGACGCGATGATCGGTAGTCCCGCTGTATATCCCTACGAGTATGCCGGCGTGCCGCGGTATGCCGTACCTGGCTCCGTGCCGATCACTGGCGGAGAACGGAATTACGAGGCGGAATGGCGGCAGGCAAAGACCATCACCGCCGATGCGCTGATCAACCCGACCGATCACAATCCGACCGCGATCGGCGACACGGTCTATCACACCTACTGCGCGCCTTGCCATGGCCTGGCCGGCGCCGGCGACGGCCTGGTGGGTAAGCGGATGGGGGCGCCGAGCCTGCTGACGGACCGCGCGCGCGCGTTTTCCGATGGATATCTCTACAGCATCATCCGCTATGGTCGCGGCATTATGCCGCGATACGGTGACAAGATTTTCAACCCACGCAATCGCTGGGAAGTCGTGAACTACGTGCGAAGCCTGCAGTCGCAGGCCGCCGCGTCGGCCGCTCCAGCACCCGTGACGCCTGCACCGGGGGGAACTCGCTAATGAGCCAGGCAACGCTTCGCGAACGACTTCTCGCTCAGCCCATCGGCGGCCAATTCGGTCTCCTCCTGGCGGTGGGTGGCGTCCTGTCGCTGGTCGGACTGGCCCTTCTGATCCCGGCATTCATGGGACCCAACGTGGACCGGGCGTGGCAGCTTTTCCTGGTGAACTGGCTCTTCTTCACCAGCCTGTCCGCCGGCAGCGTAGCACTGATCGCCGTGCACAAAATCGCCAACGCGAAATGGTCAGGCGTCATCATCCGGTTCGCTGCTGCCTCCGCGGCGTTCCTGCCGATCTCTTTCCTCGGATTCCTGCTCATCATGGGTCCAGGCTATCACCACGTTTTCCCCGAGTTCGAAGGCCTGGGACACAGCAAGGAGTTGTGGCTTTCCCGTTCCTGGATGTTCTGGCGGGGTTTCATTGGCCTGGGCGGGCTCTACACACTGGCCTTCCTGCTCATCAAGGCCGACCTGATTGCGGACTTGCATACTCTGGCTTCGCGCGTGCCTGCTCCCGCCCGCGCTCGATTTGAGCGACTGGCGGCGAGTGCCGGGTATGATGGCACGCCAGAGGCGTTTGCTCGACAGGAACACCGGGTCCACAAACTGGCTCCGGCTTTCGTGGTCGTGTATTCGCTGGTCATGACGATCGTCGCATTCGACTTCATCATGGCGCTCCAGCCGCATTGGTTTTCCAACCTGCTCGGCGGATTCTTCTTCATGGGCGCGTTTCTCTCGGCCCACATGCTGCTGGCGCTCATGGTCATGTTCGGCGGGAACGTCATGGGAGTCTCCGACCTGATCAGCCCCAAACAGCGCCACGATCTCGGCAAGCTGTGCTTCGGCTTCACCGTGTTCTGGGCGTATCTCATGTGGGCCCAGTTCCTGGTTATCTGGTATGGGAACATGCCGGAAGAAACCGGATTTGTGTTCGCCCGGCTCTGGGGACCCTGGATGCCGATCGGCCGAGCTGTGCTCATCGGATTGTTCGTGCTTCCGTTCGTCGGACTCCTGGGGACGACAGCCAAGAAGTTCAAGCCGACGATGGCATTCTTCGCCCTCTCCAGCCTGGTGGCCCTCTGGCTGGAGCGATATCTGCTGGTGTTGCCTTCCGTCACCCACTTGCCTGGACCGCGATTCGCTTCGCCGGAAATGGGACCCACGTTCCTGATGCTGGGGCTGTTCTTCCTGTGCTACTGGTTTTTTACCCAGCGCTTCCCCATGGTTTCGCCTCGCCTCGCGATGATCACCATCGACGCCGAGTCACACCATGCGGTGAGTGCGTTTGATCATGAAGACGCAGAGAAAGATTACGCCCCGGAAGCACAACACTAGGGGGCGCGCGGGAGGAGCGGTAGCGAAGACAGATCGGAACAGGGCGGAGTCTCGTTGACGCGAGCTCCGCTTTTTGTTGAGAGACATCCTGGCAGGATGCTCGGTGGCGGCGGAGCTCAGTGGGAGAAGCCTTCAGGCGAACAGAGGCTGGCTTCTGATTGAGGGTTTTAGGACTGTGGCAGTGTGTGTGAGTGTGCCCTTGGACTGCGCCTGACAGGAGGATTGGCAATGGGAGTCGAACCTCAACCTGTGACCTCGTCCCAGTGGATCGCAAGCCTTGTTCGCAGTCAGTACTACCCTGTCATAAGTGGAGTCCTGTTTGCCATCGTCCTTGCCGAGTCAATCGCTCCGGATCACACCTTCAGTGGATTCATGCGTTCACTTGGCTCTTATGAGGTGTGGCTCCCGGCAATCCTCGCTGTGGCTTTTGGTTTGGTAAATCACAAGCGGATAATGGAGCGGGATCACGGATCGGATGAAGAAGGCTGGCGTATTCGCCGCTCACCAGGAGTGGATTGAGCATGATTCCATTGGGGGACGCGGCGGCGAGCAGCTCACCGCGTTTCATCCGGTCCCCCTTCGACGCAAAAAGGCGGAGTCTCGATGGGAACTCGAAACTCCGCCCGTGAACTCCCCGGCTTTCGCTTCTACGGTTTCTTGCCTGGCACCGCAAGCCGATTCATCAGGGCGCGCACTGAATCGGCCGGACCGCGGATCGCGACAATGCGATCACCGAAACGGATTGTCATGAGAGCATCAATGGCGTTGGTGGCGGCGTCCGACGCCTGGGTGCGTTGACCATCCCGGGCAATCAGGTCCGCCATCTGGGCTGCCGGGCCTTCGATGGTGCGAATCACTTCACCTGTGGCCAGCTGCTGGTCTACCGCGACAATCTTCTGGTTGGCCTGCACGCTCTGAATCCGGACCTGCATCACGGGCAGCCCTGGCACCGAGGGCAGGGGTGCGCCCGATTCTTTTTCTCCGGCCGCGACTGAAACCAGGCGCCACATACTCTCCGGTTCCAGTTCTGACAGCTCCCGGTCCTGCGAGAGGCCGGCCGTGTTTGACTGGGAGAACCGGCTGCTGTCGGTGGACGGATGATTCCGCGAATCAACCGCCAGTGGCGATGGTGCCGGAGTCATCGGCTGCCGGAATGCTGGCGTGTCCACCACGGTCGGGCGGGCGACCTCGAGGCGGGGAGATTCATGTCGGACCGGAGGCTGTGCCACCTGGCGCTGAGCCAGCGTACCTGTCGGAGTCATGGGTTGAGGGGAGGACGACCGGGTACTATCTGGATCGGAGGGCAACTGGGCCGCAGCCGCCTCCGGGCCTCGACTGCCGACCGTAATCCCCCCGGGCGCCCGCCCCCCTGTGGTGGCCCCAGACCAGAGATGTGCCATCCATCCCAGGCCGATCGCCGCCACAACACTGGCTGCCCAGATCCCCGTTCGGAACGTGCGCTGCCGAACCGCCTGGACTCCAACGGCACGATTGCGGATGGTTTCGAATGAAGGAGGCAGGGAAATGGGTGGGGCGAGAACATTCAGGAGGGCGGTGGTCCGGTCACGCAGCGCGGCGATCCCGTCCCGCTGGGCCTGGCAACGGGGACAGGCCGCGAGATGACTCTCGATTTCAACACACTGCGACCGGCTCAGGGCCTGGTCGAGGTATGCGTGGAGTTCGTCCTCAGGAATGTGCTGCATGGTCCTTGTGGTCCTTGGCCTCTTCCTGATCGTGCATTTCCACCAGGCGGCGGCGAGCGCGAGCCAGCGTCGTTCCTACTGCCCCGACCGCAAGACCCGTCTGCTGGGCGATCTCCGGGTAACTCAGGCCGGAATCCCACAGGAGAAGCACCTCCCGGTCCCGCGGAGTCAGCAAGTCGAGCGCGCGCTGAACCTTCTCCATCATCTCGTCGTGCTCTACCGCGTCATCCGCCGCCGGCTCCCGGGTTGGCAGAATCACCGGGTCGGTCGTCAGCAGCGTCAGGTGTCTCTTGCGGCGAACGGCGGCACGCGCCTCGTCCCGGGCCAGGTTGGCCGCCACGGCGAAGACCCAGGCGCGCGGCTTTTCCGGATTATGCGCCATGGCCCTGACGAATACCTCCTGGGCCAGGTCCTGCGCGCGATCAGCATCCCATACCTTGCGGTAGAGGAATCGCACGACGGCGTTATAGGTGGTCCGGTATAGGGACTCGAGTTCGTCGTCCAAGAGATTCTCCTGATCGGCCCTGCGAAGAAAGCGTGAGGACCGGTGGACTACTGACGGAAACCGGAAAGCTGCACCGTGCGGCCACTCGGGATAGAAGACGCCCGCCTCCGCTCCGGTTGCACAAAGATCGCTCTTTCAGGTCACGGGGCCAAGTACTTTCCCCGCAAAGAGGTGGCACGTCCGCCGGCGGTGCCGTTTTCTGCACGACTCACCGGCCTTTCGGGGCCTTCATGGGCGCCTTGCCACCCTTGAACACGCACCCGGGATGGAGCCCTTTTCCCTTGTGCGGCCACTCACTGCAGAGATCCGGCTTGGCCGGTCTCCCGTCTGCCCGTTTGCGCCCATGGAGAGTACAGGCAATGCCATCCACCCCCAGAAAATCACAGGCGGAAATCAGTTCAGCTTCGAGGGAGTACTTCCCTCCTCGTTCCACTTTGCACAAGTAGGGTGATTTCCTGGTGCGCACGAGGCTTTCCAGACGTATCTGTTTCTCCGTGCACATGATTTCGATCTCAAGATCCCGACAGCAGGCGGCACCCCGCTTGTGGTCGGAGGTTTCGCAGGCCGCCGTGGCGCAGGGGTTGGCGAATGCGATGACAGGAAGACTCCGCAGGGGCGGGGGAAGCTCCCGGCTGGTCAGCTGGGCACCCTCGACCACCCGGAATCGATTCCCGCCCAGTCGTCGCGGCTGCTCGGAGACGGGAGTTCGGCGGAGCTGACTGGAGTAACCGTACATGCCGCAGCTCGCCCCCTCTGGCTTTTCCCGCAGGTACCGGCAGGGGACCCGAATGACCGCATCGACGTAGAGATCGCCCCCATCGTCCCAGATCTGCCCGAATGTCATCCGCTGGGTATGTCCTGTGAGCCACGTGGCCTCGTGATCGAGCGAGGTCAGGCCATCCTCGAACGTCCCTACGCGGAGGGTCACCCGAAGGGCCTGGCAGTGTGATCCCATGCTGGGGCAGAGCGGGGGTATGGTCACCGGCGAGAGCTAGCGCAATATTAAGGGGCGGACTATACTTGTGAAAGCATTCACAAGCAGTAGACCGAGGTTGAACGTTCGCGGTTATCTATCGGCAAATTCTATGTTACCGGAGGCCTGACAGCAATGCGTTCGAAATTCCTTCTGGCGGGTTTGGTAGTAGTTCTGGCAGCATGCGGCGAGAAGAAGGCGGAGACTCCGGCGGTGGACACGACTGCCATGAATCCTGCTCCTCCCGCAGGTGCGACGGGCGCAACCCACGATGTCAACATGACGCTCGATGGCGCTGAGTACAAGTTTGTGCCCGCGTCGCTGACCATCAAGGCTGGCGACGTTGTCGTCTTCCACGATGTCACTGGCGGACCGCACAATGTTCAGTTCTACGCCGATAGCATTCCCGCTGGCGCGGCGGCAGCGCTTGCCGCTGGTATGCCCGACAAATCTGGCGACCTGGCCAGCCCGATGGTCGAGGCCGGCGCGACGTACTCGATCAACTTCGCGAACGCACCCGCGGGCGATTACAAGTTCTACTGCCTGCCGCACACCGCGATGGGCATGAAGGGACAGATTACCGTCCAGTAAGCTGGCTGCTTCTTCATCGCAGCAGGTTTAAACCCCCCGGTCTCTGACCGGGGGGTT
Organism: Gemmatimonadota bacterium; assembly: GCA_039931815.1. Classification (GTDB taxonomy): domain Bacteria; phylum Gemmatimonadota; class Gemmatimonadetes; order Gemmatimonadales; family GWC2-71-9; genus DASYPP01. The sequence continues at coordinate 10,646 of JBDTRF010000073.1, forward strand.
TACTATTTGAGGTGTCGCCCCTCAGGTCTGTCGCGACACCCGCCATTGCCACTTTCCCACGAACACCAGGAGAAGAAGGAAAAACGGGGACAGCGTCTGTGCATCCGGTCGATGGGTCGCAATGCGTTCACTGAGTGGCCTTCATCTCTTTAAGGTATTGGCGTATTGCAAAGGTTCGTTTGCGTCCAGAAGCACGGATCCTTCGGAAACTCAAGGTGATCGCCAGCGTAGTTTGATCAGGCAGGACTCGGAACCCGCTTCGGGAGTTTCTCCATGCGACATCTCATCCTGTCTGCGGCTCTCGCCGCCGTGCCGCTGGTTCGATCCGATTCACCTCCGCCACCCACCATTACCGAATACGCCATTCCCCGGGGCGGTGCGTTTCCTCACGATCCCGCCGTTGGACCCGACGGAATCGTCTGGTACACCGACCAGGCCAACAGCTTTATCGGCCGGCTCGAACCGCAGACCGGCATCATAACCGACATTCCGACACCGACACCCGGGTCCGGTCCGCACGGAATTGAAGTGGCGGTAGACGGCTTTGTATGGTATTCCGGACAGGCGATCGGCGTCCTCGGGAGACTGGACCCCAGGACCCTGGCGATCCAGGAGTTCGGCCTGCCTGACAACGCACGAAATCCGCATACCCCCATCATTCACCATGGGACGGTGTGGTTTACTGATGCCAACAACAACACCTATGGCCGGCTCAATCCGAAGACAGGGGAAGTAAAGGTCTTCACGGCTCCGACCCCGAACTCCGTGCCGTACGGGATGCGCGGCGCGCCGGATGGTTCGGTGTGGATCGCCATGCTGGGGACCAACAAGCTGGGGCGAGTCGACTCCGCCTCTGGCGCCATGCGCGAGTTTCCCCTGCCTGCCGCCGATGCTCGGCCCCGACGTCTCCAGGTCGATAAGGGTGGCATCGTCTGGTACACCGACTATGGCCGGGGATACCTCGGCGCGCTGAATCCACGCACCGGGACGGTCAAGGAATGGCGTTCGCCGACGCCGAATGCAGGGCCCTACGGCATTGCCATCGGGACAGACGGTCGGATCTGGTACAACGAATCCCGCAGCAATCTCATGGTGGCGTTCGATCCACGAACCGAGCGAATGGAAACGCTGCGCATCCCTACGCCATCAGCCATCGTCCGGCATATGGTGACCGATACCCTCCATCATCGCATCTGGCTTGCGCTCAGTGGAACGGGCCGGATCGGCAAACTCGAGTTGTAGTATTGCCTGTGTCATCATCAAGCCCTCCATTGGCAATCGCCGTGGAGGGCGTTTCTTTTAGATCTGGTCGCTCGACAGGTGGCTTCACCCTTGCAGCATGGACGATCAGGCTCACCGCGTTGTTTCCTTTCCTAGGCAGATTCGATGAAGTCGAGGTTTGTTATTGCCGCCAGCGCCCTGCTTGGCGTCTGGTGTTCGGACCGAAACCCGACTCCCGCTTCCGCCCATTCCAATTCTGCCTCTCCGGCAGCGGTCGCGGCGGAGCGAATCTACGATCCTGAGGCCATTCAGCGACTCCGCTCCGGTGTCCTCGCCGAGCGGTTGGGGGATAGCGCGACGGCGCGTCTCGCCTACCAGCGGGCCATTCCCGAGCTTGATCCTGTCGCGGACTGGCTGCGACTTCGCGTGGCGTCCCTGACGCCTGACAGTGAAGAACGTGCGAAGATGCTCCGGGCAGTCGAAAACCAGCCGGCTTCCGCCCAGGTGGGATTGGTAGAGGCGCGAGCGCGCGAGGGTTATGGAGATATCGCCGGCGCCATCCTGGCCCGTGAGAAGCTGGGCCAGGCGGCGGATGTCATCCGTCTTCGACTCAGCATGGCGGGACCCCCGGAATCGCGACTCGTGATACTCAAGGACATCGTTCGCTACGCGACCGACTCCTCCACCTCGCCGGCCGCGTCGCCCGTTGCCGCAAATGCCCTCCCATTCCGCGAGATGCTTGGCGGAAACGACAATCTCGCCCTGGCACGCGCATCTTCCGTGAGTTCAGCCCCTGACCAGGTCTTGTCGTTTTACCTTCGCGCGCGCGAGCGAGGTGCGGCCCTCACCGCCTCGGATCATGTGCGGCTGGGTGGCGCGCTCTCCGCCAGGGCTCGGTATCGCGAGGCTTCGCTCGAGTATGCCCGGGTCACGAAAGGACCGTTGGTTCCGCGTGCCCTGCTCGAACGAGGACGAGCCCTCATTCGGGCAGACCGAAACGGAAAGGCCGTGCTGGAGGACCTCCTGCGTCGGTTTCCCGGGGATACGATGGCGACGCCGGTCGCCCTGGGCCTCCTGGGAGACCTGGCGCGTGACGCCGGTAACTATGCCATTGCCCGCCGTCAGTGGCTCTCCCTCGGCCACCGTTTTCCGGCCAGCGAATCAGCGCCCCGGGCCCGGTTCCTGGCGGCGCTGGTGGCATGGACGGACAATCGATTTACCGAAGCGGCGCGCGAATGGGATTCGCTCGTGGCCAGCACCCATGCCGCCGAGGAAGTCGATGCCGCGGAATACTGGGCGGGTCGGGCCTGGTTGGCGGCGGGTGATTCGAGCCGGGCCCGGGAACGCTGGAACGCGGTTCGAACGAGATACCCGCTTTCCTACTATGCCGGTTTAAGCTCCCGCCGACTCGGGCTGGGATTGACTGCCGACATCGCACCAGGTGTCGACAGTTTCCCCCGGGTGAGCGATGTGTACGCGGCTCACGACCGGCTGAGTATCCTGTCCCAGGCCGGACTCACTGGCGAACTCCTGCTGGAGACCCGTTGGATTGCAAGCCAGGCGGGCGACCAGATTTCCCGCGTTCTCGCGACCGCGGAGTTGTTGCGTCGCTTTCATCGTGGTTCCGCGACGACCCAACTGGGGTGGCGAGTGCTCTCACGGGGAGATTCTGCCAGCCGGACCTATCGCCTGATTTTCCCACTGCTCTTCGGAGCTGCCCTCAACACGGCCGCGGAGCACGGCGGCGTCGAGCCGGCCCTGGTTGCCGCTCTCATT
>JBDTRF010000074.1:0-13641 GCA_039931815.1 Gemmatimonadota bacterium
TCGGGATGTTCCTCATGAAGGTGGTCGGGGCCAGCGGTTTGGCCACCAGGCCCTTCCTGCTGTTCGGTGTTCTCCTTTTTGTCGTTGGTGTACAATCCATCGCCCTGGGCCTGATCGGGGAGATGATTGTGCATCTGAATGCTAGTCGCCGAGCCGGGTACCGATTTCGAGGGGAAACCCCACCCCCCCGTATCGGGGAGCGTCGGGTTCATGAGGGTGTCCGACGCGTGGCAGAGCCCTCCTGGGAGGCAACCGGGCTTCACGATCAGGGTGGCGAGCTTATCCCAGTAAACACATTAACTCGACAGTGATACGACACTCGAAAGACTGAGATTTTTGACCCGTTTGTACGGATTGGCAGGGTTTAGACATCCTCCAAATACGTGACTAAGATCACACAGCGTAACTACCGGTTAATCAATAACATCGCCGCACAATGAGCAGACACTCGCATAAATTTAACACTAGCGTGTACTCACAACCGTTAGGAGCGCCTGCTGTCGCAGGTTAATGCGTCAAATTGGCGTACAATTAACGATGTAAGTTGTTGTTGAAAAAGATGTTACACTGTTCATGCCTACCATTTTCCCCGCCCATACTTAAGTTCCCTTCATGGCTTTACACCCCCTGATTGGGCATAACGTACTTCGTAGTCACATAGCCCAGGCGGTTGATAAGGATAGGTTGCCGCAGGTAATGCTATTGAATGGCCCGCAGGGGGTCGGCAAGCAAAGACTTGCCCTCTGGATTGCTCAGAGGTTGGTGTGTGAGAAAGGGCCAGGGGAACCATGCGGCGTTTGTTCCCCATGCAGGAAGGTTCTGGGCCTGGGCCATCCGGACATTCATTGGTTCATGCCCTTGGCCCGGCCGAAGGCCACCGAGTCAGATAAGCAGGTGGAGGAGCTTGAAGGGATGCTGGGTGAGGTTCTTGAGCAACGGCGAAAGGAGCCGATCTACGGGCCTCCTGATGGCCTGACGGGCCATTTCGTTTCGACGGCCAGGCTGATCGCGAGAATGGCCATTCTCCGCCCGGTCGAAGGCAGGGTCAAGGTGTTCATCATTGGGTGCGCCGAGCGCCTGGTACCCCAGGAATCTTCGCCCGAAGCGGCGAATGCATTACTCAAGTTGCTGGAGGAGCCGTCACCGGGGACCTTTTTCATTTTGACCACTGCTGATGCCGAGGGCGTCATTCCGACCATTCGGTCTCGCTCCACTCAGTTGCGAGTCGGCCGACTTCCGGACCAGGACGTTGCCCTCTTCCTGGGTAACTATGCGCAAATTCCGGAGAGTCAGATCGGCCGGAGGGTGGCAAAGGGCTCTGGTTCAATTGGAAACGCCGTGGCCGATGATGTGGACCTGGCAAAAGGAGGTCAACTGGCGGCCAGCCTGCTTGAGTCGGTCAGAACACGAAGCCAGACCGGATGGGAAATCGCCATTAAGCAGATGCCATTTTCCGCTCGTGGGGAGTTCACTGACACCTTGGACGCTATGGCGGATATGCTGAGCCAGGCCGTACGCGGAAGCCGGGGAGATCGGGAATTGGCCCGCCTGGCAGAGGTTCCGAAGCTCAAGCTGGTGGCCGCCCTTGACCGAGTGGGCGAGGTACGGGAGTTGGCGCAGAATAACGTGAACCCCCAGATACTTCTGGCGGTCTTAAACCAGGAATTGCGCGATATCCTGTGAGCCTGAGCCACGTTGACGATAACGGCCGTGCCCGAATGGTGGATGTCAGCGGCAAGCCCATGAGCGAACGATCGGCATCCGCGGAGGGCAAGGTCAGGATGTCGCGCGAGGCGTTCGAGTTAGTGAGCAGTAACGCCGCGGCGAAAGGAGATGTGCTCGCGGTCGCGCAGATAGCCGGAATCACTGCGGCCAAACGTACCGGGGACCTGATCCCTTTGTGCCACCCGCTCGGACTGGATGATATTGCCGTCGCAGTGATCCCCGATTCCGCATTACCCGGAGTACGGGTTAGCGCGACGGCAAAAACCATCGGACGGACTGGTGTTGAGATGGAGGCGCTCACGGCTGTCGCGGTGGCATGTCTTACGGTTTACGACATGATCAAAGCAGTAGATCGGCAGTGCGAAATTGAGAACGTACGCTTGACAGCCAAGACTGGTGGGACCCGCGGAGACTGGCGCCGTGGGGGTAGTTGACCCGGTCATTTCCAGAAACGAGGAGGAATCCATGCACGAATCCAAGAGTGATGCTTCACGTCCGAGGTCCCGCACCAGCTCATTGCTGTTGCGTGGATTGCTGGTCGTGGCGGCAGTGATCCTGGTGAGTGGATTGGGTGGCTCCTTCGGGCGGGCGCGCGCTGCGGATATCGCCGCCCCAGTGGGATCTGAGATGGCAGCCCGCGAGTTGAATGACCTGAAGAGCCAGTTGGAATCGGCCCGTGGGGAATTGGCGGTTGCGAAGCTCCAGGTCGAGCGGGCGAACGCCATCATGGATTACTCGAGACGTTACCAGGTGCCGGCGGACCTGTCATCGGCGATTTATGATATTGCGCTGAGCGAGGGGATTGATCCATCACTCGGTTTCCGGCTGGTGCGGGTCGAGAGCAATTTCATTCTCAAGGCACACAGCAACAAGAACGCGATCGGGTACACCCAGATCCGCCCCGCGACGGCCCGGTTTTATTCACCGGACATCAGTGAAGAAAAATTATTCGATCGGGAAACGAATTTGCGGCTGGGTTTCCGCTTTCTGAAGGACTTGATGCGGCGGTACAACTCGAACCTCGAGTTGGCGTTGTTGGCATACAATCGTGGCCCGGGAACGGTCGACCAGATCGTGGCCGAGGGCGGCAACCCCACCAACGGGTACGAAGACGCCGTGCTTCGTGGATATCGGTCAAAACCAGCCCCGGCAACCATCAACTAAGGATTGCATGCTGGAAATGGAACCGCCCCCAACAGGGGGCGGTTTTATTTTAACGCATTCAGAGGTGATCAGGGAATCCTGAGACGAGTCCCCGCCCGAAGAAGTGAGCTGGTACTCAGACCGTTGGCGGCTCTCAGGGCAGACTGGCTCACGCCGTAGCGGGCAGCAACGCCGGAAAGGGTATCCCCCGGCTGAACGATGTGAACACTGCCACCCCCAGTCACTCGGCTCGACCTGAGTGAAGTAGTTCCAACCCGAAGCTTCTGGCCCACCCGGATGTTACTGCCGGAAAGCCGGTTCCATGACCGGAGTTGGGTGACCGACACATGGTAGTGCTCTCCGATTTCGGAGAGCGTCTCGCCAGATCGAACGGTATGAGTCGCGGCAACGGATCGCCGGATTTCGGCCCGCCGGTCTTCAGCGCGTGCCGCCTCCCGAGCCACCACAACGCCCCCGGTAGGGATGATCAGACGCTGCCCCACCCGCAGTCGGGTTGAGGATCCAGGGTTTGCCTCCTTGAGGTCGCTGACTGAGACCCTATACGTTCTCGCGATGGCACTCAGGGTCTGCCCTCGCGTCACATAATGCTCCTGGAACGTGACCCGCTTGTTGGAGGGCAGTTCCGCGTAGGCGAGTTCCACCGCGGGGCCCTTACCGACTGGAAGCCGAATGATGCTTCTCGACCGAGGCGGCGTAGAAAGTCGGAGATACTGCGGGTTGATTTCACGAATCGCAGTGACCGTCGTGTCAGCCAGGCGGGCGATAACGTCGAGTCCGGTCGCGTCGGGCACGATGATCGAATCCCACACGATTGGCTGGAGTGAATCGAAGATCGGGAAACCGTAACGGGCCGGTTCTTTGGCGATCAAGGCAGCCGCGATCAGTTTCGGCACGTAGTCCCGGGTTTCCTGGCGCAAATGGCGGGTATCGTACAGCCGGAAGAACGTCGCATCGGTATTCAGGCTGTCGTCCGCCTCCTCGGGCAAGCGGGAGAGGCTTCGGCTCACCTTGCCACCGCCGGCATTGTAGGCTGCCGCTGCCAGATATACCGAGCCGAAACGATCGCGCAGGTCCTTGAGATGCCGTGCCGCCGCGTAGGTGGCAATGTATGGATCCCGACGCTCATCGACCCAGGAATCGATCCGGAGGCCGTACATCTGGGCGGTACCCTTCATAAACTGCCACATCCCGGTCGCCCGGGCGCGGCTCACGGCACTATTGGAAAAACCGCTTTCGATCAATGCCAGGTATACCAGGTCGCCGGGGAGTCCCTGTTCGGCCAGCCGTTTTCGAATCATGGACTCATAGCGAGGCATCCGCTGAAGCCAGACCGTCATTCGTTCCCGGGCCGGGCCTTGAAAAAAATCAAGAAAATACTGGACGCGATCGTGATTGGTAAACGTGGCAACGTCGATATCCCAGGTAACGCCTTCCACCGCGTTCGTCCCACCCGACTCACTCCCGACGCTCTCCGGAACCGCCGCGACAGTATTCTCCAGTTGATCGAGAACTTCCGCGTCGGCGGCGGAATCGGCCGCCAACTCGAGTTCGGCAGCTTCCTCGTTCGGGGGTAACAACGAGTCCCCCGACGCGGGGAACACACCGGAGTCCGACGCGCTCATCGTGCTATCGCGGTGGCCCTCACCCGGCGACGGGAGTGAAGCGACCGTCGTCGGTTTCTGCGGGGAGGGGGTCGGCGCTGGTTTGTTACCGGCGCATGCCGCGATAGCCACAAGAGGAATTGCGAACCAGATCTTCATGAAAACTCCTTTCCAACAGAACCGCGGTGAAGGGCAACGCACGATCCGCCGCCACCTCACTCATCTGCCTTTGGCCCACAGGGCCGAATGAATGCCAGGGAGAGAGACGCCCCAGCGCTTTAAGGCAAGCACCAACCGGGCCCTCGGTTTCATCCGAGGGTCTATTGGATTGCCGAATGTCCTCCAACTTCAATAATCACCACAGTATACCGTCGAATGAAGTGACGGCAAACGTCTTCGGTGTTTGTTCGGCGGTAATATTGATAGTGCCTTGAAAGACGTGTCGCGTCCACCCTCGACGCGGGGCATTATCGCGATTTGAAGTTCGTCTGGCGTTTTTCGGTATGCGCGCCTACGATTGCCTGGGTGTTTGATGCCTGGAACTGGAGGTAGGTTGCGCCTGGCTATCGCATGAAAAATCGATTGCCGAGCACCCGGTTGGTCGCGTTCAGAACCGCAAGCGCGGCCCCGCGGGCCGTATCACCTTCGGTGAGGCAGCAGCCGACAACGCGGTGAGCACCCGATTCGCCCGTCAAGGCCAGGGAAACGATGACCACGTTTGAATCGAACGCTCGCACGGCTTTTACGCCAAAGAGCTCGAAGTGAACTGCCCCGCCAACCGACTGGGAAAGTGATTCGACGCAGGCCTGAGCCGCACAACGCAGCTCACCTGCCTGGGAGGCCAGGCCATCGCATTCTCCCTTGAATTCCTGGTCATCGATCCATGACAGAGTCACGCGCGCGCGACATCGCCCATTGCTGAGGCGCTCCAGAGCAAAGTCGCTGAAGCGAAGTCGGTCAGGCATTGTGGGAGACGGCATGGCCGATCTCAGCCTCGGAATTCACGCGGGTTCAAGGAAGTATATGCTAACTCCTGCAATGCGAATCTCATGCCTCTGCCTGGCATCCACCATGGTTTTGTCCACAAATGCGCCGGCGCAGAAGCTTTCGACGCTGTCAGAGACAGTCCGGGTATTGGCCAATCGGGACGGTGATACGGTCGCGGTGGCGGCAATCGATCTCGCCTCCGGCGATATGCTGCTCCTGTCGGCCGATCTTCAATTTCATGCGGCCAGTACCATGAAGGTCCCCGTTCTCATCGAGGTGGCTCGCCGAGTGGACGCGGGAGAGTTCACCTGGGACGACAGCATACTGGTCCGCAACGAGTTTGCATCGATCGTGGACGGATCTCCCTACCGCCTTGACCCCGCCGACGACTCCGATTCGACCGTGTATCTCCTGATCGATCATCGGACCACGATTCGACATCTGGCCGAGCGGATGATCGAGCGAAGCAGCAACCTGGCGACCAATCTGCTCATGGCACTGGTGGGCCCGGCGCGGGTGAACCAGACGGCACACCGACTGGGAGCCGATTCAATCGCCGTTCTTCGCGGGGTGGAGGATCAGAAGGCGTATGATCGGGGAATGAGCAACACGACGACGGCAAGGGACCTGGCGACGCTGCTTCGAGCCATCGAGGAGGGACAGGCGGCTTCGCCAGCCGGGACCCGTGAAATTCTCCGGATCCTTTCCGCACAGGAGTTCAATGATCGGATTCCAGCAGGGTTGCCGCCAGGAACCAGGGTGGCACATAAGACCGGGGAGATCACCCGCATCGCGCACGACGCGGCAATTATCTATCCACCAGGGCGGCCACCGATCATCCTCGTCATTCTGACGCGCGGATACGAAAACCCGGAGCAGTCGGCGAAAGTGATGAGCGATATCGCCCGGGTGATCTATGGAGCTATCGTCCAGAACCCGCCAGGTAACTGAAGCCTTTCCCAAATTACCAGGGGCAGACCTTCCGGTCTGCCCCTTTGTCATTCGGGCCGGTTCAGGACACGGCGTCGAATCTCACCTCGAGCTGATGACGATGGATTTCTTCCGGCTGGCGAACGACATCGACTTCCAGCCGGGGGCGGCCAAGTTCATCATTTTCCATAGCGACGACCAGGATCATCCCATCGGACAGTTCGATCTTGAGTTGGCGAAAATCAGAGCGCATGGACGTGTCTACCACGGAGCGACCCTTGATTGAGGCCATTGATTCCGCGATACGTCGTAGATCCTGTAACGAAGTGTGGGGCATGGCACTCCCGGATAGTCTATCGGAGATGGTCAACCAGAACCGCAGTGAGTTTCTCGTTGGAAATCTGTTCGGCCTGCGCAAATAGCGCGGACTTTGAAGCCGACACGAGTGGGTAAGGTGTCCAGAATGATGCGCGCTCGGGGCCCGCGGCCCGGAATGAAAGCACCAGCTGCCAGGTTGAGGTCTGGGGCGCTCGCTCGGCGGCAACCGCGACGTTCCACACGGTTTCGCCGTGTTCAACGACTCTCCAGGCCATTCAGCGGAGTCTCCAAGTCTGAGGGAAACTTGGGTAGGCAGGTCAATATGCAGTCCGCACCAGCACGCGGTCAAGATGAGGCGCGCCTCCCACAGCGCAAACGAGTCAGACTGTTGGAATCGTGTTGCGCCTGGTGCAGACTCAACCACTGCTGTCCATCTGCAGGTAATCTCAACCCACTGCAAACTCAACAGCTTTCAGCGGGCACCGGGTCTGTCCTGACGCCTAGTCTCTGACGTAGGCGTGGAAGCGTTGAGCGAGGTCGCGCGTGATCGGTCCCTGTTTCCCTGCGCCGATCTTGCGGCCATCCAGTTCCCGGATAGCCGCGACTTCGGAGGCCGTTCCCGAGAGAAAAGCCTCATCCGCAGTATAGATATCGTACCGGTTCAGAATCGTTTCGTGAACCGGGTATCCCGCGGCGCGAGCCAGTTCGATGACGGTATCACGGGTGATCCCCTTGAGAATGCCCGCGTGGGGTGGCGGAGTGAAGACCTCGCCATTCTTCACCACGAACACGTTCATGCCCGAAGCTTCGACGACGCTGCCCGCCGAATCCATCATCAGGATTTCGTCGGCGCCGGCGTTGATCCCTTCAATTTTCGCGAGAATATGGCAGAGGTAGTTGAGCGACTTCACTCGGGGAGAGAGTGATTCCTTCTGAGGAATCGGTGTCGCGGCGGTAACCACCCTGAGGCCCTGCTCGTATCGCTCGGGGGACCAGAGCTTGATCTGGTCCACAATGATGATCGCCGAGGCTTTCGGACATTTCAGAGGATCGAGCCCGAGGTCGCCCACCCCGCGGGTGATGACATGCCGCAGATAGGCGTCAGTCAGACCTGACCTTTTCACCGCCTCTTCGGTAACACTCACCAGTTCTTCCTGCGAAACCGGGGGAGTAAGCCAGATGCTTTTGGCTGAATCGAATAAGCGGGCGACATGTTCTCGAAGCTTGAAAATCTTCCCGTTATAGGCCCGGGTACCTTCGAAAACGCCGTCGCCGTACAGCAGCCCGTGATCGAATACCGAAATCATACCGGTGGAGCGGTCGTGCCAATGACCATCAATCCAGATCGTAGTTGCCACGACTTCTCCCGGAAAGCGCGGGTGGGATGCGCCCTGCCATGGACAGGATGCACGCGCCCAGTTCGGGCGTCGAATGGAGGCGAAAAGTGCACTGACTGACCGCCTGAGACAAGGCGCATCGGGTTCAGAAAGGTGCGAGGGGAGGCAAGAGAAACCGGCCTTCCATCGCCGAGGCGAGGAAGGCCGGGAATTCAGAAGGATTGAGGCCTGATGCGGAGGGCTATTACGTCGCGGGCGCGGCAGCGCCAAGGCTCGCAATCCGGGTCCGAACCAGATCGCGGATGGCCGCGGGTAACGGAGCATAGTGTAATTCGCCCGCCATGCCCTGGGCTTCTTCGCTGATCATCCAGCCAAGGAAATCGGCCAGGACTTTGCCCTTGGCCGGCTCGCGGCTGGTCCTGGGGACAAGCAGCCAGGTGAACGATGCAATCGGATACGCCGCAGCTCCTGGAGCATTGGTTATGGAAACTCGAAAATCTGTTTCGGCGCCAAGATTCAGACCATCCGCCGCCGCGGTAGTGCTTTCAAGGGTAGGAGTGATGAACGCACCCGATGCGTTCCTGACCTGGGCCACGGGGAGATTGTTGGACAGGGCGTAGATCAATTCGACATACCCGATCGCGCCTTCGACCTGTTTCACCTGCTGCGTCACGCCCTCGTTGCCTTTTCCTCCCAATCCGATGGGCCAGTTCACCGACGTGGCGGCACCGACCTGGCTCTTCCATTGGGCCGAGACTTTGCTGAGATAATCTGTCCAGATAAAAGTGGTTCCCGAGCCGTCCGAGCGATGAACCACGATAATATCGGATGCGGGCAGGTTTACGGCGGGGTTGAGGGCAGCCATCCGCCGGTCATTCCACTTCTTGACCTTTCCTTCGAAAATGTCTACCAGGGTCGGGCCATCGAATTTGAGCGGGGTGGACCCGAGGCCTGGAAGATTATAGGTGACGACGACTGCGCCCATGACAGTCGGGATGTGCACAACATTGCCCTGGACCGAGGTAATCTGCTCATCATTCATGGGGCCGTCGGTAGCCCCGAAGTCGACCGTTCCCTCGGTAAATTGCCGAATGCCCGCGCCCGATCCCACTGACTGATAATTGATGTGAACGCCGGTCTTTCTGGCGTAGGCGTCAAACCACTTGGTGTATACCGGATTGGGGAACGAGGCACCAGCGCCGGTGAGAGTGGCGCTGGAGGTCGGGCTGGTTGCTGCGGAATCCGAACCCGCGGCCCTGGGTGATTTACTCCCACCGCATCCAGCCAGCAGGCAGGAAATCATCAGGGCGCGGGACACTCGAGGGCTTGGCATGGTCGCTCCTGTCTTGTGAGTAGCAGACAGATAATACCATGCACCTCCCTTGCGGAATGTGACCCGCCCTCCCATTCCGCCTGCGATACACAATTGTGACAATTACTGCTGATAGCGTCGAAGTGCTTCCCGGTCAGGAAACAATCCCCGGGTCTCGGCGATAGCATTGATTGAAATCAGCAGTCCCGGCACGGGGAGCGACTGAATGCCCATCACACTGCCCACCGGTTGCCGAGCCGCGGGGAAGAATGCCGAGCCGGCTTCGCGAATGCGGGCGACATCGCCCTCTTTGAGTCCGACCACGTACACGTCGAGACTGACGACATCCTGTGGCGTAGCGCCCGCTGCCAGCAGCACTGCGGCAATATTCCGAAAGGCCTGGCCGGCCTGCGAGGCCACGTCATTGCCAACCGCTTCGCCGGTGCTGTCAACACCGACCTGGCCTGACAGGTAAATCCGCTTCCCGACTTTCACTGCCTGGGAGAATCCTTCCAGGCCACCAACCCCCGAGGCGTGGATGAACCGTTTTTCCTCGAGGTCGGGCAGCATGCCTCCTGGTCCTGGTCCCATAGGCCGCTCCCGTTGCTGCGCGCAGGCGTTCGCGAGGATCAGGAGAAGAACCAGCGGACCCAGGGAAAGGTGAGAGGGAACGGTCAGAGTCGATCGTCGCATATGATGCTCGCATTCGGGTGCCGAGAGATGAAACCTTGCCCTGAGAGACGAGGGGGGCGGCCCGGACGACACAAGGCCGGCGAGCCGCGGGCACTGGGGCGGATACGTCCGGAGCCGGGGCAGCGGAGGGTCACCTCTGGAGAGTCCGACGAGGTTAGATTGAACTGCCGGTTCTCCGGTTCTCATGACCGATATTCTCTCCCTCCTCCGAGATGCCCTCGCCGACTCCTACGCCATCGAGCGTGAGTTGGGGCGTGGGGGCATGGCGACCGTTTACCTCGCTCGTGATCTTAAACACGATCGACAGGTTGCCATCAAGGTGCTGGACCCGGACCTGGCGTCCACGGTCGGACCGGATCGGTTTCTCCGCGAGATCAAGCTCGTCGCCAGCCTGCAACATCCCCACATCCTTACAATTTACGACTCGGGCGACGCGCGAGGCCTGCTCTATTTCGTGATGCCCTTTATCGAGGGCGAGTCGTTGCGGGACAAGCTCAACCGGGAAAAAGAGCTCTCCATCGAGGATGCGGTTCAGATCGCGCGTGAAGTCTCCGATGGCCTGGCATTCGCCCACAGCCGGGGCATTGTGCACCGGGACATCAAGCCGGAAAACATCCTGCTTTCTGGAGGCCACGCGATCGTGGCCGATTTCGGGATCGCCCGGGCCGTCAGTGAAGCGGGTGAGAAGCTGACGCAAACCGGCATGGCGATTGGCACGCCGGCCTACATGAGTCCGGAGCAGGCGGTTGGCGAATCGGCGATCGACGGTCGGAGTGACGTCTACAGCCTGGCCTGCGTGCTCTATGAAATGCTGAGCGGCCGCCCTCCTTTCGTCGGTCCCTCGGCTCGAGCGATAATGGCGCAGCACTCGATGGAAATCGTGCCCAGCCTCCAGATCCTCCGGCAGAGCATTCCGGACGAGTTAGAAGATGCGGTTCTTCGCGCGCTTGAGAAAGTCCCGGCCGATCGGTTCCCGACCGCCGCACAGTTCGCCAAGGCGCTGTCGCCATCCGAAATCACCATCTCCAATTCCCGGCTGTCCCGGCGCATCACCCGAAGTGGTCACGTGGTCCGTCGCCCGATTCACAGCCGCTGGCGACGATATGTCTGGGTCGCCGCTGGCGCTGGAGCAGCCCTGGCAGTCATCGGATGGATGGTCGGTAGTCGATTGACCGGGAAAGCCGCCGCCGCCGATGACTCGACCTTTCGCAGCATCGCCGTTCTCTATTTCGACGACCTGAGCAAAGGCGACTCGCTCCGGCACGTCGCGGATGGCTTCACCGACGCCCTGATTCACGACCTGAGCAGTATCTCCGCCCTGAAAGTGATCTCGCGAAACGGCGTTCTCCCTTACAAAGGAAAGGAAGTGCCTCCCGACAGCATCGCGCGAGCGCTCAGCGTCGGCACCCTGGTCGATGGAACAGTGCAGGAATCGGGAGACAACATCAAGGTGACCGTTTCGCTCATCAATGCGAAAAGTGGCGAGGAAATCAGCAGCAAGGCTTTCGAACGGCCCCGAGCGGACATGCTGGCGCTGCAGGACGATATCGCGGGCGAGGTGTCCATCTTTCTTCGGCAGCGAGTAGGCCAGGAAATTCAGCTCAACCAGAGCCGGGGAGAGACTCAAAAAGTCACGGCGTGGGAGATGTTCCAGCGGGCCCAGGAAATGGAGGACGACGTTCAGCCTCTGCTGGCCGCCAATGATACCGTGGCCGCAGCCGCCAAGTACCGCGAAGCGGATTCGACCCTGGCTCGTACCCAGGAGCTGGACAAGAACTGGATCCGCCCTATCGTGAGACGGGGGTGGATCGCCTATAGCCAGACACGAACGCCTGGTTTCAATCGCGACTCAATTCCCCTGTGGCTGGCGCGGGCCGGGGACTTCGCCAACCAGGCCCTGGCGATACAGCCCACGGATCCTGATGCGCTCGAACTTCGCGGTACGATTCGCTATTTCAGCTGGCTGCTGAACCTCGAGCCTGATGCGGCCAAGGCGGATGTGCTGCACGCCGGTGCGCAGAAAGACCTCGAGGACGCGGTCGCGGCCAATCCAAACCAGGCTGGCGCCTGGGGCACTCTCAGTCATCTGCGCATGGCCGCGTCGGAAAACGCGCTGGGCAAGCTCGCCGCCCGCAAGGCTTACGAGGCGGATCCTTTCATGACCGCGGCCGACAGGATCATCTGGCGGCTTTTTCAGAGTTCACTCGATCTCGAGGACAGGAACGAGAGCGAGCACTGGTGTGCTGAAGGAGTCCGGAGATTTCCGGCGAATCCGCGGTTTGCCGAGTGTCGCCTTTGGCTGGCGACCATGCCGGGAGCGCATCCCAACATTGCCGCGACCTGGCGTATCCTGGCAGAGTTCGACTCATTGACACCGGTGCTTCAGCGGGACCTCGCCAATCACAAGGGGCGCATGCTGGTGGCGATGGCCCTGGCTCGCTCAGGCCAGGCCGATAGTGCTCGCCGCGTCGCCGAGGCGGCGCGAGTCGGAGCGGACATCGATCAGACCAGAGACCTGTCGATGATCGAAGCCATCGTGCGGACCACGTTAGGAGACAAGAACGAGGCCATCCGGCTCCTGAGCGTCTACCTGGCCGCGAATCCCCAGATGAGACGGTCCCTGGCGACCGACGACTCATGGTACTTCAGAGATCTCCGGACTGACGCCCGATACAAGGCGATGACGGAAGGGGGAAACTAGGAGAAAAGGTAGAAGAAAGATGGAGAAGGCAGGTTAGGAGAAGCAGATATACTGTCGTAAACGACGTAGATGGCTCAACCCCCAACACGGCCGCGCTCCCGGCGCTGTGGGGCGACTCGATCACCTGCGGGGAAAAACCCTCCAGATTTCTCATCTGATGCGCGCATCCGGCAGGGGTGTCCACCTGTCGCGTGTAAGCCACGCATCTGGCAATTCTCAATGAAGACCGGTACCTTGGCCCAGAGGATTGCCCTGCCCGCCCCAACCGTGGAAACATCATGCGTACGACCTCGTGGATCTCTCTTGCGAGCATGACGGCCATTGTCTTAACCGCGTGTTCCGAATCTGCTCGTCAGGCACCCACTGCTCCCGCCGCCTTCGAAGTAACGACGAATGCCCAATGCCAGTTTGGTCCCATGGCCGACCTGGTGCGGACCTACTTTTCCACTGCCGATCGGCCGCTGGTGAAGTCGCTGGTAAGCCAGATGCAGTCGTTGTACAATGGGGGGAACCGGCCCGCGGCCACGGACAAGGGGTTTGACATCCTGGCTCAGGTAGAATCCGCCACCAACAACGGGAGACAGGTCGGCACCCCCCAATCCGGATCAACGTTTGCGAACAGCGTGCTCGCCTGCATGAGTGTTGGGGCGGTTACCCTTCCAATAGACTTTTCGCAGCCGCTGGGTGTCGGCGCGTTTGCGGTCCGCGGCGGCCCCAATGATCCCGCGAACCCGGTGGTCTCCCGCGACCAGTTTTCCGGCGTTGGCCTCCAGGAATCCACCTGGCCAACGGTCTTCGGTCAGCGGGTGCTTCTATTCGGCACCCCGAATCCCGCCACCAGCTTTAACGAGCTGCTGGTCGCGGCGCCTTACA
>JBDTRF010000075.1:0-13498 GCA_039931815.1 Gemmatimonadota bacterium
GAGGAGCGGGAGGAACTGGTGCAGGATGTCAGAATCCGGCTATGGCGGGCGCTGGAAACCGATGATCGCATTTCCAGCGTTCCCGCGGCCTACGTTTATCGGGCAGCGGTGTCCGCAGCGGTGGACCTGATCCGGCGCCGGCGCGCCCGGCGGGAGGTGTACGTGGACGTCGGAAGACCCAGTGGGGAAGCATTTTTCGGTCACGCCGAGCTGGTGGATTTACCGGAACGGAGCGACCTGACCGACAGAGTCGGGGCGGCGGTGGAGGCCCTGTTACCGTCACGGCGCCCGGTCGTGCGAATGTACCTGGCCGGATACAAACTGGACGAGATTGCCCAACTGCTGGGTTGGACCAATGCCCGAACCCGCAACCTTCTGTACCGCGGATTGGAAGACATCCGGGAGTCGCTCAAGCTCCAGGGTCTTGGACCGGAACGAGGCGAGCTATGAACGATGACATCCTGCGCGGACTGTATCGCCAGCACCTGGCCAGGAGAATCCCCAGCCGCGATCTCTGTCCCTCTGTCGAGTCCATCGAGGCATTGGTATCCCGTACTGGCGAGGAGGCCGAACGGCTGATCACTCTGGACCATGTCATGGCGTGCCCGGCATGTCGCCATGAGTTCGACCTGGTGCGCACGGCGGGCGAAGCGGCTCGGGCCAGCGCGCGCCCAAGCTACAAGCTTCCCCTGGCGCTCGCCGCCGGAATCGTTTCCCTGGTTGCCGGCGCGCTGTTCCTCTCCTCTCGTCGTGATGCCATTTCAACCATGAGAGGCGAGTCCGATGGTATCGCGCTGGTGCTGCCGGATGAGCGGAGTGTCCTGCGAGACAGCGCGCTGCTGACGTGGCACGCCGTCCCCGATGCGTTCCAGTATCACGTCGAGGTGCTCGAGGTCGACGGAGCCCTCCGGTACCAGCGCAGTTCCCAGGACACGGTGGCGACCGTACCTGGTGATTCGCTCACACCGGGGAAGGCTTACGTCTGGTGGGTTCGCGCGGACCTGGCAACCGCCGGAGAACGTCGCTCCGAACTTCGCCGATTTACCTTCAAGAGTCCGTAGCCCACCAACCCCAGTACCAGCGCCACAACACCTATCCACCATGAAACCGCGGTGGCTGGCTGGCGCAGCGAAATCCGCACCGATTGGTCCCCCACCAGAACGAACGCAGCCCATTCGGCGGGAGGGACCCCGCGGTGAAAGGCATCCAGCTTGGCGGTCTGCAGTGCGGCTCCCGCAGTCAGCCCGTGGGCCAGGCCCTGGTACATCACATCGAGAATTTCCATCGTCTGATCGTCGGAGACTTGCCAGCGAGTGGCGACGGTCGCCCGCGCACCAGCCTCGAGCAACGGCGCGGTAAGACCCTGGACCCCTTCACCGTTGATCACCTGACCTCCAGCCGTTCGACAAGCGGATAACACGACGAGGTCGGCTCGAAGGTGGAGGCCCGCCAGATCCGCCGCGCTGACAAATCCATCCTGACCGTTGCCGGGTGCCAACGCCAGCGCAGTTCGGGCGGCGCTCCGTTCATCCACCAGGGCGTGGGTCGCGAAATGGATCACCCGGTAACGAGCCAGGTCACTGGAGCGAAGGTATGCCTCGCTTGCCTGTCGGAGTCGCAAGACCGTGGCATGTTTGGCGTATCGGCCGACGCGCTCAACCTCCCCACCCGAGTGACGGAGGCGACCCAGTCCTCCGGACGCAGTGAAGGCGGTCCGGAAAGCAGCCCCCTCCGATCCGGTCGGCAGACCGGTCCCGAATTCCGGATCGCCAAAGGCAAGGATATCAGGTGGTGAGGTGGAGGGCGGCCGTTGCCACAGTTGCACGCCGACGGTGATCGAAGGCAACAGGGAGACTGCGTATCGGGTGATGACCGGGCCATCGCGAGCGATCAGGGCTTCGAACGGAACGTGATGCAACGGTCCGTCAGGAATGATGACCAGGCTCTGCACGTTGGATGGCAGAAGCGCCAGGACCGGATCCAGAATGGCCGCGCCGAGGCTGCGGGCAAGTGCGGTCGCCGGCTGGCGCGACTGGATGAAAACCTGCAGCCGTTCGATGTCAGGAAGGAGCGAGTCGGCTTTGGGGAGGATTACCGCACGAAGTCCGGCGCGGGAAAGCGCGAAGGCAACACTCGGCTCACCGCCGCGGCCGGTCACAAACTCAATGATGGCGGTGGACGAATCGGGAATGGCCCTGATCAACTCGGCACTGGTCCCGGTTTGGCCGCCGCCGGAAACATTGAGATTGCCGGCACCCCGAAGGACATCCAGCCGTAACATGCGTTCCCTCAGTTCCCGGGCGCGGCGCCGCTCGGCCAGGGAAAAGGCCGCCTCGACCCTGCCCCCCGCGACCATTCCCGCGAGGATCGTGGCCATCGCGAGGTCAGGATCGGAATCATCGTCTCGTCGCTGAAAGGCCAGAAGCCGGAGGGATCGGTCGCCGAGCCGCATCCGCCGCGCGTCGAGCGAGTCGGCGGCCTCCTGCATCAGGCCCGTGGCCCGGTCCAGGTTTCCCAATCGTAACGCGACTTCTGCCATCCGCACGGTCGCCGCGTAGCCGCGTTCCTGCTCCTCGGGTCGCAGCTCCGAACGCAGCGTCGTGAATCGTCGCTCCGCCTCAGGCAGGTCATTTCTGGCCAGCGCGAGAAGGCCAAAATCGTACTGAATCCGGCGGGCCCAGACTTCGAAACCGGTGCGATTCGCGATGCTCTGAGCCTGGAGCAGCAGGTGTTCGGCCCCGGCCCAATCTCCCCGGACCAGCGCCATGCGTGCCAGCGAACGGTAGGGACCCACTGACGAATATCCCCCATACCGGGAACTTCGGGAGATCACGTCAGTGTAAATCGTGCGTGCGCGCGCGGTGTCACCGGCGGCACGGGCCAGGTCTCCGCGCAGAAGCCGCAGCGTGTTGAGCGCGCGGTGATCGCCGACCGCGTTGAGCTCGGAATCCGCCACCACCGCGAAATTGGTGGCCGTGAGGAGGTCGCCGAAGCGAAGATAGACCGCGGTCAGATTCAGGTGCGCGTGCGCCACCGATCCCCGATTGCCCACGGCGGTCCCTTCCAGGATGGCGCGATCGAATGCCTCACGGGCTTCACCGAACTGCCCATTGGTCATCAGCAGATAGCCACGCCATTGCAGGCTCAGCGCAAAACCCAGCCGATCGTGCAGCCGTTCCTGCAGTGCCGCCGCTTTTGCGCTCAGGATCAGGGCCGAGTCCATGGTACCAAAACGGAAATGGGCGGCGGCGATCTGGAGGATGCAGAGGGCCGCAAGCCGACCATCCGATTCGCGCTCCGCAATGACAAGCCCCGCCCGAGCCTCCTCCAGCTCATCGAGTTCCCCGGGATCCGTGGGCTCGCCACCCCGATGGCACCGCAGCGACGCCGCCAGCGGCAGAGGAAGAAACCGGAGATCAGGCGCCGTGAGCGAGAGGAGGGAATCCGCTTCCTCCCTGCTTTCGCTCCAGTTCAGCGCCTCCGAGAGTCCAATGCGCACCTCGGTAATGAATGGAATACTTCGCAGATTGGTGGCGAGGTCCAGGGCCTGGCGGTAGGCTCGAGTCGCATGAGTGAGATCGCCCCGGGCCAGCAATCCTTCCGCGTACCCGAGAGCCGCGAGAACCCGGATCGTATCGGTGACACCGCTCGCGCCAAGCAAACCGGTGTACAGAGAATCCGACAGGTGATGCCGGTATTGCAGCCGGGTGAGCGTGGCCAGTCCCAACATGGCGGTGGGATCTGATGGGTTGGCCTTGAGGAGCTGGTCGAATCGCTGCTGGAGCTGGTCAGCCGAGTCGGATTCGACCGCGGCAACCGAGGAGCGTACCGGCTCCATGCGCCAGGACTGGGCGAGAACCGGTGAAGCCAGCAGGAGGAGCAGGGCGGCGATCAGGATTGGCATTGGACCCAGATACTCCGGGAGGGGACGTTCATGGTTCCTTCAGCGCTCATGCGGAGCTCGATCAGGTCTTTATTGGGGCCAAACCATCGTGCACTCGGCTCGAGGTCCGATGGATACGCGAAGAGCGGGAGTGATGCCGCGGCGAGCGCCGACTGGGACCCGATTCCTGATTCGGGCATGGTACCGGCCCACAGTATCGCGCCATACTCGGCGGCGATCGCGTAGATCCTGAGGACCTCGCTCAAACCACCGACGCGATGCACCTTGATATTCCATATTCGAGGCCCTGCCAGCTCGACGATCTGGCGAGCCGCCCGGGCATCGCGCAGCGTTTCATCCACGCAGATCGGCGTCGCCAATTCCCGGCAGAGTCGAGCATGACCGACCAGCTCGTCGGGGTGAAGCGGTTGCTCGATATAGAGCAATCCCACGTCATCGATAGAGCGGAGGTTGGATTCGTGTTCCGGCCATTCGTACGCGCCGTTCGCATCAACCGTGAATGGAAGGCCGGTTCCCGAGAGCGCGTGGGCCACGGCCCTGACCGGCTCGGCATCCCAGCCTGGTGCGATCTTGATCTTCACCCGGCGATACCCCCGCGCCACGGCCTCCTCCACCCACCGGACCAGGGTCATGATATTTCGATCATGGGGAATCCCGAGGGCAACCCCGCACGGTATCCAGGCCGCGGGTTCAACCCCGAGCCGATTTCCCAGAAGCGATGCGAGCCCGACGCCTTTCCGGTTCGCTTCCAAATCCCATGCCGCAGTCTCCAGGGCAGCGCGAGCAAACGGGTTTCCCCGGACACCCACCCGTAGCGCACGATCGACGTGTTCCGGCGATTCGAACTCCCGCCCTTCGAGTCGGGGAAGCAGGACCCGTTCGATCAGGCCAGTCGCTCCGGCCAGCGTCTCCTCGGAATAAAACGGCAATTCGAACGGGGGGCATTCACCATACCCCCGATGGCCCGCATCGTCCTCCAGGGTGACGATCAGGGATCGCCGTTCCTCGATGCTGCCGCCGGAGATAATGAACGGCTCGACCAGAGGGAGCGAAACCTGGCGCAGGTGGACGGCAGTGATTCTCATCGGAGTCGGGCCATCCCCGGGCTCCCCTGTCTCAAGGATTGGCCGCAATGTCGAGGAAACGCAACTCCCCGTTCTGGCGGTGTAACCGGCCCGCGTGCTCCAACTCGAGCATCCCGGCGAGCAAGCCATCCTGGGGATGGAATATCAGCATGTGCAGCGCACGAGACGTCCGGCTTCCGCCGGTCGAGGCATACGCGCCGAGGGGAAGCTGAAAGAATGTGTGCAGTTGCACGCTCTCGCATCCGAGCCTCGCATAGTTCAGCAATACCCGACCCGAACAGATGTTGCCGGTGCCGGAGAGGCGGATGTTCTCGCTCGCTCCGCTCTCCCGGGCCAGAGTCAGGACCCGCAGGTTCTGGTTGCTTAAATCCCATCCGCCGTACGCCACTTTTCGTTCGGGATCGAACAGACGGTTGAAAACGATTGCCGCATCGGCGCCCCCGGCGGCCGATTGTCTCAACATCTCGACCTGGAACTCATCGCCAAAACGCGCGTTCATGAGCTTGAGCGCCACCCGGGCTCCGTGGGGAGCGTGGGCTCGGACCAATCGGGGGACTTCGCCGATCCAGCGAAGAATCCGATCCCGCTCATCCGCCAGGGGGTCTCCCGACAGTGTGGGCGAGAAGTCCTTTTCCAGCAGCAGGGGTGATGGGCCCCAGGCCTTCGCCACCGCCTCGGTGGTGAACCGGTACTCAGCCTCGCGAAATGGTTCATCCAGTAGTGGAAGGTGATACTTAATAGAAGGCGCTACCAGGAGCCGGCCCTGACCGGTGAGGTCGCGACCCGCCCGCACCAGATCCAGGTACGCTTCGAATGGGCGATCCCACCCGCGTCCCTTCCACGTCACGGTCCATCCGATCCGGCCGTCCTGGGAGTGAATGGACTCGACCGTCATCCTGGTTTCGTGAATCGCCCAGGCCGCCATCGACTGGTCGCCCCGCTCATCCTGCGCGATCACCGTCTTGAGAACCACGAAAGCGAGTCCCGCATCAGCGTCCGTTTCCAGCTGCTCCTGCTTGAGCGATAGTTGGCCCGACGCCTTTCCAACCGGGTGGGGAATTGGTTCACCCAGGTAGCGGGCGCTTAGATCGATGCGGTATCGCTCCCGGACGAGCGCGGGGAAGTCGCGGGGGAGCTCGGCCCGGAACCGTTCGAAATCATGCTCCAGCTGCGCGCGCATCACTCACCGCCTGAATGACCTGGTCCCGCTCCTGTGATTCAAGGACAGGGCCCCAGGGATCATCGCACGAAGTTTCGGGAATGATACCTTCCGCGGCCAGCGCCCAGAGCATGCGCCGGATATACCCTTCCATGGGCGGAGTAAACGTCGCCCGGGAAAACTGATCACAGATGCTGGAGAGCTTGTGGAACCGCGCGAGGTCGCCATTCCGGAATGCATCGAGCAGGTGACTCTGGATATCGGTCAGCGCCGCCGCCATTCCGATCAGCGCCGTCGTCGCCCCCAGCATCAGTGAGTAACCCAGGAAACGATCCTCGCCGGTGATGAGAAGCTTGTCGGGGAAATCGTGAAGCAGCCCCGCGATCCGTTGAAAGGTCATCACTGAGTCGAGAGTCGCCACCTTGATCCCGATCACCTCGGGCAGTGCCAGGATTTCGCGCAGCGTCGCATCGTCGTAGCTGACACCCCCGGCCGCCTCATAGAGATGGAACGCGATCGCGGGTAGCTCTCGACCGAGCCGTCGATGAAGTTCGACCGCCTTGTCACGCTCGGGGAACACCAGCAAAGCATCGGCATGCCCTCGGCGCGCTTCGATCGCCATGGTAATATCGCGGGCGCCGGCCACGATGATCCGATCAGGCATGGCCTCCCGCCACACCTCCAGGACCAGGTGACGCTGTTCGGCGCTCAAGTGAATTCCCCGCCCGGTATGCGCCCAGACCGCGACACCGGCAACCGGCTGGCTTGCCATCCAGCCGGCATAAGAGCGCAGAGCTGTTTCATCAATGGCTGAGCCGCGGAACGGCACCGGCACGGCGGGAATGAGCCCGCCCTTGAGCCCATCAAGTCGCGCCATCATCCGCCTTGGGAAGTGAGACGCTCGGCATTCCCGCCTTCGATCATCCTTCGCTGCTCCTGGGTCAACTCGGTGAGATCGAGCTTGGCCAGCGCATTGTCCGGGATCCTGAGTGGCATCCCGGTGCCGAATGCGAAGCGTTCCGCCCCCATCGTGCCGATCAGGGTGGCCAGGTGATCCTCCGGCGGTCCCCAGATCCAGCAGATGTCCCAGGTCAGTCGCGCCGCCTCTTCGGGGGTCGAACCGAAGTGCACCTCTTCGATGAACCCGCGATCGGCGTGAGTAATCAGGAAACGCGTGGCGGGATGCGCACGAACCAGCGCGCGAACAGCCGAGGGCGGCAGATCCGGCGCGACATCATGGGGATGCCGTTGCCTCAGATCTTCCAGCCGGACCGCCATCGCAAGTGGAAGGTTCATTTCGCCACAGGCGACAACCAGGTTTCGCATCAACGACCCAACCGGGTCGATTCCATAGAAAGTGGGATCGCAGCGGACGGCAGGAGCCTTGTTCTCCAGGGCATCGGACAGGATCTCCTCCCAGTGCACCATCTCCGGCTGCACGGCCGGGACTGGCCGCAATCGAGGCTCCATCTCGCCAATCTCGAACAGCCACTCATTTCCCTGCGCCGGGTCTTTCCAGAACAGGCTGGGCAGATGACTGACCCATGCCTGGTCGATTTTGAGACGTTCCATCGCCTCGAGGACCGCCGCCACCGAGGTCCCGGGCACCCGGCGAAACGGATAGCTGCCGAGAAAGACGTTGACATCAGTTCTCATAAAAAGGCGGGAACAGGGAACAGGGAAACTTCGAAGGTACCACGCGAAGCCATTGCGTGATTTCAACGCCATCGACGCTGGAACATCGCCTCTCACACCAGGGGCGTCGATTACCGGCTCACGATAGTTATTTCAGCCGGTCAGTTCTTCGCAATGACTCCGCTTCGCATTCATGATTCTCCTCAACTTTCCACTCCGTCTGCTGGTCCTTCGGACCTGGTGAAAGCACCAGGCGGGAAAATCTTCGCGGCGTTCCGCCAGCGGATCAGTTCCATGTCTTTATCGCCGAGCAAATGCTCCAGGTACCGCAGCTTGGCCCATCCGGTACAGAGCGTAATATCCGCCCCCCAGAGCATGCGACCCGGTCCCACGGCGGCGAGACAGTCTTCCAGCATGCCGCCGTCGACTCCGCTTCCCGAGAGATCGAGAAATACGTTGTCATGATCGCGCGCGGCATGCAGCGTGTGCGACCAGTCGCCGCCGCCACCGATATGAGCGAGAATGAATGCAACGTCCGGGTGGCGCGACGCCAGCTGGCAGAGTTCGACTCCGTCGGATGCTTCCTGCCCCGGCCATTCGCGCCGCCGCCGCTGCCAGATGTGATGCAGGATAGGCACCTTGCGTTCCGCCGCTCGCCGGCAAATCGGATCCAGAAGTGGGTCGTTGGCTCTGCGGCTCGCCGCAAGTTTGATCCCTATCATGCCATTCGCAAGGCAACGGTCGATCTCACCCAGGGCATGGGTCGTGAAGTTCGGATTGACGGCAACATAGCCCCGGACCCGGGCCGGATATTGTTCCTGGAGGGCGCGCATCACATCGTTTCCGTACTCCAGGTCGACAGGAGACGGGAAATACACCGGGGAGGTCCGCCCCCAGGTTCCCAGGATCGAAGCGACATGGATAGTCACGCCGATTTTTTCACCAGCCGCAAAGCGACTGAGATTCGGCGCCCACCAGTCCGCGCGAGGGGTCCGATCGTGAAAAAAATGGGCGTGAACGTCAATCAGCATAATGCGCGGGGCAAGAGGTTACGATCTGTGATCCATCCAGGCCGTGCGCTCGGCACTCAGGGAATTCCGCTGAGAACCTCGTCCATGATGTCCATCGCCCGCGTAATATCAGCCGGCTGATGGGCCAGGGAGACGAAATTGTATGCCGTGCGCTTGAAGAGCAGCCCCCGGCGGGCCGCCGCCCGCGCCACGTCGGCTCCCACCGCTTCTTCGCGATAAACCAGGTGACACATCTCGGGGAGTCCACGGACACTCTCGATGAGTGAAGGATAGCGAGTGGCCAGGGCGACAAGGCCGGCCATGAACTCGGTTCCCCGGCGATGTAACGTGGCGGGAACCTGCTCTTCGATCATCACGCGGAGTGTCGCTCGCGCGGCGGCCAGCGAGACCATCTCCGTTGCCAGGGTGGATGAAATCCACGTCTGGCTGATCCGAGCCATGATATCGCGGCGACCGCCAACCAGGGCGAGCGGAAATCCGCTGGCCAGGGCCTTTCCAAAAACCACGAGATCCGGACGCACGCCGTATCGCTCCGCGGCACCCCCGACTGCCAGTCGAAACCCGGTCTTGATTTCATCGAAGATGAGCACCGCCCCGACCCGCGCCGACTCGGCCCGGAGCGTATCCAGCCACTCGCGGGAAGGTGCCTTTTCGATGACCGGCTCGACCACGATCGCGGCCAGCGTGTCGCCGAGACGCTGGCATTGTCGCCGAACGTCATCGGGGTCGTCGAACCGAAGCGCACCGAGCGAAGCGCGGGTCCCCGCGGGCACGGCAGGATCGGTCAGCTGACACCAGTCGAGCCATCCGTGGTAGCCACAGCCCAGGACCCGCTCCCGGCCGGTGGCGGCGCGGGCAATGCGTACCGAGGCGGCGACCGCTTCGGCACCCGTCTTCAGGAATCGAATGGATTCCAGCCATGGGACAGCCGATTGCAGCTCCGACGCGAGTTCCATCTCGTCACTGGGAGCAAGTGGGCCCACTGCACCCGACGCGACCGCTTCGATGGCCGCCCTGATGACCGCCGGATGACCGTATCCCAGCGCCACCGCGCCCAGGGCAGAGATGAAATCGAGATACTCGCGACCCTCTGTGTCCCAGACTCGGCACCCGGCAGATCGAATCATCCGGGTCGGCAGGTCCGCGTCCGCCCCTGGTCCAAATAGCGCGTCCGGGCGCTTGGAGCCGGTCGAAGTAAAGCCGGGGATCAGGTCCCTGGCGATGTCAGAGCCGCCGGGAGTCATGGCCGGGGAACGCTTTTCTCGAATGAACGGATCAACACGTTAGTCGAGCCTCAGGGCGCCGAATCGCTTTGCATCCTGCCGGTCTCCCCGAAGATAGACCCATCCATTCGCTCCACTCCAGACCATCTGACCCGCTCGACGCTCACGACCCGGTCTCATTTCGTTGACCAGCAGATCGAAATCAAAGGGCTCGTGCTCGTGGAAGGTCCAGCCCGGCCGAACCGCGCAGGTGATCCGATAGCCCTCAGGTGTCCCGGTCCAGGCGCCGCGGACCATCGCCGATTCACCGAGGGTACCGCCAGCGGGGGAAACCCGAAGCCCCCGGCCATGAGACTCGGGCACCAGCAGAAATCCAACGACCTCGCTCCCGCGAGCGAGGTAGAGCTGGATCCCGTCGCTGTGAATGTCATCCGCCTCGTTGTCCAATCCCAGCGGCGGCAGGTCACAGGGGCGAAAGCAGGTGTCCGCTTTGAAGACGTCCACCATCAGAAACAATTCATCCTCCGACCAGTTGAGATGAGCAACGGCGGAAAATTGTTCGGGCCCGGCAAACGGCTCTTCGCTCCGGCGGTACTGGAGCTCCGTATCCATGGTGAGTGGCTCGGAGTCAAGGAATCCGGTGTCGGTTCCATCGAGGGCGGGGGGCGCGGCAATCCATACCGCGTGCGCCTCTGGACGTTCAATCCGCTCCCGGGTGATGATGGGTTCCGGAATCGCGTCAGCCCTTACCGCACCGGCAAGCCGCACGACTCCGTCCTCTGTTTCAACCTGCCAGCCCTCAAGCAATGGCGTGTGTCGATCGGGGTGGGCACAGTTGACCACAACGACATCCCCCTCGAGAGAAACTTCGTTTACGGTTCCCCCGGGAGAAAGATCGAGTACGGTGACGACCCTGACCATGTTCGCCTCCCCTCGAACCATGTAAAACGTCGCCTCGCCACTTCCCGGCGCGCCGGGCGCGCGCGCGCGAAGCAACGCTCCCTCAAAGGTGAGATTCGCCCGGCACTGTCTGCCTTCGCTCACGGCGCGCAGGACGATTGATCCCGGGGAACCAGCGACAAATCGTTCTGCATGGCTGACGAACTCGTTCTCAAGCATTCCTGGCGCCGGTTCCCAATGGCCCGGTGTCTCAACCTCAACCGTGCCCGCGAAATGCCAGGGAAGATCGAGCCGATGAGTCCGGGCTTCCGAGAAGGTCACGATATCCAGGATGTAGTGGGGACCGGCAATCACCGAGCGTTCGGTATCCTGGTACCGTCCCCGAACCCAGGCCCAATCTGCTTTCACCTCAAACATCAGGCAGACGGCGTCGCCTCCGGACTGCGACTCACCGTCCACCACCGGCGCATTATGCGCGAGGGTTGAGCGATACCAGAAGAGATCACGACTCACGTAGGAACCGGTCCCGTAATCCGGCAACCAGTAGATCCCATCCGCGTGCAACGTGAGGTGCAGCCGATCGGGGTGTCCATGTCCGCCCCCCGTGCCTCCGCACTCGAGGCTCAGGTAGCGCTCGCCGCGCCGAAGGATGGCGAGTCCCTGCGAACGGAGATACCGACTCTCCGATGTCCATGGTCTGCCGGCTGTCAACGCCGGCGGCATCATCAACAGCGACCACCAGGAGAGATCACTTCGTGCCCTGGAGGCGGGCGCGGGAAGACCTGCCTCGTGGAGATAGGACTCGAAGGTCATGGCCGGCTGGGCCGGAACCTTGTAGAGGGCACCGAGCCACGCGGCGATTTCATCATCGCCGGTATGCAACAATCCACGTCCGACCTCCCACAGCTCCAGGTACATCGGCTGGCCCAGGGAAACGCCGAATCGTGAATCCTTCCTCGCGGGAAAGGTGAAATCGGGCAATGCGGTGATCCCCGGCGCGAGCAGCGCGACACGGAGGTGATCGGCAATCTCCGGATTGTCCAGCAGGTCCGCGCCGAGCGCCCCCGCCCAGCTGAGACCGGTGAGGAGTCCCCGCAGCGCGAACAGGTGATAGTTCTCACCTTCGTACCAGGTCCCGTCCTCCCCGAAGCCGTCGGCCAGGTGTCCGAGAAGACCGGTTCGCTCTTCAATGGAGGTTCGGGCCAGGTCCTCGTCGCCAAACCACGCCGCAATCGCGGTAAGGGCGGCCGCATGCCAGGTCTGCCGGTTGGAGAATCCTTCGTTGAACTCCCCGATCACGTTGGCCGCTTCGTCGGCGATCCGATCGATGGACTCGATTTCCTCCTGGGCCAGGCGATTGCCTTCCCGCAGAATCGTCGCGGCGGCGATGATGTTGAGAATCCAGATGGATTCAAGATAGGTCGAGAAGAAAAGATGCGATGGCCCGAGAACGTTGTCCTGGTTGGGGAGCTCGAAATAGAGATCCTGATAGGCGCGAAGGATTTCTCGAGCGCGATCCGCCGCCTTGTCGTTGTCACGCAACACTCCAACCGAGGCGAGATGCGCCGCCCGTTCGGCCAGCCAGAGATGCTGAAACCGGGCCCAGTTGCGATGGTGGCGTTCTCCCTGGATCGTGGAATGGCAGGATGGGCAGGTATGGACATCCGGGCTCCAGGGATCGAAGATCAGCGTGGCATTGTCCCTGGGACAGACTCCACCATCGGATGAGAGTAGTGCCTTGACCTGCGGCACTGGCGGCATACTCACCAGCAGCGGTTGGGCGCGGAGCACGAGCGTCTCCAGCAGGTTCGCCAGGTCCGGAGACGTCGCGATCAGTTCGCGCCGCTTCTCCAGCATCTCCGCGGTTACCACGAGCGCACCCCAACCCCAACGAGCGTGGCCGGAAGCAGCCGCGCACCGGCAGCCACAGCGGCCTGCCCTACCGCACGCGGGCTGGAATTGGCGAGAAAGAACATGCAGCCCCCCGCGCCAGCACCGGCGGCCTTGCCACCGAGCACGCCAGCGGACTCCACGGCTTTTTCCAGTCGTGCCATCATGTCGGTACACATTCCAGGATCGAGTTGACGTTGATAGTGCCAGTTCCGGGAGAGGAGCGCTCCGACCGCCGCGACATCGGAGCGGTGGAGAGCCGTGATCATGCTGGAGGCGACATCCTTCATTCCTCTCAGCGCCTCGACGATGACCGGATCTCCTCGCTCGTATCCGTTCATGACCCGGGTGATCATGTTGGCAGAGACCCGGGAGCTTCCGGTATAACAGATGACCAGGTGGCGTTCCAGGTGGCGCACAAACTGGGGGTCGAGCGCGAGTGACGCGGTGCGAACAGCAGTGCCCTGGAACTCCAGGCGTAAGAAACCGCCGAGAGCCGCGGCGTACTGGTCCTGTTTCCCACCGGCGACGCCGGCATCTTCGACTTCCACCCGCCAGGCCGCGTGGGCGATTGCGGCCCGGTCCATGGTCTCACCGCGAGCCGCAATGAGCGCACTCACGAGCGCAACATCCAGGGCGCCGGAACTCCCGAGCCCAGATCCAGGCGGCGC
>JBDTRF010000076.1:0-13436 GCA_039931815.1 Gemmatimonadota bacterium
CAGCGGCTCGATGTGCGGCGCGACTACAATATTGTGCTGATCAGCGCGGAGACAACGCGTGCGGTCCGCTGGCCGCTTCCGGCCGGTCCCTGGCGTGAGAGCTGGCACGCGCTGGATCGGGCGGACGCGGTGATCGTCACCCGAAAACGGGCCAGTCCGGAAGCCGCGTTGCTCCTCGCGCGCACCTTACTGGGACGGGTCCAGGGACCGGTTGCGATCGCCCACCTGGGCCTGTCGCGACTGGAAGGATTGATCTCCGGTCGAATTGTTCACTCCACCGAACTGCGGGGGAGACGCGTGGTGGCGGCCTCGGGCATCGCGGATCCGGAAGCATTTGTCGCCCAGACCAAGGCAACCGGTGCCGCGGTGCAGGTGGCGACCTGGAAGGACCATCATGATTATCGCGACGAGGACATCGCCTGGCTGGCCCACGCCGCCCGGCGCGCCGACCACGTCGTGATCACCGAGAAGGACGCCGTCAAGTTGCGCGATCGCTGGCCCGGGGACGCTCCTGAGCCACTGGTCGCTGTTCTCGACCTCACGTGGGAAGAGGGCGGGGAAGAGATCGCCGCTGGCCTGGATGCCGTTGTCACCCCGGTGTCCGGCCTTTCACTCTGATTCGCATCCTGGAGATTATCGCACCCCTATGACGACCGCGAGTTCTCGACCCAACCAGAATCTCATCCGTCCCGATCGGGACACCCGATTTGCCAGCGAAGAGAACCCGTTCGAAGCGATGATGTCGCGATTCGACGACGCCGCCGAGCGGCTGAATCTCGATCGCGGGCTCTACAAGGTGCTGCGGAGCCCGGAAAAACAGATCATCGTGTCGGTTCCGGTCCTGCGGGACAATGGGGACGTCGATGTGTACACGGGATATCGCGTGTTGTATAACACGTCACGCGGGCCGGCCAAGGGCGGCATCCGGTTTGACTTGCGTGTCACGCTGGACGAAGTCACGGCGCTGGCCGCATGGATGACTTGGAAGTGCGCCGTCGTCAACATCCCGTTCGGCGGTGCCAAGGGCGGGGTGATCTGCGATCCCTCGACCATGTCCGAGCGAGAGCTCGAACGGATGACCCGGCGCTATACCGCGGGGATCATCGAAACGCTGGGTCCCGACTCCGACGTGCCGGCCCCTGACGTCAACACCAATGAGCGGGTGATGGCCTGGATCATGGATACCTACTCCATGCATCATCGCCATACCGTGACCGCCGTGGTGACCGGGAAGCCGGTCGAAATGGGCGGATCGCTGGGCCGGCGGGAAGCGACCGGACGAGGCTGTATGATCGTGACCGCCGAGGCGCTCAAGAAGCTGGGCATGCCGATCCGGAATACCCGCGTCGCCATTCAGGGCTTCGGTAACGTCGGCTCGGTTTCGGCCGCCCTCATGGAGCGGGCCGGGATGACCATCGTGGCGGTAAGCGACAAGACCGGCGGTATCTACAATCCGAAGGGATTGAAGATCGAAGATGTCATCAAGCATACGAAGGAACACAAGTTCCTCGAAGGCTACAAGGGCGCGCAGACGCTGACCAATGAACAGCTGCTGAGTATTGACTGCGACGTCCTGGTGCCGGCCGCAATGGAAAACGTGATTACCAGCGAGAATGCCGCCGACATCAAGGCCAAGATCATCTGCGAGGGCGCCAACGGACCGACCACGGCCGCGGCGGATCCCATTCTGGACAAAAAGGGCATCTTTGTCGTCCCCGACATCCTGGCGAACGCTGGCGGCGTCACCGTGAGCTATTTCGAATGGGTCCAGGATCGCGGCGGGTACTTCTGGGACGAGGATACCGTCAACAACCGGCTGGAACGCATCATGGTGCGATCCTTTGCCGAGGTGGCGGCGATCGCGGACAAGCACAACGTGAACATGCGGACCGCATCGTACATGCTGTCGATCGAGCGGGTCGCGGCGGTGCACCGGTTGCGAGGAATGTACGCCTGAGATGGCCCGGCGGCTGTTCTGATGGAGATCACTCTCCTGGCCGTCGGCAAGCTGCGCCCGTTCTACCGGGATGCGGTTGATGAATATCTCAGGCGAATCCAGCGTTACGCGAAAATCGTCGAGCGGGAGATTCGAGAATCGTCCAGGACCGGGTCGATATCGGAAATAAACCTGGACGAATCGGCCCAGCTGCTGGAAAAGATTCCCGCCCGCGCCACCGTCATTGGATTGACGCGCCTTGGCGCAGGATGGAGCAGTCCGGAATTAGCCGAGCGAGTCGATCGCTGGCTGCTGGAAGCCCGGCCGCTGGTATTTGCGATTGGCGGCTCAACCGGACTGGACGAGATGTTTATTGCCCGGAGTCATTTCACCTGGAGCCTCGGTCCCCTGACGCTCCCGCATGAACTGGCCCGGGTCGTCGTCTGCGAGCAACTGTACCGGGCGTTCACGATCCTGCGGGGGGAGCCGTACCATAAAGGTCGGTGAGAAGCCAAATCGATAGGTGAAAGGGAAAAGGTGACAGGGTCTCGACCTGGAGGATCGAATGTCTGTCCCATGGCCTCCTCCTTTGTGTGGAGAAAGTCTGACGTTGACCTTTCTCCTGCCGCGTCTCGCTGGTCGTGCATCACCGGTCACTGGTCCCGTTCTCCCGCAATTCGAGGTCGAGGACAGGCCCGTGGCTGAGTGGTTCGAGGAGTGGTTCGGCGAAGAATATCTCCAGCTTTATCCGCACCGGAACGAAGCCGACGCCGTCCGGATGGTGAATCTCATCCAGCGATTCGTCTCCTGGGTTCCAGGATGTCGCGTGCTCGATGTCGGGTGCGGGGCAGGGCGCCACGCCAGCGCGCTCAAGGCTGCTGGAGCGAGGGTCACCGGCCTCGATCTCTCCCTGACGCTCCTGCGTCGCGCGCAACGGGAATTTCACCTTCCGCTGGTTCGAGCCGACATGCGACGCCTGCCAATTCGAGATGCCAGCATGGATCTTACCGTGAACCTCTTTACCAGCTTCGGATACTTTTCCGATGACCGGCAGCACCAGGACGCCCTCGGCGATATGATCGGCACCGTGCGAAACGACGGATGGTTTGTCATGGATTTCCTCAATGCCCCGTCGGTCCGCCAGCACCTGGTGCCGGAGGATTCCATGCAGATCGGAAGTGAAGTGGTGCGCATGACCCGTCAGTTGACCGATGGCGGCGCCTATGTCGTCAAAACGATCGAGCCGCCCGGCCGGCGGCGTTTTGTGGAGCGTGTGCGTTTGTTCGACCCGTCGGCGCTGGAAGCCATGCTCGACGCCAGCGGGGCTTCCGTCCGCCACCGTTTTGGCGACTATGACGCCGGGCCGCTCACCGTCACGTCGCCCCGCTGCATACTCTTCGCGAAAAAACTCTAGTCGTGCGCATCCTCTCCACACCCATCGCCGCACCGGTCGAATGGCCCGCCGCCCGCCCACCGGGGGTGTCGCCTGATCTCCTTCCCGCTTTTCTCTTTCCACCGGGAACGGACGCACTCCGTGCCAAGCTCATCAATCCGGAAACCCTGGTCGTCACCACGGGTCAGCAGCCGGGGCTTTTCACCGGGCCGTTGTACACCATTTACAAGGCGCTGTCTGCCGCCGCACTGGCGAAGCAGCTCGAGGAACGCTGGGATCGGCCGGTGCAGGCCGTATTCTGGATCGCGGGGGACGATCACGATTTTGCCGAGGCCAATCACCTGGGATGGCCGGCCGCCGACGGCGTCTCCGGAGTCACCCTGCGGCATCGGGAGTCGGACGCGGCGCTAACGCCCATGTACCGGGAGCCGCTGGGCCCGGAGGTTGTCGCCGCGCTGGAGCGGTTTGAGCAGGAATTGCCGGGCGGGGAGTTCAAGGCCGAGGTGGTCGATTGGCTCGGGCGCTACTATCAGCCGGCCGTCACCGTGGCTGAAAGTTTTGCCGGCGCGCTGGCGGAGCTGCTGGCGCCCCATGGCGTCCTGTGCTTCATCAGCACGCACCATGCAGCAAAACGGGCGGGGGCACGGCACATCATCAAGGCCCTGGGGCTC
Organism: Gemmatimonadota bacterium; assembly: GCA_039931815.1. Taxonomy (GTDB): domain Bacteria; phylum Gemmatimonadota; class Gemmatimonadetes; order Gemmatimonadales; family GWC2-71-9; genus DASYPP01. The sequence goes on from JBDTRF010000076.1 coordinate 4,001, forward strand.
GCGCGCGATCTCGACCAGGACCTTGGGCGACGTTCCCGGGAACTCATCGCGGCCGGCGCCGACCCGGGTGTCCCCGTCGGAGACGCCGCGACGCTCGTCATGCTGGAGTCGGCGGCCGGTCGTGACCGGCTGGTCATTGATGGTGATGGGTTTATCAGCCGTCGGGGCGGGGTGCGTTTTTCGCTGGCCGAGCTGCAAGCGATTGCCGCGGAATTTCCTGAGCGTCTCTCGGCCAACGTGCTGCTCCGCCCGGTCATCGAGAGCGCGCTTCTGCCCACGGTGGCGTATATGGCCGGGCCGGGTGAACTCCGGTACCTGGCCCTTACCACGCCGATTTACGATCGGATGCGTATTCATCGGCAATTGCCCCTCCCGCGCTGGTCGGGAGTGATGGTGGAGCCACGGGTCGACCGCACGCTCACCAAGTACGGCGCAGACGTTGATGAACTCCTGGCTCCCGGCGGCGCACTCGAAGCCCGGGTGGTTCGGGCTCAGCTTCCGAAGGACGCCCTTGAGGCCTTTTCCGATCTGCGAGCCCGCATCATCGCGGGCTATGAGCGCATCGAACCGGTCGCCGTCGGTGTCGACCCGACCCTCAAAAAACCGGTCGAGAGCGCGCGGCAGCACGCACTGTCCGAGAGCCAGGACCTGGAAAAGCGCCTGATTCAACACCTCAAGCGGCGGCAGGAAACCGAGCTCAAGCAGATCGAGCGGGCACGGGAAGCGATCCTGCCTTCGGGGAAGCCGCAGGAACGTGTCTTCGGTATCGCCTCCTATCTCGCCCGCTACGGATCAGGTATCCTCGACGAGGTGCGAGCCGCCATCGAGCCATGGTACCGGACTGCCCTTGAAGCTCAGCCTCAGTCGTCGTAGACTCGACCATGTATCTCATCGGTATCATCCTGATTATTGCCTTGCTGATTCCCATCATGGGCATTGTCATTGATTCGCCCATCGGCAAGGCGCTCGCTCGGCGCCTGGAGGGCCCTGACTCCACTCCTCCGGACGTCGTCGCGCTGGCCAGGAAGGTTGAAACCCTTGAAAGCGAGGTGGACGATCTCACCCGGCTGGTGCAGACACTGCAGGAGGAAACGACTTTCCTCCAGCGGCTGATCGAGGACGCGCCGACTCGTCCCCAGCTTCCGCCGAAACCATCACCCTGACACCGCCCCCTCCGTCCCGTCACCGCCCGGCCCTCATGGTCGCGGCCGGGATCTTCCTGAGTCGCATCGCGGGATTGGTCCGCCAGCGGGTATTCGCCCACTATTTCGCCACGTCCGATGCGGCTGATGCTTTCGCCGCCGGTTTTCGAATCCCCAATCTCCTCCAGAATCTTTTTGGTGAAGGGGCACTCTCCGCTTCGTTCATCCCGGTGTATGCTGGCGCACGAGCCCAGGGAAAGGAGGATGAGGCAGATCGGATCGCGGGCGCGGTAGCCGGGTTACTGGGACTGGTGGTGTCGGTCGTCGTCCTGGCCGGGGTCCTGGCCGCGCCGCTGCTGGTGGATATCATCGCCCCGGGCTTCGAAGGGGCCAAGCGGGACCTGACGATCCGCCTCGTTCGTATCCTGTTCCCCGGGGCCGGACTCCTGGTTCTTTCCGCGTGGTGCCTCGGGATCCTCAACAGCCACCGCAAGTTCTTCCTTTCCTATGCCGCACCGATTATCTGGAACGCCGCGCTCATCGCGGCCCTCCTTGTCTTTGGGCCGGGTAATACTGAAGCCAGGCTGGCGGAGTACGCCGCCTGGGCCTCCGTGGCGGGAAGCGGCCTTCAGATCGCGGTTCAGTTGCCGGCTGTGTTGTCAGTCTTTCATCACCTGAGGTTTTCGCTCGATATTCAATCCCCATCCGTGCGAAGCGTCGTTCGCAGCTTCTTTCCGGCGTTCATCAGTCGAGGCGTCATCCAGATCAGCGCGTTTGTCGATGCGCTGCTCGCGAGCCTGCTGCCCACGGGGGCCGTAGCGGCCCTGGGATACGCCCAGACGCTCTATACCCTTCCGGTCAGCCTGTTCGGAATGTCGGTCTCTGCGGCAGAACTTCCCGCGATGTCGAGCATTGTGGGAGACGAAAAGGAAGTGGCGCAGTACCTTCGTAGCCGGCTCGATGGCGGCCTGCGTCAGATCGCCTTCTTCGTGGTTCCATCGGCGATGGCGTTCGCGGCCTTGGGACATGTGATTGCGGCGGCACTTTTTCAGTCTGGCCGCTTCTCGGTGGAAGACACGCAATGGGTCTGGGGCATTCTCGCGGGCTCAGCGGTGGGACTGCTGGCCAGCACCTTGGGGCGGCTCTACGCCTCCACCTATTATGCGCTCCGTGACACGGGAACTCCCCTTCGTTTTGCGTTGTTGCGAGTCACCCTCACGATCGTGCTGGGCTATTTCTTTGCCATTCAAGGTCCCCATCTGGTCGGCGTCCCCGCTCGATGGGGCGCGGCCGGCCTTACGATTTCCGCCGGCATCGCCGGCTGGCTCGAGTTCTATCTTCTCCGCCGTAGCATGAACCGGAGGATCGGAACGACGGGAATTCCACCCTCGCTCCTGGCCAAGCTCTGGGGGTCGGCGGGGCTCGGTGCGGCGGCTGGCTGGGGAGCGTTGGTCTTGTTACCTCCGCGTCATCCTATCATGGTGGCAGCGGTCGTTCTCTCGGTCTATGGGCTGGTATATTTAGGCAGTACCATGGCTCTTAAGGTCCCTCAGGCAGAGAGTCTTCTCAAGCGTTTTGTGAGGTAAGTCATGTAAGCTGTTGTTGTATAGCGGCTTAACTTACCAGTAAAGTTTTCCTGGAAATTTCTTCCGTCCATGAGCGATTCGCGGATTCCCGAGCATCTTCAGCGAAAAATTGACAGCCTTCCAGATGCGCCCGGCGTGTATCTCTGGAAGGATGCCAAGGGCGACGTGCTCTATGTCGGCAAGGCGAAGCGCCTGCGGGCGCGGGTCCGGAATTATTTTGTCGCCGATTTCGACGGAAGCCCCAAGAATCGCCTGTTGGTGAAACTGATCGATGATGTTGAGACCATTGTGGTGCCCAGCGAACCCCAGTCGCTTCTGCTGGAAAACAATCTGATCAAGGAGCATCAACCGCGGTTCAACGTTCGCCTGAAGGACGATAAGAGCTACCCCTCGATTGCGGTCACGCTGCGGGAGCCATTCCCCCGGGTCTTAGTCACCCGCCGGCCAGACATTCCTGGAGCCCGATATTTCGGACCGTACACCGATGTTGCGGACATGCGCCGCATGCTGGCCCTGATCCGGCGGATCTTCACCGTTCGATCCTGTGCGGATGATATCCCCGTCGACCGGCGGGAGCGGCCTTGTCTTGATTTCCACATCGGTCGCTGTCTTGCGCCCTGCGTGGGGTGGCACAATCAGGCGGAGTATCGGCGCATGATTGACGATGTGATTGATGTCCTCGGTGGCCGGACCGGTGATGTCCGCGCCCGGGTCCGCGACCTGATGTTCCAATCCAGCGAGCGGCAGGATTTCGAGCGGGCTCGCGATCTTCGCGATACTCTCAAGTGGCTGGAGCAACTCGAAGCGCCGGCTGCGGTGGAAAGCGTGGGGTCGGGCGATGCGGACACGATTGGGTTTGCCCGGGACCGGGATGATGCCGTCGGAACTCTTATCCGCGTGAGGGAAGGCCGGGTGATCAGCCGTGAGCACCGATTCCTGGAGAACGTGGAGGAAGAATCGGATGAATCCGTGCTGAGCGCTTTCCTGGTTCGTTACTACGTGCCCGCGGACACGCGGGCTCGGCAGGTCATCCTCCCATTCCCGCCGGCGGAATTCGAAGCTCTGCAGGCGTTGCTTCCCGACAGCCTCTGGAATATTCCCCAGCGGGGAAAATCGCACCGGCTCATGGAGCTGGCCGATCAGAACGCGCGACACCTGCTCGAAAGTCTCCGGATCGAATCATTCGAAACCGATGAGCGATCCGAAGACCCGGTGTACGCGCTGGGCCGTGACATCGGGATGAACGCGGTACCCCGCAGTTTCATCTGTGTGGACATCTCGACGAACCAGGGTCGGGATACCGTGGGGTCCCTGGTCTGGTTCGAGGCCGGGCGTCCCCGGAAGAGCGAATACCGGAAGTTCAAGATCAAGGGCAGTGCCCAGCAGGATGATTTCGCGGCCATTCACGAGGTGATTACCCGGTATCTCACCAGAAGGCGGGATGAAGGGAAGCCGATGCCCGATCTCATGGTGATTGATGGAGGCAAGGGTCAGCTCGGCGCAGCGATGGATGCCTCACGGGAGGTTGGCATCACCAACATTCCCATCATCAGCCTGGCGAAACGAGACGAGGAAGTATTTCTTCCCGGCCAGTCCGATCCCATCAAACTATCGCGGCGAAGTCCCTCGCTACGCCTGCTGCAGCGGGCCCGGGATGAGGCGCACCGGTTCGGCCTTGCCTACAATCGGCAACGGAGGTCGGCTCGAACGATCACTTCAGAACTCCTCGACATGCCCGGTGTCGGACCCACCAAGCGGAGGCGCCTGCTGGAGCGATTCGGTAGCCTGGCGGGCGTCAAGTCCGCCTCTCCCGCCGAGGTCGCGGCGCTGCCCGGTTTCTCTCTCAAGCAGGCTGAATCTCTGCTCACTCGCTTGCGGGAGCGTTGAGGATGAGGTGTCAGCGAGCATGGTCGCCGGCTGCCGTCTTGCTATCCGGCCGCGTTCTCATCGTAACCGCGTGATTCTCAGAGGAGTCTATGGATTGGATCCTGGAGTGTTCGGCCTGTGGAAATACGGAATCTCCCGAGGGGCTCAAGACCGTATGTGCCTGCGGACAACCCTGGCTGGTTCGCTATCCGGAGCGGTCCTTCACCATCCGCGACCGGGAGAACCCGGCCGGCAACGGCATGTGGCGGTTTCGGGCGATGTTGCCTCTGGTACCGGCCGAGCAGCCCATATCTCTCGGAGAGGGAGATACGCCGCTGCTTCGATTGCAGCGATCGGGAGTCCGCCTGGGATTTGATGATCTCTGGATCAAGGACGAAGCGACCAATCCGACCGGCTCCTTCAAGGCGCGCGGCCTCAGCGCCGCCGTCACCCGAGCGGCGGCGGCGGGTGCTACCAGCTTTGTGATTCCCACCGCAGGCAACGCGGGTGTCGCTGCGGCGGCCTATTGTGCTCGCGCGGGTGTCCCCATTCGTGTCTATGCGCCGACGACTACGCCACCGGCAATCCTCGCACAAATTGTGTCCTTCGGGGGAGATCTTGTGCGGGTGGAGGGACATATCGGTGATTGTGGGAAGGCGTCGCGGGCCCACGCGGCTGCCAGCGGCGCCATCGATTTGTCCACCCTGCGAGAACCGTATCGTATCGAGGGAAAGAAAACTCTGGGTATTGAAATTGCCCTTGCGTTTGACTGGACATTGCCGGATGCGATCATTTATCCCACCGGCGGCGGGACTGGCCTCATCGGAATGTGGAAGGCCTTCCAGGAGCTGCGAACCGCCGGGTGGATCTCAGGAAAACTGCCACGAATGTTTACGGTCCAATCGACGGGCTGCGCGCCCGTCGTTCGCGCGTTTGAAGCTGGAGCTGATCGCGCAGAGCCGTGGGCCGATCCGTGGACGGTGGCAAGCGGCCTCCGGGTTCCGGCTCCCCTGGGTGATCGTCTGATTCTTCGGGCCATCAAGGAAAGTGGCGGTGAAGCGGTCGCCGTGACCGATCCGGCGCTGAGCCGAGCGGCGGTCGAGGTATCGGCGGAGGAGGGGGTTGATATGTCGCCCGAGGGTGGAGCTTCAATTGCTGCCGCGGTGGCGCTCAAGGCCAGCGGCGTACTGGACAGGAGTGAAAAGATCATTGTTTTCAACACCGGGGCTGGCTGGCTTTACCGGACTCCGGCCGATTTGCTCCCGATCTAGGGCCGGGTCATATTTGGGGCCTATGGATCAGCACCGGATCGCCATTATTGACCCTGCCGCGGGAATCAGCGGCGACATGCTGCTCGGCGCGTTGATCGGCGTGGGCGCGCGACCCGAATGGCTGGTCGATCTTCCGGGAAGGTTGGGTTTTCCCGAGGTACGGGTAGTGATTGAGACGGTCGAGCGTTGCGGGCTGGCGGCGACGAAAGTGACGGTCACCCTGCCGGATGGGGCCGTCGAACACCCGGCGGAAGTGGTGCATGCGCATCACAGTCACGCGTCTCACGATCACTCCCATGCGCATACCGATGTCGCGTCGGGTCAGGCTGAGGCTCATGGTCACCTTCAGATTTCCAATCCGCATGGATCTCACCGGCACATCGGTGAGTTGATCGACCTGGTACAAAGAGCCCGGCTGTCTCGATGGGTTGAAACGAGGGCGGTCGAGGCATTTCGGTTACTGGGTGAAGCCGAGGGGCGAGTACACGGGGTATCTGCCGAGGAAGTCGGGCTCCATGAGGTCGGCGCCGTTGATGCTCTGGTGGATATTGTCGGTGCGATCGAGGGTTTCGAACAGCTGGGTATTGAGGCGATTTATCATCGTCCAGTGGCCCTGGGAGATGGCTGGGTGCGGGCGGCGCATGGGGTCATTCCGATTCCCGCCCCGGCGACCGCAGCATTGCTCGAAGGGCTTGAGATTGCGCCCAACGGGCCTGTCACCGGAGAGGCGACCACACCTACGGGAGCAGTGTTACTCCGAGTGCTGTCGAGGGGAGCCCCCCCAGCCCGGTGGCGGGCCTCTGGAAGTGGCTGGGGAGCCGGAGGGCGGAATCCTGCGGGCTACCCTAACGCCCTGCGGCTCTTCCTGGGGGAGGCGGTATCGGAAGCGGGTGAGGCGGTGATGCTCGCCACCGATATCGACGACCTGAACCCCGAATATCTGGAGCCTCTCCGGGAGGCCTTGATGACCGCCGGCGCCCTTGATGTCCAGATCTGGGCAACCCAGATGAAGAAGGGACGTACCGGATTCCGTCTTGAGCTGGTGACGACCGAGGCGGAAGCTTCCGCAGTAACTGAGGCCCTGTTTCGGCATAGCACAACAGCGGGGGTGCGTCGCTGGCGCGGCGAGCGAGTCACCTTGCCGCGTCACGAAATACAGATCGTGATGGACGGGATGGCCGTGCGGGTGAAGATCGTGGATGCGCCAGGCGGATCCAGGGCCAAACCGGAATTTGATGACGTGATGGCGCTGGCCCGTAAGTTGAATCGCCCAGTACGCGATGTTGCCATGGAAATCCGGCGCCGCGTCGATGATGTTGCCGGTTTGCGTGATAGGGATTCATCTCTGAACAAGGAGCAGTAATGTTGAAGCGAATGGTAGTTCTCGCGAGCTTGACGCTGTTACCCGGCGCTGTGTACGGCCAGACCGGCAACACCGCCGTGATCGCGGCCCAGCCGTCGCAATATCAGGCTCCGACCTGTGAGGAGTTCCGGGGTGGACATTTCAAGGTCAAGAGCGGCGCGACCTACATTCAGTCCGCCCTCAGCTCCGCCAGCAATCGGGAGCGGCTCCTTTCTGACGCCGACCGGGTGTTACGGGAAGCTATTACCACGGACAACCAGGCGAGCAGCCCGGCGGCATGGTACTGGCTTGGTCGCGTGTACCTGTATCGCGGCGATGTCGGAGGGGCGGACACGTCGCTGGCCAAGGCCCAGCAGTTGGCGCCGAATTGTGCCGACGAGGTTCGTAAACTCAAGTTGCCGACCTATGCCGCGTTGATGCGACCGGCTTCCGAGTTGATGCAGGCCGGCAATCCGGATTCGGCGCTGATTTTCCTGCGCCAGGCCGCGTCCTTCTCTCCGGATGCCCCCTATGCGTATCAGAACATGGGGATCATCTATTTCAACAAGAAGCAGCTGGACAGCGCGGCAACGGCCTTTGAGAAAGCCGTCGCGGCCTCCGAAACGAAAGCGGCGACCGACACGGCGTATGCCTCGCTGCGGACATCCACCACGTTTAATCTCGCGGCCGTCTATCAAAACGCCGGCCGGCATAAGGACGCCGTCGAAGCCCTGCATCGCTACCTTGGCTGGAATCCGGCCGACAACGATGCCAAACGGGCGCTGGCCAATTCCTTCCGGGCGCTCAACATGGTGGATAGCGCAAAAGTCATCGAGTCGCAGCTGCTGACGACCGCGACGGCGGGTGGTGGCGCGCCCGGCAGTGCCGGCGGCACCGGCGCTGGAGTCGATGTGTTCGACCTTGGCGTCAAGGCGTTCACCGACAAGAATTACGAAGAGGCTGCCCGCGCATTTCACCAGGCCCTGGCGGACAATCCAAACTATCGCGATGCGCTGTTCAATCTGGCGAACACCTACATCCAGATGAACAACGGAGACAGCCTGGTCGCGGTGGGTGAGCGGCTCGTTGGTCTTGATCCAATGAACGAAGACAATCTCAGGCTGCTCGCCCGAGGGTATCAGATCAAGAAAAGGCAGGAGCAGACTCTCAAGTACGTCGTTCAAATTTCGGAACTGCCGGTCAATGTCCAGGTCGCGACTTTCCAGCCCGGCGCTGGTTCAGCGACCCTCGTCGGCTCCGCTACAGGCAGGGCGGCCAAGGATATTTCGGAAAAGCCGATCGCGGCCGTTCCCCTGACGCTGGTGTTCGAATTCCTGGACGCGAGCGGTAAGGCGGTGACCAGCCAGGAAGTCGCGGTCAAGGCACTTCCAGATGGTGAGAAGCAGGACTTCACGGTTACGGCCCAGGGCGAGGGGATCGTGGCCTGGCGCTACAGCAAGAAGTAACCGAACTGCGCCATCGCACTATCGAAGACCGAACGCGAAAAGACACCGCCTCCATTCACTGATGGGGGCGGTGTTGTTTTCCCAGGTTGAAGGCAGCGTGATCCGGCGCACCGTTATTCCCCCGGCGTTGTGGCAGGTTGTTGCGTTCGCGCTGGGTAACCCGGTTTTAGCCTGGAGGCCGCATGAAGGTTCATGAATTGATGACAAAGAATCCGGTGTGTTGCGCACCGTCGGATTCCGTGCAGGACGCCGCTCGCCTGATGGCGGCAAACGAGGTTGGTTCGCTGCCCGTGGTGGATGGTAACGAGAGTGGCCGCCCGCTTGGGATCGTCACCGATCGGGACCTGGCGATTGGAGCCCTGGCCGAGGGGCGCATCGACGCTCGCGTGAGCGACGTGATGACGCCCAACCCTTTCACCGTTCGCGACAGCGATGATGTTGGTGAGGTTAACCGGATCATGTCGGAGGAGCAGGTCCGGCGGGTCCCGGTAGTAAACGACAAGGGCAAGGTGGTCGGTATCGTCGCACAGGCCGACCTGGCGTTGAGCCAGGGTGGCGTGAGCGTGAGCGAAGTCGGACGCGTGGTAGAGCGTATTTCCGAACCTGAAGGCGCGTCCGGTAAAAGCTGAATCGGCCTTGCTCCGGCGACGGGGAAGGATCATATTACCCCGCATATCGCGGGCGTAATTCAGTGGTAGAATGCCAGCTTCCCAAGCTGGACGTCGCCGGTTCGAGCCCGGTCGCCCGCTCTTCCTCGTCGCAA
>JBDTRF010000077.1:0-13242 GCA_039931815.1 Gemmatimonadota bacterium
TGGTCACCGGGGCCTGTCCGTCCGTGGCCGTGGCGAACGCCGCGACACCTGGCGGCTTTGCGGTATCGGATCAGAGCAGCGACGGGATCCAACCGGATCCGACGCTGTCCAGTCCGACGATTGTCGCGTGTCGGGCCGAACAAATCGCCGTTGCAACGTCGACGGGCCGCGTGACGCAGACCGGGGCGAAGCGATTCCGGGTACCGATCGTGGTCCAGGTGAGCAATCCGGATTCGACGACCAGCGCGACCAACGTGCAGCTGACGGATGATCTGGCGCAGGCCTTCCCCGGCGCTACCGTGTCCATCGTGAGCCCGCTCCTGCTCGACAGCTGCACCAGGCCTTCCGCGCTCGCCCTGTCTCCGCTCTTCGACGGCCAGTCGCACCTCGAGCTTCTCACCGGCGATCTCAGTCTCAATCCGCTGGAGTCCTGTACCCTCACGTTTGTCGTCGAAGTGGATTTCGGTGCCGGGCCATTTCCCGCCACGGCACTCTACAATGCCGTGATTGGCACCACGGCGCAGACCGCGCGCGGCTCCGAGCTCGCGACGGCACGATCGGAGGTCGCGATTCTTTTCCGACCGGCGGCTTCGATGGTGCTGACCAAGACTACGCCCCTGGTAAACGTGTCGACCGGGCACCTGGTACCGTACACCATTGCGGCGACGAGCCTGGTCGCAATGACCTTCGACAGCCTCGAAGTGCGCGACGTGATGCCGGCGGGGTTCCAGTATCGGATGGGCAGTGCCTCGGTCGACGGCCTTGCGACCGAGCCGCGGCGCGAAGGGCGCACGTTGATCTGGCCCGCCCTGGCCTTCGCCGCGAACGGGACACGCACCATTCACCTCGCGCTCGTGGTCGGGAGTGGGGTTGAACCCGGCGAGTACAGCAACCTGGCGCAGGCGTTCGATCCTCGTGTCCCCACAGGGCAGGATCCCGCCATCTCATTGCCGGCGCTGGCCACGGTGCGAGTCGTGCCCGAACCGACCTTTGCCTGCTCCGACCTGGTGGGCCGGGTGTTCGACGATCGGAATGGCAATGGAGCGCAGGACGCAGGCGAGGTCGGACTTCCCGCTGTTCGCCTGGCTACCGCTCGCGGTTGGCTCGTCATGACGGACGACGTGGGACGGTACCACATCGCCTGCGCGGCCACGCCGGACGCCGAGCTCGGCAGCAATTTCATTCTCAAGGTGGATGCGCGGACCCTGCCATCCGACTATGTCATCACCGGCGAAAACCCGCGCACCGTTCGCCTCACCGCCGGCAAGATGACGGTTCTCGATTTCGGTGCTCGGCGCGATAACCACCTGGGCCGCGTGACGGAAGACTCGATCCTACATGTCCGCATCAATCTTGACCCGTTGACCCAGGCTCCGGTGCTCAATGTGATGGCCGAGACTGGCACCGCTGCACGGAACGAGGACATCAGCTTTTTCGCCTATACCAACTACGCGGCATGGATTACCCGTTCCGAGCTGCGGATCTTTCTCGCGGACCAGTCACCCCAGGCTGATCCCCTGGTTGTGGTACCCGCGGGTAACGACTTCAGCTTCGATTGGACTGTCACGGCACCGTCGGGGATTGATGCCGTGAGCTACGTGCTTCGAGTGTATGGCGCCGATGGCAAGTTCGATGAGACAGAACCCCGGCGATTGGAGCTGCTGGATCGCCCGGTACGAGTTCGCTCCGGCGACGCGATCCTGCCCCAGGGCTACGACGAGAACCACCGTGCGGTCGCGAATATTATGGTCCAGGGCGGGTCGATCACGGTAAATGGCGATTCCACGCCGGGCGCGCACGTCCGGGTAATGGGACGCAATGTCGCTGTGGCTGATGGCCGTTTCGTCTCCCGGCAGATCGTGCCCGCGGGTACCCAGGTTGTTTCCGTGACCGTGACCGACAGCGCTGGCGTACAGCACGAGTATACCCGAGACATGATCGTGCCTCGCCATGACTGGTTCTCCGTCGCGATTCTTGACCTGACCCTGGGCCAGAACTGGGTCAGCGGACCGGCAGGCGAGGTTACTGGCGATCCCACCGGTCGCTACAAAGAAGAGCTTTACACCCGGGGCAGGGTCGCCTTCTATGCGAAGGGGCGATTCGGGAGCAACACCCGGTTCACTGCCAGTGCCGATACGCGTGAAGAGCCGCTGGAAGACCTGGTCTCTAACTTCTCCCGTCGCGATCCTCGATCGTTGCTTCGTCGGCTGGATCCGAATACATACTATCCGACCTATGGTGACGATGGCACGCTGGAGGAAGATGCGCCGACGCAGGGCAACCTCTACGTCAAACTCGAGCGGAACGACTCGCGCATCATGTGGGGCAGCTTCCAGGCTCGTCCATTCGATACCGATCTGATCAGCGTGAGCCGGGGGCTCTACGGAGCTGAGCTGGATCATCGGGGCCTTTCAACCACGCGTTTCGGCGAGCGGAAGACCGAGCTTCGCGGTTTCGCGGCGGACCCCGGGACCATCGCCTCGCGGGAAGAGTTCCGCGGCACCGGCGGATCTCTCTATTACCTGAGGCATCAGGATATCGTGATCGGATCGGAGCAGGTCCGTGTCGAGATTCGTGATCGCGAATCGCAGATCGTGCTCGCCTCGACCCTGCTGCAGCCGGGCCAGGATTACGAACTCAATGCGCTCCAGGGTCGAGTGTCGCTGCGGGAGCCGCTAAGCGCGATTGCGGACCGGCAAACCCTGGTGCGCGACGGTACGCTGGACGGGAACCCGGTCGTGATGGTGGTGACGTACGAGTTTGCGCCCGGCCTTTCGCGGGTCGATAACCTGACGTCGGGCGGCCGACTGACGCAGTGGTGGGGAGACCACCTGCGCCTGGGCGCCACCGCCTACCGGCAGGATGGGACGGGAATGGAGCAGACGCTTCTCGGTGGAGATTTCATTTTGCGGCACCGAGCAGGCACCTACTTCAAGGTCGAGCGCGCCCGCTCCGACGGTCCCGGCAATCAATCGCTGTCGTCGATCAGCGGTGGCTTTGGTTTTACCGACCTGACTTCTTCCGCACAGGCAAACACTCGGGCGAACGCGACCCGGGCGGAAGCCGCGGTGGACTTGTCTGAGCTTTCTGGCCGACTAAGCGGGACGCTCACCGGGTATTACGCGGACCGGGACGCGGGATTCTCCTCTCCCGGCCAGCTGACAAGCGAGAACATTCGGCAGAGCGGCTTCGCGGCCCAACTGCCATTGGCGAGTCGAATGAATCTGTCGGCGACCGTAGATTTCCGGGAGGGCGAAACAACGGGTCGTTCGCACAGCCTGGAGCTGAACGCCGGGCTTCGGCTTACCAGCGCCGTGACGCTGAGTGCCGGAATCAGAGATGACGATCGTGTAAGCGGTCTCGCCGGTGGGAACAGCCACTTGCTTTCCCAAGCTGGCGAGCGCACCGATGTCATTGGCCGGCTGGAGTTGGCACCAATGGGAACCGATGGAGCCGAGGGCCGATTCGGGATATATGGCCTGGCCCAGGCCACGGTGAACAAAGACGGTGGTCGGTCGGAGAACGATCGGTTCGGGTTGGGTGGACGATATCGGATGTCGCGACGACTCGGGCTCAAGGGTGAGGTCACCGATGGAGATGGCGGGCGAGGCGGGTTACTTGGGGCCGATTTGCAGGTGCGAGAAGGTGGCAGCGTCTACCTCAATTACCTGGTGGACGCCGACGAACGACAGGGCGGCTCGCGCATCCAGCGCGCCAGCCTGATCACTGGTACCCGGCTTCGGTACTCCGATGCGACCAGCGTGTTCGCGGAGCGGAGGCAGCAGAGCAGCCACGATGGCGGTTCCGGCCTGATGCACGCGTTTGGTGTGGACATCGCCGCGGGGCAGCGCTGGAGTTGGGGGCTCAAGTACGAGCATGGCGTCCTGGGCGACTCGGCGAGTGGTGATATTGCCCGCACCGCGGCCTCGCTCAACTCGGGATATCACGGCGGGGGGTTCACCTGGAGTGGAGCGGTGGAATACCGGACCGACAAGTCAGACATCGCCGGTCGACGCGAAGCCTGGCTGATCCGGAATACGGCTGGCCTTCAAGCCTCGCGCGACTGGAGATTTCTTGGCACCGCCAATCTCGCCCTGGGTGACCACGAGTCCAGCGTGCCAGACGCGGCGAAATATGTCGAGGTGGCAGGTGGGCTGGCCTACCGGCCGGTACACAGCAATCGCCTCAACGGACTCTTCCGATACACCTACCTGTACGATCTGGCGAGCCCGGGCCAGTTATCCGGCGGACTGCGTCCGTCCACGTTGGCCCAGCGAAGTCATATCGTGTCGATGGACGGAACCCTCGCACTCACCCGCCGCCTCTCACTGGGCGGGAAAGCCGGGTACCGTGCCGGATCGATCCGCGACAACACGCTGCCGGCCGCTCCATGGCTCAAGAGCAACGCGTGGCTTACCCTGGGTCGCCTGGACTGGCGCCTGGTGCGAAGCTGGGAAATGCTGGGAGAAGTCCGTTCGCTCACCGTTCAGGATGCGGATGTGCGAAGTGGGATGCTGTTCGGGGTCTACCGTCACCTCACCGACAACCTGAAAGTGGGCGCGGGGTATAATTTTACCGACTATTCCGATGACCTGACTGATCTGAGTTACCGGAACCGGGGGATCTTCCTGAACCTGGTGGGTCAGCAGTAGGCTCGCTCATGGCGAACGGGTCCATCACGTTAAACCGCGGGGCGGGGAATGTCAGGCTCATGGATAGTGGGGCTTGAGCCTTTGGCGTCTAGGCCTGTGGCTAATCACACTCCGTAGGACGCGTGCCAGTGACACATGCCGAGCGCGCTCGCTCCGCAATCGCTCGTCGTCATTCTCCGGAGCGCCAGACGGAAATGTCCATGCACTCACCTTCACGCTTGGGCCTGGTCGATGACTCTGGATGGCAGAATCGGTTCCAGTGCTACCGGGTTTCTTGTATATGTCGCCCTGTTCGCCCTGGTTGCCAATTGGATTGAGCGTCGCCGAAATCCTCAGCCACCCCCTGAGCGCTACCTGCGGAATCCAAATGATATTCCGATAATCGCCTCCTGGAATATTTTCAGCAGTGAAAAATGGACTGAGGAAGGGCTGACATTTCATCGGCGAAGGCTTTTATTCATCCCGATCGCCCTGTCTGCATTCGGGCTGGGCTGGCTAATTGTCGATTCAATCTGGTGAATCCACCGCGTAACTCGGCACTCGGCGGTTCGCGCGGCGAACGCGCCGATTCTCAAGAATGCCTGATTCGCCACGCGACCGCCCTCGCCGGCCATCCGCCGTACCATATTGCCCCCCGGGCAGGCCTTTGCTACACTACAAGCGCGCTCGGGGCGCATTCAGTCCGCGTAAAGGGCCGTGCCCACCCACTGCAGTCGTTTAAAAAGACGAACCTTCTTTCAGCCTGATCGGTGCGGACTCCAGGCGCTCTGAAAGGGGTTTCGTATGTATCCCAATCCGCAGGACGTGCTTCCGTTGCCCCCCCGGCCCGATCTCGATCAGTATCGCAAGCGCGCCAAGAATTTGGCCTTTGCATGCCGATCGGGGGATGATGCAATCCTGGCCTGGGCCACGCAGTGGATCGCAGCACTCGTCAAACACCAGCCCGCAACCATCCATATCGATCAGCGCGACATCGAGCGTCGCACCCACCAGGTGGCGGATTTCGCGCGTGAGCGCCTGCGCCACGCGGACTGCGGCCTCTCCCAGGCGCAGTTCGTGATCGCCCGGGCCCACGGATTCGAGAGCTGGCCCAGGCTGGTGCATCACCTCGAAGGGTTGACTCACCTGGAGTCGGATATATCCGCGTTCGAACGCGCGGCAGATGCAATTGCCGCCGGCGATCTCCCCACGCTGGAACACCTGCTCCGCGCTGATCCCGAACTGGTGCGCACCCGATCGAGCCGGGAACACCACGCCACGTTGCTCCACTATGTATCGGCCAATGGAGTCGAGCACTATCGCCAGCGGACGCCGGCGAACATCGAGTCGATTGCCCGGTACCTTCTCGATGCCGGCGCCGTCGTTGATGCCGAGGCCGACGTCTATGGAGGTGGTGCCACCACGCTTGGGCTGGTGGTGACCAGCGCCCATCCACGCCTGGCCGGAGTTCAGAACTCGCTCGCCGACCTGCTCCTCTCGCGCGGAGCGCGACTGGACCCGGAAATCGTACACTACTGCCTGATGAATGGGTGCCCGGAGGCCGGAGCCCACCTGGCCGGGCTGGGCGCCCCCGTTGACCTGATCGACGCGGCGGGGATCGGCCACCTCGACCTGGTTCGAGCCGCGTTTCACCCGCCGCGCACCGTCTCGCCGAAGGATGCAGCCGAGGCGATCGTGATGGCCGCCTGGTACGGCCAGGCCGAAGTTGTCGCCCTGTTGCTGGACCATGGCGTGGACCCCGGAATCCGCTCGGCCGATCACGCCAGGACCGCACTCCACGTGGCGGCCTATTCGGGTGCGGTTGAGGTTGTTGAGTTGCTGCTTTCCCGCGGCGCCCCCGTCGATGCCAGGGATGCGTTGTACCAGACTCCACCGATGGTGTGGGCCCTGCACGCCTGGCTGATAGACAACCGGTCCGACGCCAGGTCCTATTCCAGAATTCTGCTCGCGTTGGTGGCCGCCGGCGCGCAGGTCAAGCGTGAGTGGCTCGACGACGATCGGATTCGAGCCGACCCTGAGCTGTACGCGGCCCTCCTTCACGCGGCGGACAGGGCGTGAGTCGCCCGGTAGAACCCATCATCACCGATCACGACAGTCCTTTTGGGACAGGAGCATAGTATGGAGCCAGGTATCGCCATTCCGATTCTTCCAGCCCGCGACCTCGGGAAAACGCGTGCCTTCTACGAGCGACTTGGTTTTCTCGCAACGGGATGGTGGCCGGAAGCATTCGGGGGCTACGCCATTCTGGCCAGGGGAGACCTGACGATGCACTTTTTCGGCTACGCCGATCTCTCGCCACGCGAGAGCTACGCCCAGTGTTACTGGCGAGTAAGAGATGTCGAGGCATTGCACGCGGAATGCTCCAGGATGGGTCTCCCGGGTGACGGGATACCACGCCTGGACGCGATTGAAGACAAGCCCTGGGGTATGCGCGAGTTTGCGATCGTGGACCCGAATGGCACCCTGATCAGGGTTGGCGAGCAGAGAATGTCGGCAGAATGACACTGGAATGAGCCTTCTCGACTCCTGGATGCCGTCCTATGAATTCGTGGCGCGATACCAGGTTGCTATCGCCGCACCTCCCTCCACGGTGTATGCCACGCTCCTCGCGACGGACTTCAGTCGCCCATGGATGGTCCGCGCCCTCATGGGGGCCCGGCTGCTTCCGGCTCTCATCCGTTCGCCTGCGCGCCTGGTGGAACGATTCCGCAGGGGTGTGACAACATCCCGGGCTTCACTCGCGGACCTGGCCCACTCGGATTTCGTTTTACTGGAGCGAGCGCCGCCTCGCGAAATAGTACTCGGCATTACTGGCCGCTTCTGGACGCTCACTGCCTCCGTCATACCGATCGGGCCGGACCGGTTTCTCGATTCACTTCCGGCCGGCCTGGCGCAGGCCGCCTGGAACTTTGAGGTGAGCACCATTCCCGCGGGTGCGGAGCTCGCGACGGAAACGCGCATCCGCTGCGCCGATCCCCTTACTCTAGGCCAGTTTCGTCGCTATTGGCGACTCGTAGCACCGGGGAGCGGACTGATTCGACGAGCCATCCTGAGCCAGGTCCGCCGTGAAGTGCTCCTCAGGAGAGACCGCGCGATTACTGATTTGTGATTGATGATTGCTGATGTATGATTGACACGCCGGAGCTGATTGGATCTGCGCCGGCCGCGTCAGCAGGGCATTCTTCAATAATCCAGCATTCATGGGTCAGGAATTGATTCCCGTATTGCGTCGCACATTCTTATGAAGGAGACACCGTGCCGCGAAATGTTGTGCCGATGATTCACGTGCCGGACGTGCGATCCACCGTTGCCTGGTATGAGACCCTTGGTTTTACCGTCGAGGGCACCAACGAAGATGATGGGGAAATGAATTGGGCCCGGCTGACATTTGGACGAGGGGAACTCATGTTTGCTGCCGGCGGACACCCGAGCACCGCCGAGCGACGTGAAATGGATGTGTACATTGAGGTCGACGAGGTCGAGGCGTTGTATCAGCGCCTCAAGGAACGGGCGGAGCTTGTGGCGGAGATCAATGATACATTCTATGGGATGCGCGAGTTTATCATTCGAGACCTCAACAGATTCTGGATAACATTCGGCCAGCCCGTTGCCACGGGTTAAGTCGTGCTACTCTAAGAATGGTCGCCAGGAGGACTATGCAGAAACGCAAACTCGGATCCAGCGGCCTGGAAGTCTCGGCTTTGGGCCTCGGCTGTATGGGCATGAGCTTTGCCTACGGCCCAGCGGGTGATAAGCAGGAGATGATTGCCGTTATCAGGGCCGCAGTTGAACGCGGTGTTACTCTCTTCGACACCGCTGAAGCCTACGGCCCATACACCAATGAGGAGCTGCTCGGTGAAGCACTCGCTCCTTTCCGCCAACAGGTGATGATCGCGACCAAGTTCGGGTTCCGGTTTGATGCAGAGGGGAAACAGGTTGGCACCGACAGCAGGCCCGGGCACATAAAGGAAGTAGCTGAGGCGGCGCTCAAGCGGCTCCGGGTCGAGACGATCGACCTCCTGTACCAGCATCGGGTGGACCCGGAGGTCCCCATTGAAGATGTGGCCGGTACGGTCAAGGAATTGATTCAGCAGGGGAAAGTGAAATATTTCGGGATGTCGGAGGCCGGCACCAGGACGATTCGGCGAGCGCACGCGGTGCAGCCAGTCACCGCGCTTCAGAGCGAATACTCATTGTGGTTCCGCGAGCCGGAACTCGACGTGCTTCCGACCCTCGAGGAACTGGGTATCGGGTTTGTCCCGTTCAGTCCGCTCGGGAGAGGTTTCCTGACCGGGAAAATCGACGAGAACACGACGTTCGCCAAAGATGACTTCCGGAACATCGTTCCGCGCTTCACCCCGGAAGCACGGAAAGCAAACCAGGCGGTAGTAGGCCTCTTAGCGCGCATCGGGAAACAGAAGGGCGCCACACCGGCGCAAATCGCCCTCGCATGGCTCCTGGCACAGAAGCCCTGGATCGTGCCAATTCCGGGGACGACGAAACGCCATCGACTGGAAGAGAACATCGGTGCGGCCTCGATTGAAATGACCCCGGACGATCTCCAGGAGATTGAAGCCGCGGCATCGAAGATTACGGTGGAGGGTGCCCGGTACCCGGATTATCTGCAGAAGCGGGTCGGGCTCTAGTACGTGACCCCAGGTAATGGAATGACAGTTCCGACGCCGGACCTTGAGACCTCGCTGTTCGATTATTCCTGGAAGCGCTCCACGCGGAGTGGAGGGGATGCACGGAGGGCACGGGATACTAACTCATGCAGGTCATGTCACGCTTCGCTTTCGCGATCGGCCCGATGAGGCATGCTCGGCTCACACGCGAACGCGCCAGGTAGTGTCGGCCACCAGCCACCCCCGCGCGCTCGGCTCCGCCACATGGTGCTAGGGTCGAGAATGGTAAGGCCACGAAGAATCGTCGGTCTCCACAGATTGCCCTCGGGGCTCAATTGAAATTCGCGACCTGGAATGTCAATGGGATTCGGGCCCGCGCCTCGCAGGTCGAGTCGTGGCTGGCACGCGAACAACCCGATGTCGTGTGCCTCCAGGAACTGAAGGCTGAGCTGACGCAGGTACCTGAGGCGGTACAGTCGCAGGATTACCACGCATTCTGGCACTGCTGCAAAGGCTATTCAGGCGTCTCGCTTCAGCTCCGCAAGGACGCATTTCCCGGAATCCCGGTGTATGGACATCCCGCGTTCGACTTCGAATCCCGGGTCGTGACGGCCGAGGTGGGGAACCTGCTGATCGCCTCCATGTATGTTCCAAACGGCGGTAAAGACTATCCCGCGAAGCTCAATTTCCTGACGCAGCTGGTGGACTGGGTCCGGGGACTCAGGGCCGACGGTCGGGAGGTGGTGTTGTGTGGAGATGTAAATATCGCGCGAGCCGAGATCGATGTGCATCCCCGGGAGCGCGATCCACGGAAGGTGGGACAGTTACCCGAAGAACGGGCCATATTCGAGACGCTGCTCGATGCCGGGCTGACTGACGTCGGACGTGCGGTTGACCCGGCCAACGCCGGCCTTTTCACCTGGTGGGCTCCCTGGCGCGAGCTTCAGGCCCGCAACATCGGTTGGCGACTGGACTACTTCCTCGCCTCGCCTGGCCTCTCCGCCCGTGTCCAAAGCTGTGTCGTGCAAGCCGACCTGGGCACCAGCGACCATGCGCCGGTGATGATGACAACTGTTGAGCTCGCGGAGTAGTCCGGCGTCAAAGCGACGGAATGGCTTTCAAATGACGCCAGGCGTCATCCAGGCGCTGTGATGCCGAGCGGGTATCCGGATCGAAGTCGATGGAGAATCTATGGTGGCAGTGAGCAGTGCCAGGTTCCGGGTCACCAACGAGTCCCGTGAACACTTCACAGTTACTTTGTCCTGATGTCCACCCGGCGTCAGGCAACTCTCTTTGTACCACCACCCCATAACCCGGCACTCGAGGCGCTTCGGACCCGCTTCAATCCGGTGCAATCTGACCTGATTCGGGCCCACGTAACGCTGTGCCGGGAAGACGAAGTTGACGATTGGATGCTCCTTTCGTCCCGGCTGGCCGGGATCACACCGATCGCGGTAACCCTCCGATTCACCGCTCCAGTCCGTGACCGGGATCTGGTGTATCTCCCAGCGAGCGGATCGACGGAGTCATTTGACTCGTTGCGACACAGTCTCCTGTCACCGGGCGGTCAACCCCCTCGCAAACACCAGCCGCATATCACGCTGATCCACCCGAGGAACGGGACGTGTTCCGATGCGGACTTCATGGAAATCGCGACCCAGGTCGAACCCTTCCAGGTCACATTCCGCGCGGTGACCCTGATCGAACAGGTTGACGGGGGACGCTGGACCGACATCGCTGCGTTCTCCTGAGCCTCCGGCCCCTCGCCGGCGGATTGCCGCACCGTACCAGGCGGTTAGACTATTTGTAGATCCATCCGGGTGAACATCATGCAAGTGGCAGATAACGGCATATTCGATTCGACCGACGGTGTTCCTGGAGGGGTGACGGTCGACCAATGATGAATGTCGGCGTCGTATCAGAGCCGGCAGTCCAGCACGACACCAGCAATCAGCATTCACCAACCACGGATTTCCCCGACTATGGCTCAACTCTCCCCCGCATCCACGCTTGATGCTCAACTCAAGGCGGCATCGGAGATCGCTGACGCGATCGTCGCGGTCCTGACCAATGAACGGGGCGCTCATGCCGAAACGGTCATTGTCGCGGCTGCGCGAATGGCGGGGACCTTTCTGTTCCATTCCTTCAATCTCCCCACCCGTAACCTTTCTCCCGGTACTCCGGTCTTTTCCGACGCCGCCAATGAGCGCGGGCCGCTCCTGGTGGAAGTGCTCGAGTCCGGGCTCAAAGGCCTTGATGTGGAAATCAGTAAACCTGTGGCGCTGGCGGAGCCCGGCGAAGGACACTCCGCTCAGCTGACGTTGAGCCAAACCCAGATTGCCCTTGAGCCTGGATTGACGAAAATCACGTCGGCCCATGGACTCTCAGGTGAGGCTGCGGCACGGGCCTGCGCACTCGCAGCGGCCCTTCTCATTTATCGCACGCGTTCGGTGCTCGATCCAACCATCGGGTTTGGACTTGCGGTCTACGGATTTGTGGAGGGAACCAAGACGGTGCCCGCACGCTCTCTTCATGTCCGCTGATATCCGTCCCGCCCACTCGCGCACGAGCTTTGACGACGCAGCCGAGGATTATGAAGCGGTCCGTCCGGGCTACCCCGCGGCTTTGATCGAATGGACGGAGACCTGTTCGACCAGCACCTACCTGCGCTTGATGATACGTATTCCAATTACCGCAACCTTGACGAGCCTACCTGCACTCGAATGCTGGGCGCGATCGCCGACATGATTGACCATCGTCATTCGGGGAGGATCACCAAGCGAGATCTGGCCGTCCTGCTTCTCGCGGGGAAACGGGGCGGGGAACCATCGTGAGTGTCACATGACATCATATGATCTCATCGCCAGGCCGATTGGTCGAGTGTCGTCCGACTTGATCTCCCTGGCCGATGCGCCTAAGCAGGGCTCCGAAGGCGGTCCGGAAGCCTGGATCGAGCTCGAGGAAACCTATGCGCCCGGTCTCGCCGGCATTAAGGTGGGACAATTGCTGATCGTGGTGACGTGGCTCCATCACGCCCGCCGGGATCTATTGAAGGTCCATCCGAGAGATGACCAGGCCGCCCCGCTGGCCGGAGTGTTTCTCACCCGGTCCGCCGACCGGCCGAATCCGATTGGTCTGCATCCCGTAACGGTGAAGGCGATTGATGGCACTCGTCTTCGTGTGGGACCGCTCGAAGCGGTCGATGGCACTCCCGTGATCGATCTCAAGCCGGTTATCGGAGGTGAGTGAGACACTTCACCCGAACCGAATCAGTTTCGGCTGGCCCTGGCAGCCTGGACCCGGGACTTTTCCCCAGGTGAGGGATGCGGAATAATGCCCGTGTAGTGTTTGACGTGGTCATGTGGGGCGCATTCATCGCTTTTGGCGCCATGGATATGGCTGGCGTACACGGCGGGTTACTGACCAGCTACGGGGCGGATGTCGTATGCCCGGCGATGCTCTACGTGGTCAGCCGCCGGGGGCAATCCGTCCTGCGGTGGGTGACGGGCAAACGCCCGACTCCTGAAGTGGCGGCACTGGCGGTGCTCGCGGGCTCGTTCGCCTGGGAATTGAATCAACGGTATCGGCTGGGCGGTGCACTGCTCGCGCTCACCCGGGGAACCTTTGATCCGCTCGATCTTCTCGCGTACACTGCAGGCGTGGTGGCGGTCTACCTGGCGGACAGGCTCTCGCTCAGGAAACGCGAAATGCCAGGACAGGCCTGGAAAGCTGTCGCAACGTTGTTCATGGCACGAGTGGCCCAACCATAGAGCATTCCCACTCAGATGACTCTGATCTGGCCGGGGAGGACGATGTCTGACGCTCGCTGGTGGCGAAACCTGACGGTGATCATTGTCGTTCTGGGTGCCGCCGCGGGAACCGCGCTCTACGCAACGCGTCCGCCCGACGGCGTTACCGGCGGCAGGTTAGTGGCGATCCTTCTCGCCGCGACCGCGGTATTCTGG
>JBDTRF010000078.1:0-13239 GCA_039931815.1 Gemmatimonadota bacterium
TTAACTCGTTTTTCGTCTACGAGCACATCCGTGACTCCAAGGGCAACCCGATCTTTACCGACACCAACGGTGATGCCACGATCAACGAGCAGGACATCTATAAAGACCAGAACGGAGACGGCACGATCAACCAGGACGATCTCCGCCCGTTCCACGACCCCTCGCCCAAGTGGATTCTCGGACATTCCTCCTATATGACCTATGGGAAGTTCGATTTCGGGTTTACACTTCGGGCATACCTGGGAAACTACGTGTACAATAACGTGGCTTCCAACCTGGGGACCTTCTCGGAAGTGAACCGGGGATCTCCGTACAATCTCCACAGCTCAGTGCTGAAGACCGGGTTTACTTCACAACAGCTTTTTTCTGACTTCTATGTGGAGCGGGCGTCGTTCCTGCGGATGGATAACCTGACGGTTGGGTACTCGTTCAATCTCAGAGGCCAGTCGGCGCGGGCCTTCGGAACCGTACAGAATGCATTCACGATCACTGGCTACAGCGGCGTGGATCCGACGGCGGGACTGAATGGCATTGATAACAACCTGTATCCGCGTTCGCGTACGCTCACCGGCGGCCTGAGCCTCCAGTTCTAGGCGGAATGAACATATGAAACTCGAAACCTCGAGAAGGGACAGAGTCATGAACCGCACGATCCGCATCGCGATTGTCAGTGCCGTCACCCTGTTTACCGTGGGGGTGAGCGCATGCACCGATCCGACGAGTCTCCCGGCCAGCACCGTCAGCGAAAACAATATTTTCACTGACACCCGGTCCTACCAGGCCTTCCTCGCCAAGATCTACGCCGGGCTCTCGACCACCGGGCAACAGGGGCCGGCAGGTAATAAGGATATCTCCAGCATCAGCGATGAAGGCTTCTCGCAATACGTCCGGCTGCTATGGGAGCACCAGGAGCTTCCGACGGATGAGGCCGTGCTCGCCTGGGGCGATCAGGGCGTCCAGGAGTTCAACGGCCAGGTCTGGGGATCGAGCAACAGCTTTCTCTCCGGTATGTTCGCCCGCATCTACCTGCAGGTGACCTGGGTCAACACATTCCTGGAAGAGACCTCTGATGCCAAGCTCACCGAGCGTAACGTCAGTCCCGCTCTCAAGACCCAGATTCAGCAGTTCCGTGCCGAGGCCCGGTTCCTTCGGGCGCTGAGCTACTGGCATGGTGTCGATCTTTTTGGTCCGATTCCCATCGTCACCGTGAACAGCCCGACGCCGCCGAAGCAGAACACCCGGGTTGAGGTCTATGACTTCATCGTGAGCGAGCTGAACGCGATTCTCGCCGACCTGCCGGCAGCGGGCGCGGGAACGTACGGGCGGGCGACCAAAGAGGCAGCCCACATGCTGCTGGCTCATGTGTATCTGAATGCCGAGGTCTACACCGGAGCGGCGCACTATGCCGAAGCGATGACGGAGGCGTCCGCTGTCATCGGGGGTCCATTCTCTCTCGATCCGGTGTACGCCCACCTCTTCCAGGCCGACAACAACACGTCGCCCGAGATGATCTTTCCGATCGTCCAGGATGGCCTGCATTCAAAGAGCTACGGTGGCACCACGTTCCTGATCCATGCCGCCTGTGGCAACAGCATGGACCCGGCCGACTATGGCGTGGACGGCTGCTGGTACGGGCTCCGGCTCAAGCCGGAAGCGTATAATCTCTCGGCTACCGATCCCCGCGGATCGTCGTTCTTCTACACCGGCGGCGGCCAGACCGTTGCGATCGCCACCCTCACGAACTTTGGCGATGGCATCCCAAACCCCAAGTTCAGCAACAAAACTTCGACCGGCGGCACCGGGTCCGACCCGGCCTTCCCGGATACGGATTACCCAATGTTCCGCCTGGCGGACGCCTACCTGATCTACGCCGAGGCCGCAGTACGCACGGGCGCCAACCTGGGCCAGGCCCTGACGTATGTGAACCAGATCCGGGAGCGCGCCTACGGCGACACCAGCGGCGACATTACGGCTCCCGAGCTCACCCTCGCGTTCCTGCTGGACGAGCGTGGTCGTGAGCTGCTCTGGGAAGGTCATCGGCGTACCGACCTGGTCCGCTTCGGCCTGTTCACCGGGAGTACTTACATCTGGTCCTGGAAGGGAAATGTCCAGGCCGGGCAGGCTACCGACGCACACTTGAATGTCTATCCGCTTCCCGCGTCGCAGCTTTCGGCTAACCCGAACCTGATACAGAATCCGCAGTACTAGGGCTCGGAGCCGAACCATGAACACGTTTCCCGCAGCTCCGTCGCCACTCTGGCGGCGGAGCTGTCGGTTTTCCTACCCGCTTGCCGCCCTCCTGATTCTCTCGAGTGGGTGCGGCGGGAGTCCTTCGGACGCCGGCGGTGGCAACGTCCCCCCGCCTCCCCCGGTTCGCCCCGATCTACCAGCCACATATCGCGCCAGCGGTCACATGGCCGCCGGTGATGTCTTCGTGCACCTCTTCGACTGGAAATGGCCCGATATCGCGACCGAGTGCGAGACGGTCCTGGGGCCAGCCGGATTCGCCGCTGTGCAGATCTCGCCCCCGCAGGAGCACAGCATCGTTCCCAGTCACGACTGGAGCGAACGCTACCAGCCGGTGAGCTACAGTATCGGCAAGAGCCGGTCAGGCACCCAGGCTGAGTTCGTCGACATGGTGAATCGCTGCAAGGCGGTGGGCGTGGGGATCTACGTGGATGCGGTCATCAATCACATGACCAACTTCCCGAGCCCCGGGGTCGGGAGCAACGGGACCGCATATACCAAGTACGATTATCCGGGGCTCTATACCCAGGCGGACTTCCACACGCCCTGCGCGATCACCAACTATCAGAGCGCTGCCAACGTGCAGGATTGCGAGCTGTTCTCGCTGCCCGACTTGAATACCGGTCTCGCATCCGTTCGCGCGAAAATCGCCGCCTATCTGAGCATGCTGGCGCGGCTCGGTGTCGCAGGATTTCGTATCGATGCCGCCAAGCACATGCAGCAGGTGGAGCTGGACAAGATCTTTGGCGTCGTTGACTCGACGATGGTGGCAGAGGGTCGGCCACTTCCCTACTACTTTCTCGAGGTAATCGGCGGGCCGGGCGAGGCGATCCGGCCACAGGACTACTTCGGCGAAGCCTACGCGTCGGGTGGGGCCGCCGATATTACCGAGTTCACCTTCGTCGGCGTGGGAGACAAGTTCCGCGTCATCGGCGGGCAGCACCTCTCTCAGCTCAATCCGAACGGGTCGGCGGGAAACCAGTTCTCGCCCCAGGCATGGGGGCTCATGCCCTCCGACAAGGCGATCGCATTTCTCCAGAATCACGATACCCAGCACAACTGCGGCATCAGCTATCGCGACGGCGATGTGTTCCGCCTCGCCAATGTCTGGATGCTGGCTCAGCCCTATGGATATCCTTCGATTCTCTCGAGCTTCGCGTTTGCCTGCCCGGGAGGCAACTCCATGGGGCCGCCGTCCGACGGAAACGGCAACACCATCGACCTCGTCTGTTCCTCGACC
Source organism: Gemmatimonadota bacterium (assembly GCA_039931815.1). Taxonomy (GTDB): domain Bacteria; phylum Gemmatimonadota; class Gemmatimonadetes; order Gemmatimonadales; family GWC2-71-9; genus DASYPP01. The sequence continues at coordinate 3,488 of JBDTRF010000078.1, forward strand.
CTGGAAACGGCGACCATCGGTCAATGGGTCTGTGAGCATCGCGATCCTTCGATTCTCAACATGGTCAGGTTTCGCAAAGTGGTGGCCGGGACCGATCAGAATCACTGGTGGGACAACGGCAGCAACGCGATCGCCTTTTCCCGAGGAAATAAAGGCTTTGTGGCGATCAACCGGGAGAGCAGCGCTCTCTCGATGACGATCACGACCGGTCTGTCCGCGGGAACGTACTGCGACCTGATTACCGGTGGGCTTGTCGGCCAGTCCTGCGCAGGAACGACCGTCGTCGTTGACCAGGGCGGCGCGATTGACCTTCAGCTCGGCGCCATGTCGGCCATCGCGATCGACATCACCAACCAGGAGTAATCCCTGGGTAGTCCTTTGCAGAAAGCACCGCAACGACCTGTAGCACTCCGAGAAAGGAAAGGGATCCGCGCACCACGCCTCAGCCGCCTTTTCGGATGGCTCCAGGTCTCCCACTTCTGGCTCGCGTCTCCTGGCGTCTTTGCGGTTTGCTGGTACCGGTTCCCGGGTATCGCTCCCAACTGCGCCATCTTTTCCGTAATTCAGTGTGAAATGGACCCCAATGACACATTCGCTTCGGTCGACCGCGACCGCCCTCTTCTTCGCCACGACGTCGCTGCTTCCCGGTCCGCTCCGAGCCCAGACGGCTGCACCCCGACCAGCGTCGAGACCGTCCCCTGATTCAACATGGGTGTCCCGCAGCGCCCTCTACGAAGTGTTCGTCCAGGATTTCTCCCAGCGGGGGGATTTCCGCGGCGTGATGGAGGGACTGGACAGGATCAAGTCTACCGGAGCCAACACGGTCTGGCTGATGCCGATTCATCCGATCGGTCTCAAGAATCGAAAAGGCGTCCTGGGCTCGCCATATGCCGTGCTCGATTATCGAGTGCTCAATCCGACCTACGGCACGCTGGATGATTTCCACGCCCTGGTAAAGGCCGCGCACGAGCATGGCCTGAAAATCATCCTCGATTGGGTGCCCGATCATACCGCGCCGGATCACCCATGGGTGGCGGAGCATCCGGAGTACTACTTCAGGAATGACAAGGGCGAGCCCAGTGTGCCGCGCGATGCGGATGGCAAACTGACCGACTGGACCGATGTCGCGCAGCTCGACTACGGAAACGCCGATCTTCGGCGCGAGATGATCGAGACCATGCGCTACTGGCTCACGGAATTCGGCATCGATGGGTACCGGGTCGATGTCGCCGGCTTCATCCCCTATGCTTTCTGGCGGGAAGCCATTCCCGCGCTTCGGGCGTCGGTTCCTCGGCGCATTCTCATGCTCGCCGAGTGGGGCGACATGGAGATGCACCGGGCGGGATTTGATTTGACCTATTCCTGGGACTCGTACAGCCGCCTCAAGGCCGTCTGGAAGGGGGAGCCGGCGTCCACCTTCGTCACCCGGGAGCTGGCCGATATGCGGGCAATGCCGGCCAACGGCATGCGCCTGCGCTTCACCACGAATCATGACGAAACGGCGTGGGACAACCCGCCGGTGGCAATCTTCGGCCCTGGAGCAGGCGCGCGGGCCGCTTTCGTGGCCGCAGCACTCCTGCCTGGCCGTCCTCTCCTCTACAACGGCCAGGAAATCGAGAGCCCCGAGAAACTTCCACTCTTCGAGCGCGATACCATTTCATGGAATCAGCCGCAGGCCGACTCGGCCCGCGCCTTTTACCATCGCGTCCTCGGGCTTGCAACCACACATTCAGCGTTCACCAGCGGCACCCTCCGGGCGCTCACAACCAGCGCCCCGCGCGACATCATCGCGTACCGTCGTGGCCCCGTGGCCGTCCTGGTGAACCCGCGTGATCGCCCGATGCGCTTCACGGTGGCCGGCTTCGTGGTCAATGGTTCCAAGGACCTGCTCAGCGGGAATGTCCAGCGGAGCAGCACCGTAAGGCTCCCGGCCCACGGGAGCCTGGTCCTGCAACGGTGAGCTGGTCACCACCGAACCACGATGTCCCGGGAGACTTCACGAAGGCGGTGGGTTTTCTGTCGCACGGATCAGTGCGCCTGACCCACAGCCCGAGCTTCTGAGTTCCTCATCCCTTCTTCGTGTTCTCGATTGCTCCCGGGTGAAGGTCTTTCTCACCCGTAGACGACACCCCCGTCGTTCACTCCATCTGGGAAAAGCAGGCTATGCGAATTGAACTGATCACTGGCCTCCTGCTGTGCGCGATCACCAATGGCGCAGTGGCGCAGCGACAGCACCTGCTGATGGACCCGGGCTGGCGTTTCTCGACGGGTGACTTCCCTGGTGCTGAAGCACCCCGGTTTGACGATAGGCAGTGGCGGCAGCTGGATTTGCCGCACGACTGGAGTATCGAGGGGACGCCCAAGGAAGATGCCCCGGGCGGTGGGCGCGTTGGGTTTTTCCCCGGTGGGGTCGGCTGGTACCGGAAGACGTTTCGCCTCCCGGCCGGTGCGCGGAACCAGGAGGTGTCGCTCGAGTTCGATGGTATCTACATGAACAGCGATGTATGGATCAATGGCACGCACCTGGGAATGCGGCCCTACGGGTATATCGGTTTTGCTTACGATATTACTCAACATCTTGTCCCCGGTGACAATGTCGTGGCGGTGCGGGTTGATAACTCGCGGCAGCCCAATTCACGGTGGTACACCGGCAGCGGGATTTACCGTCACGCCTGGCTCACCATCACCAGCCCGCTCAACGTTGGCCACTGGGGCACCTATGTCACCACACCACGCGCCGACTCGACCAGCGGCGACCTCACAGTTCGCACGAAGGTGGCAAACCAATCGGCCGCCGCCCGGCGGGGCCTCCTCCGTTCGATTGTCCTGGACAGTGCCGGCCGGGAAGTCGCGCGAAAGGACATTCCATTCACCATCAATCAGGGCGATATCGTCCAGGTCGATCAGCAGCTGGCTATCGCGGCCCCCCACCTCTGGTCGCTTGAATCCCCCTACCTGTATTCTCTCAGGTCGGAGGTGCTGGACGGTCGCCGCATGGCCGATGTCACGATCACGCCGTTCGGCATCCGGACTATCGCCTACGACAAGGATCGGGGATTCCTGCTGAATGGCCGGCGAGTCAAGATGCGGGGCGTCAACCTGCATCACGAGGCCGGCGGCCTCGGCGCCGCTGTACCAGAACAAGTATGGGAAAGCCGGCTTCGATCGCTCAAGGCGATGGGGGTCAACAGCATTCGCACCTCCCACAATCCCCCCGCGCCGGAGTTCCTCGACCTCTGCGATCGACTCGGCTTTCTCGTCATGGCGGAGGCCTTCGACGAATGGACCATCGGCAAGGTTCCCGAGGGCTATCACAAATACTTCGCCGAGTGGTCGGAGCGGGATGTCACCGACTTCGTGCATCGAGACCGGAATCATCCCTCCATCGTGCTCTGGAGCGCCGGCAACGAGATCGGTGAACAGACCCAGCCGAACGGGGCCCAGGTTCTTCGCCGGCTGGTGGACATCTTTCATCGGGAAGATCCCACGCGGCCGGTGACCACCGGCAATGACAACATCGCCGCCGAGGGTCACCCCGCCACGCTCGCCTTTCTCAACGGTGAAGACATCGTCGGCTATAACTATGTGGATCGCTGGCATGAGCGGCGCGAGCTCTTCGCTGAGCAGGATCGCCACGATCACCCTGAGTGGAAAATGATCGGGACCGAGAGCGGGACCCTGTTCGAGTCGATGGACGAGCGCTATTCGCTGGGCGCGGATGCGACGAAGGTTCGTGCCAACTACACCTCCGGCATGCTTTCGGCCGAACGACTCTGGAAATGGGTCGAGCTGCACGACTACTTCGCCGGTGACTTCATGTGGACCGGCTTCGACTACCTGGGAGAGAGCACCTGGCCGTTCAAGGGGTTTGCCTCCGGCGCGCTGGACATTACCGGTCATCCCAAAGATGCGTACTACCTCTATCAGAGTCTCTGGAGCGATCGGCCGGTATTGCACCTTTTCCCCCACTGGAACTGGCCGGGGCGAGAAGGCCAGGTCATTCCGGTACTGGCCTACACCAACTGCAGTAGCGTCGAGCTGTTTCTCAATGGCCGGTCACTCGGTGAGAAGCGCAAGGAATTCCCCGCCCAGGGCACTGCCGGTGGCTGGAATACCTATGCGCTTCCGGTCGTCAACCCGACCACCACCGACCTGCACTTCAGCTGGGATGTCCCCTATGAGCCGGGTGTGCTCCACGCCGTCGGGAAGCGACGGGACGGTACCGTGGGATGTGATGCCGAGGTGCGCACCGCAGGTTCACCGGCAGCAATTCACCTCTCCGCTGATCGCGAAACCATCACCACGTCCCTCGGCGATGTGGCTCTCGTGAGATTCGCGATCGTAGACTCGGCGGGCACGGTCGTCCCAACGGCGGAGACCGAAGTTCACTTCTCCGTAAACGGCGGCCGCATCCTGACGGTCGATAACGCGAATCTCCAGGATCTGTCGCCATACTCCGCAGTCGGCCGCCACACGTTCAACGGCCGCGGACTCGTGGTACTACGGGCGTCCGCACCTGGAGCGATCAGCGTCTCCGCGTCAGCTGATGGACTCCCGTCGGCGAGCCTTGGTCTAAAGGTCATGCGTGGTATTTCATCGCCTGCCGTTCCTACGATCAACCGGATGAGGAGCAATGAGAAGTGACGGTGAGACTGCGGGTACTTTGAGCGTGAGATTCACCAAGTCAGGGGCGATTCCCGTTCGTCGTTTACGGCTCACCGCTTCCTTGAGGTGCGAATGAGGATCGCTCGATGCCTGCTGCTTCCCCTTTCCCTTTGCGCATGGCTATCCCCTTCCCCGATGCGTGCACAGGAGAGCGGCAAGCCTGCGCCCGCCAATCGAGGCGTCTACCTCGACAACCAGGGCGTCGTTCGGTGGAACGATAACCGGCAGGAGGTGACCCTCTTCGGCGCCAACTACGTCGTTCATACGGCGTCTGATTATCGCGCGGCCGGCTACGTGCACGCCGATCGCAAGAAGATGATCGATGAAGACATGGCCCAGTTCGCCCGAATGGGATGGGATGGTCTCCGCCTCACTTTCTGGGGAGACTGGGAGGCCTCCGACAGCGTCGGCAACCTTATCGCCAACGATCACCTGGATCTCCTTGATTATCTCGTCCTCAAGGCGCGTGAACGGGGCATCTACATGCTGTTCAGTCCCATTCAGCTCTACAATGCCAAGTGGCCGGACGCGCTTGCCGATACTTCCGCACCGGGCTTTGGTCGCCGTTACAGCAGGGAGAAGATGGGGACCGACCCCGCCGCCATCCAGGCCCAGGTGAACTATCTCAAGCAGATCCTGAATCACGTGAACCCGTACACCCGGGTGGCCTACAAGGATGAGCCCGCCATCGTCTTTATCGAGCTGGTGAATGAGCCGGTGCACCATCCTGAAGACCTGGCGGGGTCGGTTCGCTATATCAACACCCTGACCGATGCGGTCCGCAGCACGGGCTGCCGGAAGCTCGTGTTCTACAACGTGAGCCAGGATTTCCGTATCGGTGAGGCGATACGCCGTTCCCGCGCGCAGGGAGTGACCTTTGGCTGGTACCCGACCGGATTGAATTCCGGTCATGAGCTCGTCGGAAACTATCTTCGCGGTGTGGACGCCTATCCTGACATGCTGCGCCCCGAGCTGGCCCGGATGCCGCGCATCGTCTATGAATTCGATAGTCCCGATCTGCGTAACGGGACGATGTATCCCGCCATGGCGCGCACCTTCCGCGCGGTGGGAACCCAGTTCGCCGCCATGTTCTCCTATGACATGCTCGCCACCGCTTCACGCAACCTCGGCTGGCAGACTCACTACCTCAACCTCGTCTACACTCCGAGGAAGGCGATGAGTGCCATCATCGCCGCCGAGGCGATGCATCGTCTGCCCCGGATGCGGGAGTACGGCCGGTATCCTGAGAACCTGAGGTTTGGAGAGTTCCGGGTGTCGCCGGAGGACAATGTGGGTGAACTGGTCGCGCCCGACGCTTTTCTCTATGCCGGCGACACGCGCTCGGTGCCCCCAGATGCCCCCGGGTTACGTCGCGTGGCCGGCTATGGTTCTTCTCCGGTCGTGAGCTACGAGGGTGAGGGAATCTACTTCCTCGACCGCGTGCGTTCCGGGCTCTGGCGTCTCGAGGTATATCCCGATGCCGTCCCGATTCGAGATCCTTTCGAACCCCCGAATCAGGACAAGATCGTCACCCGGGCAATCAACCGCGCCTGGCCGATGACGATTCGCCTGCCTGACCTTGGACCATCCTTCTCGGTGCAGCCGATCACAGCCGGCAATGCGCAACCCACGCAGGCCGCATCCGGCGATTTCACCATTACTCCTGGTGTGTATGTGTTGAGTGCGACGGGCCCGGTCGATACGGCTACCCTACCTGCATACATCGGTCACCTTGGCTTTTCCGAGTTCCACGCGCCTCCCGCTGATTCGCCGGCCCAGGCAGTCATTCCGGCTAACTCACCGGAGTATCTCACGGGTGCCGATGCCGAGCTCGCGGCGTGGGTGGTGGACGGTGCGCGCCCCGACTCGGTGAAACTGTTCACGCGGCTCACCGCCGGGGATTGGTATCACGGTTATACCATGAAACCCGCCGGGGGATACCGATTCACGGCTACCGTTCCCCGCGCGGATCTGCGCCCCGGCCCACACGAATTCGTGATCACTGTTTACCAGGGAGGGTCGACCGCCACCTACCCCGATGCCGTCCCCCAGCAGCCATGGGATTGGAATTTCACCGGCGGGGCCGCCTGGCATTTCAATGTTCTCGATGCCGGAACACCGCTTACCCTCTTCGACCCGGGCAGCGATACGAAGCGGATAACCTGGAGTCGCATAGGCGACGCTGGACGGAGTGGACTCTTTCAGCTCGGCGCTTCGCTCGAGACCGGGCGACCGGTCCTTCGGGTGCCGATGCCGATGGATGCTGAAGGACGAGGACCGTCGGATTACACCGCATCACTCGTCATCGTCGATCGCATCAAGGCGAGGCGGGAGACAATCGCCCAGGCTTCGAAGGTCCACATTCGTGCTCGAGGCCTCAGGGCCGGCCAGGTTCTCCAGGTAACCCTTATGGAGGACGACGGGACAAGCTGGACCACACCGGTAACCGTGGACTCTGTGTGGAGCGATCAGCGGGTGCCCATTTCCAGCTTCACATCAGGCCGTGGTGTCCTGCTTCCTCAGGGGTTTCCCGGCGAATGGAATTACTGGGTTGGGCCAGCGACAGGGCGAGGGATGGCGGGCGATCGAATCAGGCTCGATCACGTTGAGCGCTTACTCCTGTCGCTTCGCCGTGCGGAGGGGGCAAGCATAGTGCCAGGTGGCGCGGGTGTGGAGGTGGAGCTGGTTACCCTTGAGTTTCAGTAATTGTTGAGCTCAGTCCCCGTCGGTCGCGGAGCGTTTGGATACCGGGGGACTTTTCGCGAAAATGGCCGGTACCAACGCCGACCCCTGGCCCCGGTTCCCTGGGCATCAAGGTCTGATCGTGGCGGTACTATTGAACAACTGCTCTGCGACCTGGAAATCCACGATCGCGCCGCTCGAAAGCAGGAGCGGCCCCGAGCGACCAACCTGGTTCGTGCTACTCGCGCGTGCCTCGATCACCACTGATCCATTCCCGGTGAGGCCCGGCGGAATGGTGTAATGGGCTCGCATACCCGGGTGGACTGTGCCGAGCCTCTGGCTGGTGCCCGAGGCCACCACAAAAATCTCCGCCGGTAGCGCGAAATTGTTCTTGACCTCGACCTGGACCGGGAGCCGCACGGGAGTCGGCTTGGTGGTTTCGCCGTCCTTCTGAGCGTGCCGGCAGGCGGGGACCGCGACCAGCAGGACAGGGACCAGGAACCAGAGACCACGGCGCATACGTATTCCTTTCGCCGCTAGGACGCGGCTTTGGGACTTCCTTCGTTCTTTCTCCCGGATATCGCGAGCCCCAGCATCAGGAGGCCAAAGACGAGCAGCACCAGGCCCCACCAGAGATTCACGTTGATCCCCAGTGACCGGGCATAGATCGCCTTGTCCGCGACCATCCCGAATACCGTCAGCAGCGCGCCGAAGATGCTGAACATCAAGCCGATCGGAAGTCTGAGGTCGAGGTTCATCGGGCGATCACCAGAAAATGAGGTTGAGGACCAGGGTAAGCCCCAGTACGATCACCCCTAAAGTAGCAGGACGCTTGTACCACACCAGCGTTCCGTCATTCACCCGGGGAGTCAGGGAATACACCAGCCCGGCGAGCTCCTCGTCCGACTTGTTGCGTCGAGTGGCGAGCGAGATCACGATCGTCGCCGCGAAACATGCGGTCCAGGCGACAATCGCGGTCCAGAAGTTCTGCGCCATTTCGCTGTGGTACACGTGGACCGTCGTGCCGAGGAAAGCACCCTTGATGCCGGGGACCTGGCCCAGCGCGAGGGTCAGGCCATGGTGAATGGCCGCGGCGATCGTTCCGATCAGGAGACCAAAGAAGGCGCCATTGCCCGTCGTCCGCCGCCAGAACATGCCCAGCAGGAAGGTGGCGAAGAGCGGCGCATTCACAAACGCAAAGACCAGCTGGAGCATGTCCATGATGTTATTGAACCTGGTCGTCGCGTACGCCGCGGCGATACTCAACGCAATACCGAACACCGTCGCGGCGTGTCCCATACGGAGATAGTGCTTGTCCGTTCTGCCCGGGCTGATGTACGACTGGTAAATATCGTAGGTCCATACCGAGTTGAACGCCGTCACGTTGCCTGCCATGCCGGACATGAACGACGCCATCAAGGCGGTAAGACCGAGGCCTAGCAGGCCCGTTGGCAGGTAGTGCGCGAGGAGCACCGGAATCGCCAGGTTGTAGTTCGGGGTCCCATCCGCCCCCAGCGGGAGCAGGCCGCCTCGGCTGCTGTGAAGCGCAATCGCGATCATGCCCGGTACAATCACCAGGAACGGGAAGATCATCTTGGGGACGGCGGCGAAGAGAGGGGTCCGTCGAGCCGCGGTCATCGATTCGGCAGCCATCGCCCGCTGGATCACCAGGAAGTCGGTACACCAGTAGCCGAAGGACAGCACGAAGCCGAGGCCCATGGCCAACCCAAACCATTCGACGCCCATCGGGTTCTGGCTGGCGGAGCCCAGGTGACTCCAGGACTGGGTCCAGGCGCCCGGCGCGTAACCGGCGTCGGTTGCGACGGGGACCAGCTTGGCCGTAAGCCCGGACCATCCGCCGACGTCCTTGAGACCGAGGAGGACCAGGGGAAGAAAGCCCAGCACGATGAGAAAGAACTGGAGCACTTCGTTGTAGATTGCCGAGGTGAGTCCGCCGAGGAAGATATAGACCAGGACAATGATGGCGGAGAGCACCACGCTCAGGTGAAAGTTCCAGCCGAGCACCAGCTCGAGCAGCTTGGCCAGCGCATACATCGAGATCCCGGAGGAGAACACCGTCATCACCGCAAAGGTGATGGCGTTCAAACCCCGGGTCTTTTCGTCGAACCGGAGCCGGAGGTACTCGGGGACTGATCGGGCGCGGGACCCATAGTAAAATGGCATCATGAAGATGCCGACGAAGACCATGGCGGGGATGGCGCCGACCCAGTAGAAGTGGCTCGTCATCATGCCGTACTTGGCGCCCGAGGCCGCCATGCCGATGACCTCCTGGGCGCCGAGGTTGGCGGAGAGGAAGGCGAGCCCCGCGATCCAGGTCGGGATGGAGCGGCCCGAGAGGAAGAAGTCCTCGCTGCTCCGGACCGAGCGGCGCAGCACCCAGCCGA
>JBDTRF010000079.1:0-13226 GCA_039931815.1 Gemmatimonadota bacterium
GGCGTCGGAAGGCCATTCTGGAAGGCTCCCACGGCCCAGTTACGGATATAGCGTCGCTCGCTGTTCAGTTCCTCGGCCAGTAGATCGAGCGCTCGATTGTTTCCGCGCGCGCCAAACGACGCGAGCACATAGACCGCGTTCTCATCACCTGGAACGCCGGCTTTCACCAGGTCAATGAACGAGGTGTCGTTCGTCTGGGCAATCCCGCCGTACGCGGCGCCGCGCACGGCATCCTGGTACGACGTGCTCTTGAAGGCGTCGAGAAGCACCTGGCGACGACCGACTGAATCGATGCGAACAAGGGTCCGCACCGCTGCCGCCTTTACCGCATAGCTCGGGTCTTTCATCCAGCGTTCGCGTGTCAACTCGATGGCCCGCGATCCGCGGATACGACCCAGAGCGGTCACCGCCGTCGCGCGAACCGCCGCCGACGTATCCCGTAGAGCGGCCTCCAGCGGCGGGAGCGCGATGTCCGATGAAAAAGCGCCCAGGGCGGTTACGGCCTGGGCCCGGGTGAGGAAATAGTCGGCCTGGGTGGCGGCCCTGGCCAACGCACGCGCCGCCACGGAATCCGTGGTTTTCCGGCCAAGCTGCGTGATCACCCAGTCTCGATTCCAGAGATCAGGATCACGTTCGAGAGCCGTCGCCAGCCAGGGAGTCGGCTGATCGAACGTGAGTTTCTTGAGAATCGTGTTGCCATCGTCGAAGATCACCATACCGGGTGGGACTGACAGGCTATCGATGACGAGGGTCTGCTCCCGCTGATCAAGCTGGAAACGCCGCACGATATCTCCCGCCCCGGTTCCCACGCGGATCGTCACCGGCATGTGGAATATCTGCGGCGTGGAGAATCGCATTCCGGTCGCGGAGTCTGCCGTTGCCGTATCAACCTGGGTCTGTTTGACCGAGAGAGTCAGGCGATGAGCGCTCGAGTCATAGTTCGCCGCCACCGTGAACTCGGGGAATCCGGCCTGGTACACCCACTGGTCCCAGAACCAGTCGAGGTTTTGTCCAGTCGCGTTGAGAATGGCCTGGCGGAGATCGTCGGTCGTCGCGTTGTCGAGAGCGTGATCGGTCAGGTACCGATTGATTGATCGCCAGAACGGCTTCTCCCCCAGGTATTTCTCGAGCATGCGGAGCACCAGCGCTCCACGGGGGTAGATGTTGTTGGAGCCGAGGGCGGCCACCGGCATTCTTCGGCGGGCATCGATCTGCATGAACTGCCGATACTCGTCCGCGTAATAGTCATCTTCCGCATGACGGCCCAGTTTGGCTGACCAGTACATCCCCGGCATGTACTCGGCAAAGCCCTCGTTCAGCCACATGTTGGCCCAGTTTTCGGTCGTGACGTAGTCGCCGAACCACTGGTGCGCCAGCTCATGAGGGATGAGGATGTACTGATACCACGGGCGATCGGCGTAGGCGGCCGGGTCAGGCAACCAATCAACCAGAGTCGTCGCGCTGACGTTCTCCATCCCACCGAAAAAGTCGGCGACCGTGGTCTGCGCGTACTTGGCCCAGGGGTATTTCACGCCGGTCAACCGCGAATACACGTCGATCATATCCGGGGTCACCCGGAACAATGGTCGTGCGAGCGCGCTGTCTTCCCGATAGACGTAGTAATCCACCGGAATCCCGCGCCAGGTGTCGGTGATCTTGACCAGGGGTGCCACGATGAGTGAAACCAGATAGGTCGCTGATGGCCTCGCCTGACTCCACGTCATCGTGCGGCCGCGGGCGCCGCGCACATCACTCACGAGCGAGCCATTGGACACGGCGGTGTAACCCGGGGGGACCGTCGCCACGACTTCCCAGGTCATCTTGTCGTTGGGAAAATCGTAGGTGGGAAACCAGTCGTGGTTGTTATCATCCTCGCCCTGGCTCCAGATCTGTTGCGGGCGGTGCTTCCGACCCTCTGTCAGGAGAAAGGTGAGACCCCGTCCGTTCTCCACCTTTCCGTCGTAGATGATGATGACGCGAGAGGTGTCGCCTGCTCCGAGTGGCTTCTTGAGGAATACCACCAGGGTGTCACCGCTGCGGGCTGTCTTGAGCGCCGCCCCGGCCGGATCGGTCACCCGGGTTACGTGCAACAGGTGACCCGCATCGAGGACCAGTGAGTCGAAGGCCGGCCGCAGTGCGACGATCGTCGTAACCACCCGTCCGCTGAACGACGTTGAATCCCAGTTGAAATCCCCGATTTCGATGCGCTGATGCACCAGGTCATAGTCATGCGACCGGGTGTAGGCGTCATTGGCCATCCGTTCGGCGTTGGTCTGGGCCGCAAGCGGAGAGGCCGCAAGAAGCAGGAGAAGGGAAAGGTTACGCATGGAACTCCTCGACGGGCGGTAGACTAGAACAGCTTGAACTGAGCGATGGGTTCGAAGGACAGTCGGTGATGCCGGGTCGGTCCCAATCGATCGAGCGCGGCGCAATGGTGCTCAGTGGCATAGCCGGCATTGGTCTCCCAGCCATAGCCGGGGTATTTCACCGCAAGCCGGCGCATGAGAAGATCCCGCACCGTCTTGGCGACAACGGCGGCGGCCGCAATCGACGCGCAGTAGGCATCACCGTCGACCAGGGCCTGGTGCGGATAGCCCAGCTCAGGTAGTGGGAGGCCGTCGATCAGGATGTGGACGCTCTCGCCGGGGTTGGCACCAGTACCGGCGACGGAGAGATAGCCCAGCACCCGCGCCACCGCACGACGCATGGCCATCGCGCTTGCGACCCGGATATTATAGCGGTCGATTTCGCGGGATGAGGCGGCGCCGAGCGCGAAACAGAGCGCCCGTTCGCGAACCTTGAGGGCCAGCCGTTCCCGGCGAGGTGCCGTGAGGACTTTGCTGTCGCGGAGGCCGTTCAGGCGTTTCACGCGGGGAGGAAAGATGACGGCCGCAGCCACCACTGGACCAGCCAGGGGGCCACGGCCGACTTCGTCGACACCAACCAGCAGATGCGCCGCCTCCCATCTCTCCGCCTCGCGAGCGAGGGAAGGACATGGCGACGCCATCGGTCAGTTCTCTCTCTTTTCCTTGATTCTTCCGGCCTTACCGCTGACCGCCCGCAGGTAATAGAGTTTGGCTCGCCGTACCTTGCCGCGCCGCATGACTTCGATCGAGGCAATCGTCGGGGTGTGGAGCGGGAAGATACGCTCGACGCCGACCCCGGCCGATACCTTCCGAACGGTGAACGTCTCGTTCATGCCGCCGCCCTTCTTGGCGATGCAGAGTCCTTCAAAGGCCTGCAGCCGTTCCTTGTCGCCTTCACGGACGCGCACCATGACTTTCAGGGTGTCGCCTGAATTGAATGCGGGCAGGTCGGTCCGCATGCCTTCCCGGGTTACTATCGCCACTCGCTCCATTGCCATACCCTCCGTGTGCGCGCCTGGTGCGCGGTGCTGCGCCGATTCCGGCGTGATCGGGCGGCGTGTTCAAGCCGCCCCTGTGAGACTTCCCCGGCGCATCGTCGTGCGCCAACGTCATGTTATGTGCGACCCCGTCCTTCGTGTTTCTCCCACAGATCAGGCCGTCGCTCGCGGGTCAACCGTTCCGACTCTTCCCGGCGCCAGGATTCGATCAGTGCGTGGTTCCCCGACATGAGGACGTCCGGCACGGTCATCCCGCGATACTCCGCGGGCCTGGTGTAGCTGGGCGCGCTCAGCAATCCGTCATAGTGCGAGTCAGTACTGGCCGACTCATGATCGCCAAGGACCCCGGGAAGCAATCGCACCACCGCATCGATCAGGCAGAAAGCAGCCGGCTCACCGCCGGACAGGATCATGTCGCCGACCGACCGCTCTTCCGTGGCAAGACCCTGCGCGACTCGCTCGTCCACATCCTTGTAATGCCCGCAGAGCACGGTGATCTCACTCTCGAGCGACAAGCGGACCGCATCATCGTGATCCAACCGCCTGCCCCGCGCCGACATCAGGATGACGGGGCCGCCCCCGCGAATCGACTCCACCGCCTCGAAGAACGGCTCCGGCTTGAGCACCATCCCCGCGCCGCCGCCATAGGCGTAGTCATCGGCGGTCTGGTGCCGGTCGTGGGTGAAGCTTCGCAGCTGCACCAGCCGGTACTCCGCTTTTCCTTTTGCGGCGGCCCGTCCCGGAATGCTCGTGCCCAGGAAGGGCTCGAAGATCTCTGGAAAGAGGGTGACGACGTTGATCTGTATCATTCGGTCACGCAGGGCATATAGCGTATCGCAAGGTGGCCGGCAGAATCCAGGCCCATGACCAAGCCGCCACTAGCTGCGATTTCAGCGGGCATGTTGCCATGCGCCATACGCCATTGCTACAGATCCATCAACCCATCGGGCAGTGCTACCACCAGGCGCCGTCCCGCCCGATCGACCTGGCGAACAAACTCTTTTTTATACGGCAGCAGGAATTCCCGTTTAGGGCCCTGCACTTCCAGCATCAATCCCGAAGCGACTTCGTACAGGTTGGTCACCAGACCCAGGGCGGAATCATCTTCCAGGCGGACGGAGAACCCCGTCAACTCGTGGAGATAGACTTCATCGGCTTCCGGCGGTTTCAATTCATCGGCCGGAACGGCCAGCAGGATATCGCGAAATGACTCCAGCGAGTCGCGATGGTCCACCCCGCGAAACTTGAGCAACCATTCCCGGTGAAAGGTCCGGCTCCGTTCGATCACAACCGGATCGCCCACTTCGACGCCCGACAGGTCGAGCCGGGCCAGCCGGCGACCGGGGGTGAACACTGACGCAGCATCGTCCGTCAGGGGGAACACCGCGACCTCACCCTTGAGTCCGTGCGGTTTTCGCAGCCGCCCGACGACGAGCAAATGAGAGTCTGCCATTACACTCCTCACTGATCACTTCCCGCGGATCGCCGGCTTTCCGACCGAAGCAGGATCCGCAAAAAGCGAAGAGCGAGCGTGCTACGCGCTCTGCTCGGCGAAGACGCCCGCTTTCTTGAGCAGCGAAGCGACGGTCTCGGTTGGCGTGGCGCCTTTGGCGATCCACTCCCGCGCCTTGGCGGCATCGACCACGACCTGGTCCTTTTCCAGCTTGGGCTGGTACGTGCCGATGGTCGCGATAAAGCGGCCATCCCGCGGCGCTTCCCGGTCGGCGATCACGATGCGATACAGGGCCAATCCCTTGCGGCCGACGCGACGGAGGCGAATTCTGGTTGCCATTAGACCATTCCCTATTTGAGGCGAACATCCCAAAACGTGCGGCGTGCAGTATGCATCGCGCAGCGTCAACCCATCCCGGGAAATCCCTTGCCCATCGGAAGGCGCATACCCGGTTTCCCTGCGCTCTTCATGAACTTTGCCATCTGCTTGAACTGCGACAGCAGCTGATTCACTTCCTGCACCGTGCGACCAGAGCCCCTCGCGATCCGCATCCGGCGCGACCCGTTGATGACGTCCGGATCGGCCCGCTCCTTCGCGGTCATCGAAAGCACGATGGCCTCTACGTGCTTGATCCGCTTGTCGTCAAGCTTGGCGGCCGAGAGCATCGCGGGGTTCACTCCGGGCAACATGCCGAGCACGTTCTTGAGCGGGCCCATCTTCTGGATCTGCTTCATGGCGGTCAGGAAGTCGCCGAGATCCAGCCCCTTTTTCGAAGTTGCCTTCCGGGCGAGCTTCTCCGCCTCGGCGGCATCGACCGATCCCTGGGCTTTTTCCACCAGGGTGAGCACGTCGCCCTGCTGGAGAATCCGCCCGGCCATTCGCTCCGGATGGAACGGCTCAAGAGCATCGAGCCGCTCGCCGGTGCCAATGTACTTGATCGGCGCCCGGGTGACGCCATAAATGGAGAGTGCGGCACCACCCCGCGCATCGCCGTCCATTTTGGTGAGCACCACACCGGTAATTCCCAGTGCCTCGTGGAAGCCGCTCGCGATGCGAACGGCGTCCTGACCGGTCATGCCATCGGCGACCAGCAGAATTTCATGAGGCTTGATTGCTGCCTTGAGCCCCTTGAGTTCCTGCATCATCGCGTCGTCGATCTGGAGCCGGCCGGCGGTATCCACGATCACGGTGCGGGCCCGGGCCTTCTGAGAGGCCACAATGCCGCGCTTCACGATGCCGAGCACGTCGGTCACGCCCGGCTCGGCATGCACACCCACGTCTACCTGCTGACCCAGCGTCACCAGCTGATCAACGGCGGCGGGACGATACACGTCCGCCGCGATCAGGAACGGCGCCTTCTGCTCCAGCTTGAGTCGCCTGGCCAGCTTGCCGGCTGTCGTCGTTTTGCCGGATCCCTGGAGACCGACAATCAGGATGACGGTGGGTGGAACTGAGGCGTATGCAATCGGCGCCTGCTTCTCACCCAGCAGGGAGACCAGCTCATCGTAAACAATTTTGACCAGCTGCTGTCCCGGCCGCACCGCTTTGAGGGCGGACACGCCAACCGATTTTTCACGCACCCGCTCCAGAAACTCACGAGTGAGATCAAAGCTGACGTCCGCTTCAAGCAGAACTCTACGTATTTCACGAAGCCCCTCCGTAACTGCTTCTTCGGAGAGGACGCCGCGGCCAGTCAGCTTGGAAAGGGCAGCGTTGAGCTTGGAGGACAGCTCGTCAAACATAGCCGACCATAATAGCCGGTGGGTTGGGGGTAAATCAAGGGGAAACTAGGGGTTAGCCCCTTTGGCCACGACCGAAAAGGGGTCCCTTGTGATTGGGAATCGTCAAATGACGAGCCGCAATTGTGTGGCGGGTCAGTCCTGACAGAGACTTACGGCGTTAGTTAGACGCCTGCTCGCATTTTCCGGGTTACCACCCTCCGGCCGGCGGTTCCTAGATTGTCGGCCATGAAAACACCTATCCCCACCGCCCCCGAGCGGAAGAATGCGCCGCATGAGCGGCTCAAGGCCTGGCAGGCCTGTTATGAACTGACCATGGCCGTGTTTCGCGCCAGCATCACGTGGTCAAACCCCGAACTGGACCCCCACGAGGACCTGGAGGACGACTTCGGTGGCCCTGATGGAGAAGGAATGAGCCGGGATGCGAGGTCATACGCCCAGGCCGCCACAGTAGCACTGATGACCGGTGTCCGTGAGGAGGACATCCAGGATTTCTGGCGATGCTGTGAAGACGCATCCGCCAGCCTGGCGAGGCTGGCGAGCGAGCTACTGATCTCGCGAGACATGAACCTCATCGGGCCGCGCACCTATGGCGAGCTTGAGGCCTTGCGGGATCACGCGGCCCGACTGACCTGGGGCCTCAGTGCGTCCCTCAAGAAGAAAATGGCGGCCCAGAACGGGAAAACCCTTCGTAGTGGCAAGAAAACGGGCGGCTCACGCTGAGCCGCCCGCTAGCGTTCGAAGGGCGAAAGAAAAATTACTGGGTGTGGTTCGGATCATCAGGAATCCCAGCGGCCGGAAGTGAATTCCATCGATCCCAGGAAACCGGCGCAATCACGATCCTCGTTGCTGGCTTTCCATTTATGGATAGATCGGCCATGTCGAACCGATAGCCTGGTCTACTTTGAGCGACGATCGCCGCCCCTGTACCGCGCCGGAATCGTTCCATGGCCACCGAATCATCCCACGCGACTACCCAGACAAGCGCTCCCCCGGCCGGCGTGTCGTAGATACGAAAACGGTCGCCGCCCCAACCGAGCGTGGTCTTTTCGGCGATGTCCTCGGCGCGTACCGCCTGGGCCGCCAGCACTCGGATAGTGAAGTCACCGAGCGTGTTTTCGAACAGCGCCTTGTCATTCCCCTCGAACTGAATTGATACTGGTCGGTCTCCTGCTTCATAGCGAACTGGCTGCAGGATCTGCTCACTGGATTCCGGCATTCGGGGCCCGAACGGCACGGTGTCGGGGTGCGCCGTCTCCCACCATATAAGAAATTCCCCGCCAGCCAGGTAGGGATACAGGAGTTGTTGGCGAATTACCAGCGGCGCGTTGGCAAACTGGGGCATGCTCGATTGATTCGCGGCGATGCCGGCTCGCGCCTGTTCCATGAATTCAGGCGGGAGTGGCCGGCCGGCCGGGAGCATTGCTTTCATCTGGACCAGGAATGCCTGGCCTTCGAGAATCGCCTGGGCCGCAGCCTGCCGATCGTCGTCGAGCTGGGGCTCCAGAATCGAGTCGAGCGGGAGATACTGGTCCTGCAATGCATGAGTCATTTCGTGCGTGAGAAGAATCACCAGTCCGAGCCGCTCGCCGCCCTCTACGGCGAACAGGGTCGAGGATTCTGGATCGTAGTAACCCGCCACCTGCTCACTCAGCACATCGACCAGAAGGTTGCGCAGGTTGATGGAGTCCGGGACCAGGCCCAGCAGCTTGAGTGTCAGTTCCTCACCCCGGAGGCGCTCGGGAGTCAGTTTCTCATCCGCTTTTTCAATAAGAAAAGCCCGAAGCTGATCCCGGGTCCTGGTTTCCACCCTGAGCGGCCTCCGGAACTGAAGGCCGGTGATTCGTTCGACGGTGGGCTTTAGACTGTCCACCAGCGAGACAAGATCGGTCCGACTGCCTGGCGCCTGACCACGGCAGCCGCAGATGACGAAAACCCACGCCGATGCCATCCCCCGCAGCCACTTCATGCGTTGAACACGTAGTTGGTGTACCACCCGATGAGGACGTCTCCCCAGAGAAAGACAATCGCTGCGGCAATCGCCAGAAAGACGCCAAAGGGGACTAAGGGAAGTTCCTCGCTTGAGGCGCTCGTTTCAGTTTCGCCAGAGGTTGATGCTTTCGCTTTCGACCCGGCATTCTTGAGAAAATGAAGGACCACGATCGGCAGGAATGCGACTGTTCCTACCACAGCTCCCATAAAAATGGTGAGAAACACTCCTTGCCACCCGACAAATGCGCCCACCATCGCCATCATCTTGAGATCTCCTCCGCCCATCGCCTCTTTCTTGAATGCACGCTTGCCCCCTTCGGCGATGAGCCACATGAGGGTGAATCCGACCGCGGCACCAATCAGCGCCGGAATGGCGCCGTGCCAGCCATGAATGAGCGACAACAGGATCCCGAGTGTCAATCCGCCGAGCGAGAATTCATCGGGAATGATGTATTCCCGCGCATCCGTCATCGCGATACCGAGAAGAATCGTGAGAAAGAGGGCGGCGCGAAGGGCATCCAGCTCAAAGCCATACCGGCTGGCCATCCAGGCCCAGATCAGTCCTGTCGTCAACTCGACCAGCGGATACTGAACCGAGATCGGATTCTGACAATTCCGGCATTTCCCCCGCAGCACGAGCCAGGATAGCACAGGAATATTGTCGTACCATTTGACACCGCTCCCGCACTTGGGGCAGCGGGAGGGCGGGCTCACCACAGACTGATTGGCGGGCAGCCGAAGGATGCAGACGTTCAGGAAGCTCCCAATAATCGCGCCCAGCGCTCCCGCGAACAGCATCACGGCAAGGTCATCGTTCACGCATCACCTCGTACAGGAGTATTCCTGCGGCCACCGCAACATTGAGACTCTCCGAGCCGGGAACGAGCCGAATGGCGACTGCGGTGCCGGCGGTCCTCAGTGCGGGCCGGACCCCGCCGCCCTCGTTCCCAAGCACCAGCGCGACCGGCCCATTCGCCCTTGTTTCGTGGATCGGCACACCGCCAGAGTCGGCGACCAGCACGGTCATCTTGTTCTCTTCCACCCAGTCCTCGAACTGGGGGAAATCGAGGCACACGGCCGGCAGCCGGAAATATGCTCCCATGCTGCCTCGAAGCACCTTGGGGTTGGTCAGCTCAGCGGTGCCGGGTAAGGCCACCACGCCTGCCGCGCCCAATCCGAGGGCGGTCCGCAGGATGGCTCCGACATTTCCCGGATCCTGGACGGCATCAAGCACCACCACCACGCGCTGGTCATTGCGCTGTAAATCGGCGACCGACCAGTTCGGCGAGTGAACCACCGCGATCACACCCTGCGGGTGCTCGGTATCCGCCAGCTTCACCAGTGATTCGTCACCGACCCGCTCGATGAGAACATCGCGTCGCTCCAACGCGGCCACCAGCTGCCGCCCCCTCTCGCCGCTCTCGAGGTTGGGACTGACCACCGCGCCGAGAATCTGGACGCCGGACTCAACCGCTTCCTCGACGAGGCGTACTCCCTCGGCCAGGGTGAATCCTCGCCGCTCGCGGGCCTTACGCCGATGGAGGTCGCGGATCGTCGTCTCGAGGGCGCTGGACACGATTAGCTTTGGACCCGATTGCCGGCACGATGGCGACTGCCGCGAATGTCTCTTGTCACGTTCATTGCACACGCTCCGAAATGGCCGTTATGACCGAGGCACCCGATCGTTCACATCCGCGCAAGCTCCCGCCGATCGCACTGACGATTGCCGGGTCGGACTCGGGTGGTGGCGCTGGAATCCAGGCCGACCTCAAGACGTTCCATCAATTCCGCGTCTACGGCACCAGCGTCGTCGTCGCCGTGACGGCACAGAATACGGTAGGAGTACGCGGTATCAGTACAATCCCGGAAGATATCGTCGCGGCGCAGCTGGCGGCGCTGGCAGAGGATTTGCCTCCCGCCGCGCTCAAGACCGGAATGCTTGCCACGCCGTCGCTGGTCCACCTCGTCGCTGATGCTATTCAGAATTATTCCTGGCGCTGCTTCACTCTCGACCCGGTCATGGTTGCTTCATCGGGTGATCGCCTGCTGACATCGGAAGCGGAAAGTACTATGCGGGAACGCCTGTTGCCTCTCGCCGCGCTGATAACGCCCAACCTGGATGAAGCCGAGATTCTTACCGGCATGGAAGTGCGCGACTCCGAGGCCATGAAACGGGCAGGACAGCGCCTCCTGGAAATGGGCGCGCGAGCCGTTCTGATGAAAGGCGGACACCTCGCCTCCGCTGACGCCATCGACCTGCTGGTCGTACCTGGGACCACCCGCCGGTTCACCCATCCACGAATTCAGACGACGTCCACCCATGGAACCGGGTGCACCCTGTCCGCTGCAGTTACGGCCGGTCTTGCGCTGGGGCAGAGCCTGGAGCGCGCCGTCATCGATGCCCTGGACTTCGTCCACCGGGCCATCGAAGAGTCGTTCCGGATCGGCGCCGGCCACGGACCGCTCAATCACTGGGTAGCCGTGAACGAAAAAATGTAGGGCTGGTTCTTCCCGTTCAGATCCGAGCCAGGATCCCCTCGATCAGCCTGGCGACATCGTCTTTCACCCGCTCCGCCGCCTGCAGGACGTCCACATGAGAGAGCTTCGTGGGCCCGATTCCCGCTGCCGCGTTCGTTATTGTCGAAATAGCCAGGCATCGCATCCCCAGTGCCCGTGCGGCGATGACTTCAACCACGGTTGACATGCCGACCGCGTCGGCCCCCAGACGATCGAGCATCCGGACTTCGGCAGGCGTTTCGTAGGACGGACCCAGGAGACCGGCATAGACGCCCGTTTCCAGGTTAATCCGGCTCCTCGCCGCCGCTTCCATCGCCAGCGTTCTGAGTGAGTGGTCATAGGGATCTGACATATCCGGAAATCGCTCTTCCCCGGTGAGAACGGGACCGGAAAGCGGGTTCCTGAAAGTGAGATTCACGTGGTCGGCGATCAACATCAGCGTGCCAGGCGTGAAGGTCCGCCGTACGCCACCGGCAGCATTGGTGAACATCACCGTCCCTATGCCAAGCCTTGAGAAAACGCGCACCGGCAGGGCACAGACGTGGGCGGAATGCCCTTCGTACATATGGAAGCGCCCGCTCTGGACCAACACCGGTGCCCCCGCCAAACGCCCAATCACGAGTTCGCCACGGTGACCCTGAATGGTCGGCATCGGAAACCCTGGAATATCCCGATACGCGATCCGAATCGGGTCGGAGATTCTCTCAGCCAGAAAGGTGAGACCTGAACCGAGCACGATGGCGGTAGCTGCCTTCCAGCTCCCGATCTGGCTTTGCACCGCATGGACGGCCCGGTCGAGTGCGGCGGCCTCAATAACGTCAGGTGTTTCGATCATGAGGCCGCCAGGAATCGGGATCCAGCACTCTGCACTGTGTCACCTGTGGTCCGTTAGATAACCGACCCCAGCTCGTCCTTCACCTCTGCCAGCAGCCGTTGCTTTTCCGGCCAGGAAAGGAACGCCGCCTCAAATCCGTGGAGAATCATCTGGTCGATGGACTTCCGGTCGAACCCCAGCGCGGTATGAGCCAGCCAGTATTCGTCAGTCAATGAAGTTCCGGCCATGAGCCAACTGTCAGTTGACAGTGTGACCGCCAGCCCGGCATCGAAATACTCCCGGACAGGGTGTGCCGCGGCCGATGGCACAGCACGGGTCTGCACATTGCTCGAAATGTTGATTTCAATCGGGACCCGATGATCACGCATATAGTTCACGAGGCCCGGATCCTCGTACAGCCGGGTTCCATGGCCGATCCGGTCGGCATGGCAGCGAAAGAGAGCATCGGCAATGGATTCCGAGCCAGCCGCTTCTCCGGCATGAACAGTCGTGCCGAGGAGTCCGCGGGCGGCAACGTGAAACGCCTCGGCATGGGCCCCGGGCGGGCGTCCGAACTCCCCGCCCGCGAGATCGAAACCGACGACGCCCCGATCCCGATACTCGACCGAGATCCGCGCGATGGCCAGTGATAGATCTGGATCGAAGTGACGAAGTGAGCAGTTGATGACTCCCGTGCGAACGCCAAACTCCCGTTCCCCTCGCCGGACACCTTCCAGCTCCGCGTCGAGTACCTGCGAGAGCGACAGGCCGCCGCCGGTGCTCAGGTACGGGCAATAGCGGATCTCGAGGTATCGGATCCCGTCCCCCGCCGCATCGGCCACCATTTCATAGGCGACCCGGGTCAGCGCTTCCTCCGTCTGGAGGACGCCCACGGTAATATCGAAGCGCCGCAGGTAGTCTTCGAGATGCCGGGCATCGCGCACCAGCATGAAGGCTCGAATTGTTTCCGGGTCTTCACTGGGCAGCGCGACCCGGCTCTCCCGCGCCAGGTCTATGAGCGTGCCTGGCCGGAGCGAGCCATCAAGATGATTGTGCAGCTCGGCCTTTGGCAGGCGAGCGATCACTTCACGCGTCAGCATCAGAAGGGAAATCACCTTTGCGGGATGTCGTGATCACCCGGAGGATGGCTCCTGCCTGTAATGGCTCATTGCCGGCAAGTCGTACACCGCGAGCATCCGTCACGTAGGCCTCTCCAGACGCGATCTTCCTGCCGAGAGCGGGATCACGCTCCCCGATAGCGGTGAAAACATCGTGGCCAGCAGTCGCTTCGAAGGATTGGTCGTTAATGTAGATTTTCATGGAAGGAATCTTCGGGAATGAACGGGC
>JBDTRF010000080.1:0-13150 GCA_039931815.1 Gemmatimonadota bacterium
CTGCCGGTCCGATACTGGGTGGAGGACAGTCTCGAAGCACCCAGTCATATCCGCTCGGCGATCGGGGCGTGGAAAGACGCGTTTCTGTATCACGAATGGGATGGCGTCGTCATCACCGACTCCGCTTCGGCCGACGTCATCGTGCGCGTACAGCAGCCGCCACCGAAGGCGGGACTCGCCCCCATGCGACTGACGAGCAAGTTCCGGCCGGAATGCGAGGGCGCCACTGACGTCGATACCGTCGCCACCCGGTCCGAGTTTCGGGTACCCGTGCGCATTTATCTCAACCCTCGCATCGATGATTCCAACCTCTCTCTCTGCATGGGAATCACCGCGACCCACGAAGTTGGTCATTCGATTGGCCTCTTTCAGCATACGACCGACCCGCTGGATATCATGTACTCCAACCCGGTCACCACTCACCTGAGTGATCGGGACATTTCGACGGTCGAGGCGCTGTACCACCGCGAGTCGGATATGAGGCCCGTGCGGCCGTAATAGCCTGATCGGTGGGGCTTTGGCCATGGAGTCGTAAGCCCCCCGGTCAGAATCTCTAACTTGATTGAAAACATCATCTTACCAGGCGACCTCCAGGCTGAGGTCGCTCGTTTTTACGCCCCGGAGTTGGCCCAATCGGCCCGATTTGTGCCCCGTCTGGACCCCGGCGCCGAGCCATCTCCTAACCGGTTGCGGCCCGGTCGCAATCGGTTGATCTTTCCCGACCCTGTTTTGTCCGGCCGACCCGGGGGGTAAACCCCTCCGGGGTGCGTCATTTTTGTCACTTCACTCGCGCGCCGCGCGGAAGGACCCATGAGTACTCAGACCGCCTCGAAGCCGCGCCCAACTCATACGTCTTCTCATCTCGGGTTTACTCCCAAACTGGTTCATTCCAATTTGGGAGCTCCGGCGCTGTACGAGCATGCGATCCGGAGAAACGAGGGGACAGTAGCCGATGGTGGCGCGTTTGCCGTTATTACCACGCCGCATACCGGTCGCTCACCCAATGACAAGTTCGTCGTCGATGAGCCCGGGTCGAGCGGCCAGATCTGGTGGGAAAAGAACGCGAAGTTTTCCGAAGCCGCGTTCGATCGCCTCGAGGCCGACGTCAAAGCCCACCTGGCCAGCCAGGAGGTGTTTGTCGAAGATCTCTACGGGGGCGCGGACCCCACGTACCGCATGCCGGTCAGGTTCATTACCCCCAATGCATGGCAGGCCCTCTTCGTTCGCAACATGTTCATCCGCCCGCCGGCGGAAGAACTCGCCGGATTCGAGCCTGGGTTTACCGTGCTTCACGCACCAGAGCTGCAGGCGGACCCCGCGATACATGGAACCAAAACGGGGACGTTCATCGTCCTGAATTTCGGCAAGCGCAAGGCCCTGATTGGCGGAACCCGTTACGCCGGTGAAATGAAGAAGGCGATCTTCACCGTCCTCAACTACATGCTCCCCCAGCAGGGCGTCCTCCCGATGCACTGCTCCGCGAATATCGGCCCGTCCGGCGACACGGCGGTGTTCTTTGGACTCTCGGGTACCGGCAAGACCACCCTTTCGGCCGACCCAACCCGGGGCCTGATTGGCGACGACGAGCACGGATGGACCGAGCACGGTGTGTTCAACTTTGAGGGCGGCTGCTACGCCAAGGTGATCAAGCTGCGGCCGGAGACCGAACCCGAGATCTACGCGACCACCCGGATGTTCGGGACGATCCTCGAGAATGTCGACCTCGACCCGGTCACCCGGCAGATCAACTTCGATTCGACCCGCATCACTGAGAACACCCGCGCCAGCTACCCGATTGATTTTATCCCGAATCACGTCGCAACCGGTGTGGGAGGCCTGCCCCGTAACATCATTTTCCTGACGGCCGACGCGTTCGGGGTGCTGCCACCGATCGCGCGCCTGACGCCGGAGCAGGCGATGTACCATTTTCTCTCGGGCTATACGGCGAAGGTCGCCGGCACCGAGCGCGGCGTCACGGAACCAACAGCTACGTTCAGCGCCTGTTTTGGCGCCCCGTTCCTCCCGCTTCATCCTTCGGTGTACGCCCGGATGCTGGGCGAGCGCATCGCCGAGCATGGCGCCAGGGTGTGGCTCGTGAACACGGGCTGGACAGGGGGCGGATATGGCGTCGGGACGCGAATCAGCCTGCCCCACACGCGGACCATGGTCCGAAGCGCGCTGGCCGGCGGGTTGGACACGGCAACGTTCCGCAAGGATCCGGTGTTCGGACTCGATGTACCGACCGCGGTCGGCGATATCCCGACCAGGCTGCTCACTCCCCGGGATACCTGGGCGGATACCGCAGCATACGATGCCGCCGCCAGCAAACTGGCCGGAATGTTTCGGGACAACTTTGCCAGGTACGCCAGCCAGGTTCCCGAGGCCGTCAAGAATGCCGGACCGATGCCCTGAGGAGGTATCCTGAGCACGGCGAAGGATCACTCGAGGCGTCCCCATGCTAGACTTTGAAATCGTTCGCGATCCACTCTGGGATAATATCAGGGTGGATCGTGATGTTATGCGGTTGATCGATTCCCCGCCGGTCCAGCGGCTGCG
The DNA here is from genome assembly GCA_039931815.1 of Gemmatimonadota bacterium. Taxonomy (GTDB): domain Bacteria; phylum Gemmatimonadota; class Gemmatimonadetes; order Gemmatimonadales; family GWC2-71-9; genus DASYPP01. The sequence continues at coordinate 2,557 of JBDTRF010000080.1, forward strand.
ATACGTGCGCCAGCTGGGCCACGCCTTCCTGGTGTACCCCGGTGCCACCCATTCCCGTTTTGAACACGCGCTCGGGACCTACCATCTCACCAAGCTGGCGCTGGCCGCCCTGGAAGAACGCGGAGAGCTGATTCATGTCCCCGACGAGCAGCAGCTCGCGGTCCGCCTGGCGGCTTTGCTCCATGATATCGGGCACTACCCGTTCTCCCACGCCCTGGAAGAAGCAGGGTTCCTTTCGCACGAAGAACTCGGCGTCCGATTGCTGGGAGAGGGAGAACTGGCGGAGGGGCTGGCCAGGTTTGGCGTCCCGGAGCTCAGCTCTGAAGTCGGGCAGCTGATCAGGGGCCAGAGCCTGAAACCGCTCGGCGGATTGATTTCCGGCTCACTCGATCTCGACAAAATCGAGTACCTGAGCCGCGACGCGCGGATGTGCGGTGTGCCCTATGGCGCGGTGGATGTGGATCGGTTGATGGCGGCGATTACCCTGATACCAGGCCCATCGGGACCCGAGGTCGGAGTCCACGAGAAGGGCGTGAGTGCCCTCGAGTCACTGCTGTTCGCCAAGTATCAGATGTATCGCAACGTGTACTGGCACCACGCCGTCCGGTCGGCAACGTGCATGTTCAAGCGGGCGGTGAGAGCCGCCGTGGCGACCGGCGGTATCTCCCAGGCGGATATTGCCCGGACCAACGATGGCGGATTGATGGAGCGGCTGTTTCCGGTGGACCCTACCGGCCTGGCCTCCGCGGTGCATGCCCGACGGCTGTACAAACGGTCACTGGACCTGCCGGCCAGCGACGTTCCGCCGGACGTCCAGGAGTGGATGTGGGAAGACCCCGACCTGGTTGAAAGAGTGGAGGATAAACTGGCGGAGGAATCCGGTCTCGAGGCGGGTGAGCTTCTCCTGGATTTCCCCGCCCGGTCCAACATGCTCTCGGTCGACCTGCCGCTCCGCACCCGGTCTGGAACGATCGAGCGACTGACCGACCAGGGAATCGCCGGGCAGCTGGGGCTTCCCCGCATTTCCGACCAGCTGTATCAGAGTGCGCGCCGCCTGAGGGTCTTCGTGGCGCGCCCGGGCGGACCGGCGGTCGAGCGGGTGTTCGAGATGATCACGATGCCCGCCGCGGAAGTAGCGAAACACACCTGACCCTCCCCAGCCGATCCCCCTGAAATCACAAAGCTCGCCCTCGCGGCGAGCTGACTCGACTCTTCCAACTCAATCGAACTAGGCCGTCTTCACCGCTCCGGTGGGTGCCGCGGGATGCTCACCGGTCGGCGCCTCGATAGTCTCGATTTTCACGATGATCGCCGTGATGTTGTCGAGCCCCCCGCGGCGGTTCGCCTCGGTGATCATGCGGTCGACCCAGGCCTGCGGCCCGCCCTCCGACATGAGAATCTTGAGCAGTTGCTCGTCTTCCAGCATGCCGGTAAGACCATCGGAGGCAAGCAGCAGGACATCCCCTTCCCGCAGGCTTCCAAAGTACAAATCCGGCATGACGTCGTTGCTGGCGCCGACGCAGCGTGTGATCACGTTACTGTACGGATGCACCCGCGCCTGCTCCGCGGTCAGTAGGCCGGCGTCGACCTGTTCCTGAACGTAGGAGTGGTCCTTGGTCACCTGGAGGAATCGGCCGTCCCGCATCAGGTAGGCCCGGCTGTCCCCCACCTGGCCAATGAGGTAGCGTCGGGGCAGAAGCGTAAGCACCGTGACCGTGGTGCCCATGCCGCGTTTGTCGTGCTCTGAAAGAGTACGGTCGAAAATCGCCTCGTTCGCCGCGCGAATCGCCAGGCGAATGCGTTCACCAACCCCCTCATCGGCCATTCCTCGAAGCGAGCCCAGCTCTTTCGAAATGATCCGGACCGCCATCTCGCTGGCGACCTCGCCGGCCGCGTGCCCCCCCATGCCATCGGCGACGATGAACACGCCGCGATCGGCCAGCATGAGGTAGTTATCCTCGTTCCCGGAGCGAACGATTCCAACGTCGGTGCGCGCGGCGCAGATGAAACGCACGGGCCGCTATCGCTTGAGCAGGTAGAGAATGACTGCCCCCAGTACAACCGCAATCAGCACGGGCATAAGCCACTTGCTGGTGGAACTGCGGGGCGGAGTCACGACGACCGGCGGGCGCCTGGGAGCAGGGCGGGGAGCGTGTTCCCGGGGAACAGGGGGAGCCGGCGGGCGAGCCGCGGGGGATGGAGTTCGAGGGGCAGGCGGAGTGGGCGCTGGAACCTGGATCGGTTCCATCATCCGGGTACCGCTACCCTTGGCGACGCCGATTGCATCATCGGTCGGTTCGAAGAGCACGGAAACCTGTCCGAACCGTACCGTCACGCCGGGGCCGAGGGGAACTTCACCGGTGACCTGCTCACCATCGACAAACGTTCCATTGGTCGAGCCGAGGTCGACCAGGGTCCAGACACCTTCACGGCGCTGCAGCTTCGCGTGGGACGTGCTGATGCTGTCATCGGCCAGCACGAGGTCGTTGTATTCGGCCCGTCCGATGTTGACGATCGGCACCCGGATGGGTAAACGGGTGCCTTTGAGCTTGCCGGTCCGAACTAGCAGCGAGGCCATCGGGGAGGCGGGGCGCTGGCCTTCGGCCGCTGCCGGGTTCGAGGTCGAGGGTCGAAACGATCCACCGTGCAGCGTATCGTTGAGACGCTGCGCGGCACCTGGAGGCGCTTCGACCTGTCCGCTGGCATAAAGCGCGGCGCCAGGCGGACGAGGCATGGATGGCTCCGGAAGCGCAGGTGCCGCCACGCTGGGCGGCTCAATCGGCGCCGAGGATGATGGCATGTCGGCCGGGGCAGGCTCGACAACGATGGGAGCAGGAGCGGATACTGGAGGCGTGTCCGCGTAAAACCGGAACTCATTGTCGGCAACCCGGATCATATCTGCCCGAGCCAGAACCCGATTACCCTCGATGCGCTGACCGTTCACGAAAGTCCCGTTGGTACTGAGATCGGTCAGGACATACCCCTCAGGCGTCGCCTTGATCTCGGCATGCCGACGGGAAACCTGGGTGTTCTCCACCACCACTTCGCTCCCGGCTTCCCGGCCGAACACCAGTGACTCTGTGATGGTGTATTCCCGTCCATCAGTAAGACAAACGAGCCGGCCTCCACTGACTGGGGCCGGCCCGGATTTCTTGGCCGATGAAGGCAAACCTGCCGCCATCGCGGCGATCGCGCTGGCATCGAGGAATTGGGTGCTTCCGCTCTTGCGACTATCCACCACCAGGAGTTCCTGGCCGCCGATCTGGATCTTGTCGCCATGCAGGATCGGAGCAGGCTCCGCCGGCAGCCGAACCCCGTTGAGCAGGGTATCCGCATCCGCACTGCCGCGCTGGATGACGGCGCCCCCATCGGGACTGCCGCGAAGGACCGCGTGACGAGGCTTGATGCCCTCGCCCGCGAGCACGACGCCGGACGACGGATCAGACCCTACAGCCAGTTCGCCGGCGGGTATCTCGAAACGCCGCCCGCCGAACTCGAGTTGCATCATGAACAGGATTCCTGGTCGTTACGGGTTTTCGACAAACGTACCCGGGTAGCCATTAAGGGCGCAAGCGACCGAAGGTTACGCGGTTTTCGCCGACCGCTGGTCCTCGAATTGAAGCCGATAGAGACGCTGGTACAGCCCGTTTTGTGCCAGCAGCGAGCGGTGGGTCCCGCGCTCGCGGATTTCCCCATGATGGAGCACCAGTATTTCATCCGAATGCAGGATGGTACTGAGGCGATGAGCCACCACCAGGCTGGTGCGACCGGCCATGACCTCGGAAATGGCCTGCTGGATCAGCGCCTCCGACTCGGTATCGACCGAGCTGGTGGCCTCATCCAGCACCAGGACACGGGGGTCCCGGGCCAGGGCCCGGGCAAAACTCAACAGCTGACGCTCCCCCACGCTCAGGGAGCGGCCTCGTTCTCCGAGGATATGGCCGTATCCGGCGGGCAACCGGGCGATAAAACGGTCGGCCCCCACACGGACGGCAGCGGTGCGAACATCTTCTTCGCCGATGGGAGCATCCAGGGCCAGGTTTCGTCGGATATCGCCAGTAAAGAGGAACAGGTCCTGTTGGACGAACCCGATCATTCCCCTGAGTTCGCTGGTAGAGAGTTCGCGAATGTCCACGCCGTCGAGAGTGATTCGGCCCCGGGTGGGATTGTAGAAACGCAGCAGCAGGCTGATGATGGTGGTTTTACCGGCACCGGTATGTCCGACCAGGGCCACGGTCTGGCCGGCCGACGCCACAAAGGATACCTCCTTGAGGACCCAGGGGCCGTCATCCGCGTAGCGGAACCAGACATTCTCGAACGCGATCCTTCCCCTGGCCGGCTGGGGCAGCACCTGAGGGACCTCGGGCTCGATGACACTCACCGGGGTATCCAGTAATCGGAATACTCGCTCCGACGACGCCATGGCGCTCTGCAGGAGATTGTACTTTTCCGAGAGATCCTGGAGCGGCTGAAAAAATCGCCGGGTCAGCTGGATAAACGCGGCCAGGACCCCGACGGTCAGCGTGCCGTGAAGCGCCCGGATTCCCCCATAGTAGAGCAGCGCGGCAATGGCGATCGCGGTCAGCAGCTCGATGACGGGAAAGAAGACGGCGTAAATGGTGATCGACCGGAGATTCGCGTCGAGGTGTTCTCGATTGATTTCATCGAATCGGCGCCCCGCCTCTTCCCCGCGATTGAAAAGCTGGACGACTCGCATGCCCCCCAGGTGTTCCTGGAGGAAGGTATTGATCGCGGCCAGTTTGACCCGGATCTCACGAAAGGCATCGCGCACCCGCCGGCGAAAGATGGAAGCCGCCAGGAAGACAAAGGGAATGACGGCAAAAGCCACCAGTGCCAGCCGCCAGTCCTGGATCAGCATCATGGTCATGATCGCGACGAGGGTAAAGACGTCGCCGAAAACCGTGACCAGCCCCGAAGAGAAAAGCTCGTTCAGGGTCTCGACATCCGAGGTCACCCGGGTCATCAGCCGACCCACCGGGTTGCGGTCGAAATAGGGGATGCTGAGCACCTGGAGGCGGGTGAAAATCTGGATGCGCAAGTCGTACATGACGCGCTGACCAATGAAAGCCGCGAGAATGCTGCCGGCGTACTCACAGACGAATTCGAGCAGAAGGGAGCCCAGGAACAGAAGCGCCAGCGTGGTCAGCAGCCCCGAATCTCTCCGGGGAACCGCGACGTCCAGCGCCTGTTGCGTGAGAATCGGGCCAACCAGAGAGAGACCGGCAGTGGCGAGGAGAAGCGACACGGCCAGGATCGCGTGCCAGCGGTACGGCCGGAGGTAGCGGATGAGTCGACGAAGGAGCGAGGCATCGTAGCCGCGATCCAGGGCTTCTTCAGTGTCCATGAGGGATAATAATTAGGCGAGTCTCGGAGTGAACCGGAAGAGAATGTCAGAGCCGATGGGCGGACTGTTTCCGTGGGCAATTCGCCAGCCCCGGCCCGGGGCACCCTGCATTCAGTCCGTTTGGCTTCTTTTATCGCGTTCTAGTTACTGCCTCGCGTGTCACTCAATACTGCCGCTCCCCACTTCCGCCGGTTCGGCCCCGGGATTCTCTCCCAGGCCCTTGATCCCGCGTCGCACCCAGGAAGAAAATACGAAGAACCCGAACGCGATGGTGTAGTAGCTCAGGATCAGTCGCCAGACCAGCGTGTATAAAGGAAGAATCGATTTGGGGACGTACTGCGCCATCACCAGGGTCGATAGCACCTCAGCCACGCCCGACGCGCCTGGTGTCGGGGCGAAATAGAGCAGGAAAGTGATGAGGGTCTGCACCAGCAGGACATCGACGAAATTCAGGTTGATCCCCACCACCCGGAGGGCGACGTAGCCCGCCAGCATCTTGTTGGCGTGGGACGGGCCGGAAATAATGGTGGCCCACACCAGGGCCAGCCAGCCGTGGGGAGTATTGAATGCCAGCACGCTGCGATGAATCTCATCGATGCCGTCGCGGAGCCGGACCACCCGGGCTCCCGCGCGAGCGCTTCGGCGTCCTACTCGATCGGCGATCCAGTGGAGGAGGTTCCGCACCACCTTGGGGAAGAAAATGACGAAAGCGAGGAGCAAACCGATGATTCCGAAAATCCCCAGGCTGCCGAGGAACAGATCGTAGAGGGAGAGACCCAGGACATTGCCCTTTCCCCCCAACGATTTTCCGGCCCCGAAGATGAGCGCCATGGGGCCCGCGATGGCGAAGAACAGCACGGTGGCGATGAAGGTCATCAGCGTCGATGTGACGGCCACCGGCAGGCTCACGCCGTAACGACGCATGGTATACATCATCATCGGCCCGGCACCCGACTGAAGTGGTGTCAGGTACGCGGCCCAGGCGCTCATCCCACCGGCCAGGATCATCCCCTTCAGGGGCGGATTGGGGTGGATCTGACGGGCCACAACCCAGAGCCGGAGACCGCCACCCAGCCAATCCAGGGAAGCAAGAGCCAGTCCGACCAGGAGCCACGGCCAGTGAATGCCTTTGAGAGATTCGAGGAAAGCCGGAAGGTTATTGCCGTACAGCAGGACCGCCCCATATCCGACGGCTGATATGAGGAGAAATATCTCAAACCCCCGAAGCAGGAGCTTGGGCGAGAGAACATTCTTGGCCATTGAGGCAAGGAAGCTACAGGAAGACGGGGAACCCGTCTAGGGGAACGGGAGGTCGACGGACTGAGGAATCAAACAGGTTTACGACTGACGATTGCCGATTTCGTGCCCGATGGACCTGGCAGGCAACAATCGACAATCGTGAATCATGGCCCGATCATCGGAGTCCTCATCTCCCACCCGCTCCATTAGCTTTCAGATAATGCCAGACTCCGTCATTCGCATCGTGAATGCTCGTCAGAATAATCTGCGCGGCGTCACGGTTGATCTTCCGCATCGAGCCGTGACCGTGATAACCGGCCCCTCCGGGTCGGGGAAAAGTTCACTCGCCTTCGAGACGCTGTATGCCGAGGGGCAGCGTCGCTACATCGAATCCCTCTCCACCTACGCGAAGCAGTTCCTCGACCGGATGCCCAAGCCGCTGGTAGACCGGCTGGAGGGGCTGGCACCCGCGGTCGCCATCGAACAGCGGAACCCTACTGTATCCAGCCGGTCCACGGTCGGCACCGCAACCGAGGTGTACGATTTTCTGCGATTGCTCTGGGCCCGGGTCGGCAAACCGATCTGCCGGATGTGTGGGGGGCCGGTTCGCCGCGACACTCCACAATCGGCCACCGATCAGATTCTTGCCGAGTGGACCAGCCGGCTCCAGATCACGTTCCCGCTCCCGCCCGCGGCGCGCACCAATCACCAGCTCGTGGTCGAGAACCTGTCGGCAATGGGGTTCGTGCGTTTGCTCGTCGATGGGCTCGCGGTCCGGCTCGACGCCATCCCTGGTGATCTCGACCTCACCGAGGCCGAAGAAGTCCTCGTCGTCGTGGACCGCCTGGCCGCGATCCCGGAGGATGCGAACCGGATCACCGACGCCATCGCCCTGGCCTTCCTCGAGGGAGAAGGCGTGGCGATCGCCGTAGCCGAAGCGGAACGCCTCCGCTTTTCGGAGTCGCCCGCCTGCAGTCGGTGCGACGCGCCGGCGCCGAGCGTAACGCCGGCTCTGTTTTCCTTCAATAACCCGCGAGGGGCGTGCGCCGGCTGCAACGGATTCGGCGCCGTGCTCGAATACAATGAATCCCTCATCATCTGTGACCCCAGCCGGAGCCTGGCCGAAGGGGCGATCGATCCCTGGACCAAACCGCGATACGAGACCCGCAGGAAGCTGGTGCTCGAAGCGGCACGGAAACTGGGGATCGATCCCAACAAGCCATGGTCGAGGCTCAAGGCGTCCGACCGCCGTGAGATGCTGTACGGAAAGGTGGGCCGCTACCAGGGAATCTTTCCTTTTCTCAAGGATCTCGAGGCCAAACGATATAAGCAGTACATCCGGGTCTTCCTGCGGCAGTACCAGCTGGCCTTGACCTGTCCTGCGTGTAATGGCACCCGCCTCAACCCTTCTGCCCTTTCGGTCCTCGTCGCTGGCGAGCCGATTTCGACGGCGGCAGCGCGTTCCATTGATGAGCTGCACCGTTGGCTCTCGCAGCTCGATCTGTCGGGATTCGACCGCCAGGTGGCGGATCTCATCTTCGAACAGCTGAAAAACCGGATCAATTTTCTCCAGGACGTGGGGCTGGGGTATTTGAGTCTCCAGCGGCAGACACGCACCCTTTCAGGGGGCGAAGCCCAACGCATCGCGCTGGCCAACGCCCTCGGCTCAAAGCTGGTCGATACGCTGTACGTGCTGGATGAACCTTCCGTCGGGCTGCATTCCCGGGATATCGATCGGCTGCTGGCGTTATTGCGTCGGCTTCGCGACCAGGGCAACACCGTGGTGGTAGTCGAACACGACATGGCCGCGATCCGGCAGGCGGATTTCATGCTCGAGCTGGGGCCCGGTGCGGGAGAGCGGGGCGGAGAGGTCGTCTATGCCGGCACTGTCGATAAAGCCGGCGCCTCCCTCACGGGACAATACCTTTCGGGGGAGAAGCGAATCGGGGTTCCCAGTGTTCGCCGCCGGACCGGCCCCGCCTGGCTCGGCGTACGCGGCGCGACGCTGCACAATCTCAACAACGTTGACGTCGACATCCCGCTGGGAACGATGACCGCGGTCACCGGAGTCTCCGGTTCTGGAAAGAGCACCCTGCTCCACGATGTGCTGTATCGGCAACTGGAGGCGAAGATTCACGGTGAGCACAGTGCCAAATCCCACCTGGGGGAGGCGGTCGGTACGGTCAAGGCGCTGAATGGATGGGAACAGGTCCAGGACGTCGTCCTGATCGATCAAAGCCCCATTGGACGGTCCCCGCGCTCGAATCCTATTACCTATATCCGGGCCTTCGACGAAGTGCGCGAGATCTTCGCCGACCAGCCGGAAGCCAGGCGACGGAAGTACACCGCCGCGACTTTCTCATTCAACTTACCCGGTGGCCGCTGCGAGACCTGCGAAGGCGCTGGCCACGTCCAGGTGGAAATGGTCTTCCTGGCCGACGTGTTCGTCCCCTGTGAGGCGTGCGGCGGTACCCGGTTCAAGCCCGAGGTTCTCGACATCAGGATTCGGGGAAACTCCATCCACGACGTGCTGCAGTGGACCGTCGACGAAGCGATCAATCGCTTCCGCCATCAGCCAAAACTTGGCGCGGCACTGTGGCAGCTCCAGCAGGTCGGATTGGGCTACCTGCGACTCGGTCAGCCGGCGACGACTCTCTCAGGCGGCGAGGCCCAGCGGCTCAAGATTGCGCGAGAACTCCTCGGCGCAGGGAAGAAGACAGGGCGCAAATTCTATATCCTGGATGAGCCGACGACCGGACTGCATCTCGAGGATGTGCGGATTCTGATCCAGGTGCTTGACCGCCTGGTCGATGCCGGGAACACCGTGGTCGTCATTGAGCATCACCTGGACGTCATCAAGCGGGCTGACTGGGTTATCGATATGGGGCCCGAGGCCGGACCCGGTGGTGGGCATGTCGTGGTGCAGGGCCCACCGGAGCTGGTCGCCGCGGAGCCCCGATCTCACACCGGGCGATACCTGCGAGAGGCGCTGGATCTGCCGTCGGAAGTGAGACTGGATGATCGCGCCGGATTTTCGGAGGCGGTGATTGCACCATAGTGATGATCGTATCGCCAATCGCATGTCGCGACAGGACGTAGGAGGATAACGTGTGGCCAAGCGACGATCGAAGTCCCCTGCGCGGCCTCTCGCTCCTCCTGGACGTTAGTCGGGCATGGTCCATGATACCTTCGCCATCCGCCCGGCATAACCCGTGAGCCGTACCCTATTCGCCTGTAAGCCCCAGGCCATACGCCCCTAACAAGCGCCGCATGCAAACTCGAACACTTCACAAATGGATCGGGATCCTGATCGGGCTGGTCCTGCTCATGTGGACAGTGACCGGTATCATCATGGTCCTGCCGGGCAATCGATCGCGGCAGACGGCGAAGTCGGCTCCTCTTGACGTCGCCAGCGCGATCATCTCTCCCGCTGCAGCCCTGGTGCCACTTGGTGATTCGATCGCGCCAGTGAAAAGTGTGGAGCTTATTCCGATCCTCGATCGAGTCGCGTACAGAATAGAGGGGAAGGGCCGGACAGTCCTGATCGATGCCAAATCGGGAGAGCGTATCCAGGTCACTCCGGATGCGGCACGTGAGATCGCAGTGCGCGCCTTGCGAGGACGGGCGGGGAAGGCCCGGGTGGAAACTCTTACGAAACACGACGCCCGATATCCCAGTGGGGATTTACCCGTGTATCGCGTGATACTGGATGATTCCGCCGCGACCGTGTCCTACGTGTCTCCGGGCGATGGCTCGATCGTGAGCGGCGACAGCCGGAATCGGATCCGCTCGGTCGCAGGTCGCCTCCACGATTTTTCAGTAGTAACGATCTTCGTCAAATCCCAATGGTTTCACCGCTCCCTGATTATTCTCGCCAGTCTCGTGGCGATCGGCGGCATCGTCACCGGATACTGGCTGGCCCTCCCTCGACCCAGACCAACGACCACTCGGCAGCGTGTGACCGTGCCGATGTCTCGGAGCGAGAAATAG
>JBDTRF010000081.1:0-13139 GCA_039931815.1 Gemmatimonadota bacterium
GCTGCTGGTTGGCAAGGAGTACGGCACGGGCTCAAGCCGCGACTGGGCCGCGAAGGGAACCACGCTCCTCGGTGTGAAAGCGGTCATCGCCGAGAGCTACGAGCGGATTCACCGAAGCAATCTCGTGGGGATGGGCGTGTTGCCGCTGGTATATCAGGCGGGAGTGAACCGCGCGAGCCTGGGTCTCACCGGGCGGGAAACGATCACCATCACCGGAATTGCAAAGGATCTCAAGCCAAACGGTACCGTGAAGGTGGTCGCCACGGATGAGGCCGGGAAGGAGACGGCATTCGAAGCCATCGTCCGGCTCAATTCTCCGGTCGAGCTCGAGTATCTCCAGCACGGGGGGATTCTTCCACGGGTGCTCAGGATGTTCCTGAAAGGCGAGACGGCCTGACCTTCCCCTGACACCACTCCTTGTTTGATCGAAGGAGAAACCCGAAGACAAGCGCGAAGGATCAAACAGATTGGCAAAAGAAAAGGCCCTCCAACCGGAGGGCCTTTTTTAGACTGAAGCAATGTCAGGCGACCAGGTCCTTGAGCCTGCCGCTCTGTTCGCCTTCCCGGAGCCGTAGCAGCGCCCGGTCCCGAAGCTGGCGAATCCGCTCGCGGGTTACTCCCATCATCCGGCCGATTTCCTCGAGCGTACGGCTATTGCCATCGTCCAGGCCGAAATAGAGCCGAAGGACCTTGGCATCTCGTGGTGGCAGAGAAGCTAGGGCCGCCTCGATATAACTGGTTTGGCTGTTCGCGATGGCGGAAGAGTCCGTCCCTTCCTGCTCGCTGGTCGCAAACCGCTCGATCCGTTCACTCGCTTCGCCATCCCGAACGGGATGATCCAGCCGAACTGCCTCGGAGTTAAGCGCGCTCAGGCTGCGCACAGCTTCCATGGTCAGCCCCGTGGCGCGCGCCAGCTCTTCCGTGGTCGGCATCCGACCCAGGCGATCCTTGAGCAGGGTTACCGTCCGGCTCAGCCGGTTGAGATCGGCCGTCCGGTTAAGGGGTACGCGGACCGGGCGCCCGTGCCGCGCGATCGCGGCCTGGACCGCCTGGCGGATCCACCACACTGCATACGAAATAAATTTGACGCCACGGTTCGGATCAAACTTCCGCGCCGCCGTCATCAGACCCAGGTTGCCTTCGCCGATCAGGTCGACCAGCGGAACACCACGGTTCTGGAATTTCTTCGCCACCGATACGACGAACCGCACGTTGTGCCGAGCCAGTTTTTCCTGGGCGGCGACGTTGCCCTTGAATGCCTTATGGGCAAGCGCCATCTCCTCCTCACGATTGAGAAGAGGGACCCGGCTGATCTCGTCGAGATATAGATCGAGACTTTCGCGGCCTTCATCGACTGCCCGAGCGATCTGTGCCGGGCGAACCGGACGACGCTTTGGACGTGGCTTCACTGCTTTCACTATCACCGCCTCCTTGCGGAAGGTGCGTTTCTATGATGCACACCGCGTTGGGGACTGTGCAAAATTTAGTCGCGCAATATAACCACTAACTACCGCAAAATCAACACTTTAGGTAACTCTTGATGGCTGGTGCGTTTGCGCCACTCCCCCCGTGGCCCGGCATCATACACTCGTCTGCACGCACTTACGGATGCTTACCTCGCGTCGTTGGAGGCGTTGCAATATGAGACTCCCAACACAACTCTCCGCTAACTCGTTCACCCCGCAGACATTACCAGAACGGCTGAAGGCCAATTCCTTGCACCGGTGCCGATCCCCCTCCTCGCGCATGACAGGTTTTAGATTGGGTATCATCAGAACAAACACAGGTTCCCATGTTGACCGATTCCGCCTACGAACTCCTCCGCCAGCTGGCTTCCCCCGTCGTCGCGGTCACCTCGGCCGTCGAAGGGGGGACCAATGGGATGATTCTGGATAGCGCCATTCGCTCCTCCATCTCCCCGCTCGTTCCCCGGCTGTCGGTGTACATCCACAAATGGCACCTGTCGCACGAGTATGTCTGGCGCACAGGCCGGTACTGCCTGCACCTGCTCCATCAAAACCAGTTCGACACGGTGTACCAACTGGGGTTCGCGACCGGGCGAGGCCGCGACAAACTTGCCTCGATTCCTCACACGATCGGGAAACTCGGCGTTCCCTGCCTGGATGACTGCTATGCGGCGTTCGAATGCCAGGTCATCAATACGATGGACGCTGGTGCCTCGACTGTCTTCCTGGCCGACGTGGTCGCGACTTACCGCGGGCCAGGACAGGACATCATGACGGCGGATTTCTTACGGAAGAACCTCCCGGAGGAGTGGCGGGCGGATTTTGCGGCAAACTACCGGGAAGCGCAGGACCGGATCTCCGCGAGCTCAGCGATACAGCCCATCACCTGGCCCGGACCAGTTTCCTCGACGCTTATGAGTGAGAAGTGACAGGAGCCATGGGGACCAGCAACTGGTGACGACTACAAGGTGACAACTGAGCGATGAACAGGGGGAGAGGTGCCTATCCTCGCCCCCTCTTCCACTGTCACCTGTTGCTGGTCACATGGCTCGCTCTCAGTTGTGGGGCATCGTCATCCCCGGCATCTCCCGCGGGGTTTCCGTAATCAGCGACTTGGCGTCGATGCCAGTCCCGGTGAGTACAATATCACCGCGGGACGTGTGGCTCTTGACCATCCCGAACGGTACGTTTTCGCTTATCCAGATGTCATTACCAGACTTGGCATCGTGATAGTGTACCGTCTTGAACGAGCCCCCCGGCACCGTCACCGATTCCTCTCCCACCCGCGTTACCTGCTGAGAACGGCAGGCCTCCGCCATCAGATCCTTGGGCATCCGGCTTCTCATCATGCCAAGCATCTGGTCGCTCAGTCGCATGGCGGGTTGGCCCTGCGCCTTGAAGACCATGTCCTGGATGTCGGTCATGTCATAGGGATATCCGGGAACCAGCATCTGCATGATCACGGGTCCATCTTTGGACGTCATGGACAGTTCCATCCGCACGAAGGATTTTCCAGCCCGGGTTTCGTTGCCGAGCTGCGCGAGGCGCATGGTCCCATCGGTCGTCTGATATTCTGACCAGCCTCCCGCCTTGGGAACCATGTTGGCCGGACATCCCTGCGCTTTCACTGGAGACTGATAGACCAGGGCCAGGATCGCTGCTCCTGCGAGTGATTGTTTGATTCGGGTCATATACTCCGTCCTTGAAGTTGCTGTTTCCGGGACCACCATCGGTGAAGAAACAACCAAACCGCTTGGTTGATGTCCAAGGCGGAAACTGACGCGGCAATCCCGAGCCCGTCAGTGGCCCGTCCCAATCAGTGCTTTTACCTCCTGGACCAGCGAGGTCAGCGATTTTTTGGCATCGCCAAAGAGCATCGAGGTATTCGGGTTGTAAAATAGCTCGTTCTCGATTCCGGCGAAGCCCGGGTTCATACTTCGCTTGAGCACGATGACATTCTTTGCCTGATCCGCGTTGAGGATCGGCATGCCGTAAATGGGACTCGACTTGTCATTGCGGGCGGCCGGGTTCACGACATCGTTGGCGCCAATCACCAGGGCGACATCCGCGTTGGTGAACTCGCCATTGATCTCCTCCATATCCTTGAGCTTATCATAGGGAATATTTGCCTCCGCCAGCAGTACGTTCATATGCCCGGGCATGCGGCCGGCGACCGGATGAATCGCGTACTTTACCTCGCCCCCCTGCCGTTCGATCAGGTCGGCCAGCTCGCGTACCTGGTGCTGACCCTGCGCGACCGCCATTCCATATCCCGGCACAACGATGACGAGACGGGCATACGCCAGCTGCAGTGCCGCGTCTTCGGCCGAAATGGAGTTGACCGAGAGGCCTTCATTTGATTTGGCACCTGCCGCCGCCACGGCGCTTCCAAATGCGCCAAACAGGACATTACCGAACGAGCGATTCATCGCCCGGCTCATAACCATCGAGAGGATAAATCCTGATGCGCCGTCGAGGGCGCCAGCGATGATCAGGACGTTGTTTCCAATCGCAAAGCCGGTGGCGGCCGACGCGAGGCCCGCGTAGGAGTTCATCAGTGAGATCACCACCGGCATATCGGCGCCACCGATTGGCAATACCAGCAGAAAACCGAAGCAGAAGGCGATCGCCAGCATCCCGTAAAACAGCGCGGGATGATCCGGGTGAACGATCAGATAGCCGAAAATTCCAAGGGCGCTGGCGAAGAGAGCGAGGTTGAGAAGGTTCTGTCCCCGGTAGGTCACCGGTCGTCCCGTGATGAACTCCTGGAGTTTGCCGAAGGCCATGAAACTGCCACTGACGGTAAGCGCTCCGAAGATCACCTCGAACCCCAGCGCCGCCATGGTCACGCTGGGGATGACTTCGCCATTCCGCAGGTGGGTATAGTACTCGGCGACACCGACCAGGGTAGCGGCCAGCGCGCCGAAGAGGTGCGAAATCGCGATACGCTGGGGCATCGCCGTCATCGGTACGTAGACACCGAGCGGGTACCCGATGACCGTGCCGATGACGAGGCCTGCGACGATCCAGTCGTAGCGAACGATTTCGTGATGAACCAGCGTCCCGACAATAGCCACCAGCATGCCGAGGGCGGCTTGCTGCATCCCCCGCCGGGCCGAGTCCGCCTTGGTCAGACTGCGGAGGCCGAGGATGAAGAGCACCGAGGCCACCAGGTAGGTGACCTGGACGAACAGGTCCCGCGTCACTTTGGATCCTTCGCCGGAGGATCCTGCCGGCGGAACATCTTGAGCATCCGGTCGGTGATGATGAATCCGCCCACTACGTTGACCGTCGCCGAGAGGACCGCGATGAAGCCAAGGATGGTGCTGACCTGGTTTCGATCGGAGCCGGCCGCGACCAGTGAACCGACCAGTGAGATGGCCGATATCGCGTTGGTGGCCGACATGAGCGGCGTGTGGAGCAGAGGCGGGACCCGGGTAATGACCAGGAAGCCGACAAACCCGGCGAGAATGAAGACGTAGACTTCAATGATGGCAGTGGCGGTCATCGTTTCGACCAGGGTGAAAGATGGTCTTGGGAATTGCTGCCGGTCCTGCCCGGGCTCAACGCGGGCGGACCGCACCGTCGTGGGTCACCGTCATCGCGCCGGTAATCTCGTCCGTGATGTTCAGTTCGATCTTACCGTCGGTGACAAGGTGCTTGATCAGTGTTTCCAGGTTCTTGCTGTACATCTGGCTGGCATGGAAAGGCACCGTCGCGGGGAGATTGACCGCGCCAATGATGAGAACGCCACCAACGTTCAGCGATTCACCGGCCCGGGTCAGTTCACAGTTTCCGCCGCTGTCGGCCGCCAGGTCGACAATAACCGCGCCCGGCTTCATGTCGCGGACCATGGCTTCGGTGATAAGGCGCGGGGCCGGCCGGCCGGGGATCTGGGCGGTGGTGATCACCAGGTCCATATCCCTGATGTGCCGGTGAATCACCTCGAGTTCCCGCTCGTGTTGGTCGTGCGCCAGTTCCCTGGCGTATCCACCCGCCGATTCCGCCCCGTCGGTAACCAGGTCAGCGGCGATGAACGAAGCGCCGAGACTCTGGACCTGTTCCCGTACGGCGGGCCTCACGTCGAACGCGGAGACGACGGCGCCGAGCCGCCGGGCCGTGGCGATGGCCTGAAGGCCGGCTACACCCGCGCCGAGGATAAAGGCCTTGGCCGGCGCGATGGTACCCGCGGCGGTGGTGAGCATCGGAAGCAACCGGCTCATGGCCGATGCGCCCACCAGCACGGATTTGTATCCAGCGATGTTCGCCTGGGAGGAGAGTGCATCCATGGACTGCGCCCGGGTAATCCGGGGAACCAGTTCCATGGCCAGCCCGGTGATGCGACGAGAAGCGAGGGACTGAAAGAGGGTCGCGCTCGCAGAGGGTTGCATGAATCCCACGAGGATTGTCCCCTCGGAAAGCATCGCGACCTCCGCCTCGGAGGGACGCTGTACCTTAAGAACGATATCGGCAGCCCGACACGTCGAGGCAAAGTCCGCCGCGATCGCCCCTCCGGCTCCGGCGTACAACCCGTCGGGAAGGGTGGCGGCGACACCAGCACCAGTTTCGACGGTGACGGCGTAGCCGGCTTTGACCAGTCGCGCGACGGAATCGGGTACCAGCGCGACTCGATTTTCTCCCGGCGCGGTTTCTCGCGGAACTGCGATGCGCATGAAAGCTCCAGCTTGGGAACCCGAGGATGCACAACCTGCTGCTGGTTCAAGGTGGCATCGACCGGCGACAGGAGCAAGATGACCCCGCCTCAGTGGGGCAGGCCGAGGACTCCACCTAACCCGGTAAGCGACTTGAGGCGACTCTCGAGCTGTGCTTTCACTCCGTCGACTTCCTGCCTGGCATTCGTCACCCGGGTATTCACGTCAGCCGTCACTCCAGTGACCTGCGCTCGCAACTCGGTGACCCTCGCCGCGACCAGTCGATCCACCTCGGCCTTCACCTTTGCCTCTGCCTTCTGTACCTCCTCACCCAGCACCGCCTGAATCCGGGCGGCAATGGCTGCATCGATATTCGAATGCACCGAAAAACGTGGCGCCCGGAGACTTCCACTGAGTTCCGCGGTAACGTCGAGCAGCTGGAGGCCTGAAACCACCCTCCAGACAAGCCCTTCGACCGTGCCCAGGTTCGTCACTTTCGACGAGTCGATCTGCCACCGCGCCCCAGTGGATGAGATCGACCAGCGCGCGGCGACCTGATCTCCGTGCAGGGCAAACATGAGCTCGCTGGTGCCCGCTCCAGGATCAACCCGGAAGGGCAGACCAGGAATCGCGAAGGCGGGCAGCGGAACTCCCCTCAGGTTGGCGAGAGCGGAGTCCACCGGGATCTTTCCGACGTGATTGAGAACCGCGTTGACATCGAGCCTCATCGGATTTCCACCTCCGATTGTGGCGCGGGAGTTGAGCATGGCCGGGCGGCCATATACCGAGGGCTCGCTGGTCACCCCGGTAACGGACGCGGCCAGCGAATTCTTTCCTCCGAATGCGTCAAACGACACGTCGAGATCACCTTGCCGCAGCAGAAACGCCGGGAACTCTTGCGTGCGTGGAAACGCCACGGTCACGCCGTCCATGCGGAGGCGCTTCGGTCCAGTTCGCGCCTGAGGCTGCAATCCTGGCGGGAGATACTTCCGCGCCAGCTCGGCCCAATAGACCGCCTGCTGAAAACGCTCGATGCTGACCGGGCCGAACAGAGCGGAGCCAATATCCGGCGCGGCGAAGCTGGGCAGCTTGAGAAGGCTGCGCGCAAAGGCGTAGTCCTTCTGACGGGCCTGATCCGCCGCCACCACCCCGTCGCGAAGGAGGAGGATGCCCGCTTTGCCGGCCTGGTCCAGCTGATCGATCCGGTCGCGAGTGACCTGGATATCCTGGAGCGTGCGGCGAATCGATTGAACCGCATCGCGCGTCCCGGCGAGCCCGAGCCTGGCGGGCGTAGCACCGGCCAGCCGCTCGACCAGCGATCGGGCGGAATCGATCGTCGGCCGGATGTTGAGCGCCGCCAGGTCACGGGCAAATCCATTCTTCAGGGAATCCGCGGTGGTCAACACCGCCTGGACTTCCCTGACCGTCGACAACTGGGAGGGATCGAGGACAAGCTGACGAATCGTATCGATCGGTGTCAGCTTGAGAATGGGAACCCTGAACTGGGCTGACCACTGACGCACCGAGCGAAGCATGGTCGCGGCGTACCCATTACCGGATGCCGGCCGAGCGGGCGTCTCCCGCCGTGTGGCAAAGGTCAGGTCCGTCACTCTCAGTTGATCGATGACCAGCTTCTTTTCCAGCAGGGCCGCCGGATCCAGGTCCAGTATCAGTGCGCCGGTCTCCACCAGATTCCGGTTTCGGTCGAACGGATCGGCGATCTGCAACCGCGAGATGTCAATGCGGGCCGACGTTTCATGCAGATTCAATCCGGCGATGTCCACCTCAGTGCCCAGCAGGTCGGTGGAGGCCTCTTCCGTCGTATCTTCGATGAGACGATCGCCGAAGATGACCCAGAATAGCGCCAGCAGCACGAAGAAGAGCAGCAGCGGAGCGATCGCCTTCCAGCGAAAAATCCGGAAAGACTTTTTCATTCGGGACGAAACCAGCGATAGACATTGTACGCCCTGGACGCGGTGACGACCTGGTAGAACCGGGACTGCCGCACCCTCTCACCCAGGGTGGCCCGATAGCGAATCAATGCCCAGCGGGAGAGAAACAGGATGGGGACAAATAGCAATACCCAGCTGACAAAGCTTCCCAGGACGACGGTGTTGTTGAAATTGGTGTACGGCACCCAGGGAGAATTGAACCACGTCAGCCAGAGAGGCCTGAGCGCCGGAGAATCGAGGAGGAGAAGATGGCCCAGCCGATCGAACAGGGGATCCAGGAGAAATCCGATTGGCGTGAAAATGGCCCAGCCCAGCATCCCACCACCGAAAGACACATTGAGAATCACGATCAGGGCAAACACGACGAGATTGTGCAGATTGAGCAGCGGCGTCAGTCCCAGGCATGCGCCCAGGGCGACTCCCGCGGCCACCTGGCTCGGCGACCCATCGGAATGCAGTGTCTTGAACAGCGATTGGAGCAGCTTGAGTATGGCCAGCATCGTCGGGTGATCAAGAGGAGGGGAAGCGAGTCGTTGCGGCAGGGTTACGGCCTGCGACGCGGACGACGACGAACAGCAACTCGACTGGTTTCCATGCACCGCGAGTCAAATATTAACCGGAAACAGCGTATACTTTGAACCGCAGTCTCGCCGGCACGTCGTTAGACGCGCGAAGCCAGATCACGGCCTACTCGCTGACCCTGGAGCTTGTCCAATAGTGAGTCACGTCGAAGTCTTTGCCCCTGGCTGCATCGGAAATATCGGTCCTGGTCTCGATATTCTCGGTCTCGCCATCACCGGCCTGGGTGACCAGGTACGGGTGGAAAAATCTGAGCAACCCGGCGTGATCATCGCCGATCCGGGGCATCCCGATTTGCCCACTGACCCGTCCCGGCACGCTTCCGGTATCGCCGCCAGGGAAGTGCTTCGCCGAGCCGCGCGTCAGGAGATGGGAGTCCGGCTATGGGTGATGAAAGGCCTCCCCCTGGCCGGGGGTCAAGGTGGCAGCGCAGCGTCGGCGGTCGCCGGAGCAGTGGCGACCAACATCATCATCGGGTCGCCGCTCGAGCAGACCGCGATTCTCGAGTGCTGCCTGATTGCCGAAGAAACCGTGGCCGGCCGCCACCTCGACAACATTGCCCCCTCCCTTATGGGTGGCGCGGTCCTGGTTCGTTCGATGGACCCGATCGATGTTGTTCAGCTTCCGGTTTCGAGAAATCTTGTCGTCGTGCTGGCCCAGCCGGACCAGCGGCTGGAAACTCGCAGTGGTCGAGCCGCCCTTCCCCTCCAGGTTACCCGGGTGATTGCCCTGGAGCAGGCGGCGCAGATTGCCGCCATGGTCGCGGCATTCGCGTCCGGCGATCTCGCCCTGCTGGGGCGCGCCGTGCAGGACCAGATAGCCGAGCCCGCGCGGGCCGCGCTCCTTCCCGGCTTTCTCGATGCAAAGGCTGCTGCGCTTGCGGCCGGTGCGTTCGGATGCTCGATCTCAGGGAGCGGTCCCACCGCCTTTGCGTTCGCGAAGGACGTGGCTGCTGGCGAGCGCATCGCGGCGGCCATGGCAACGGCGTACCGGGAAGCTGGCGTCGCCTGTCATACGCGAATCTGCGGTGTCGACCGCCGCGGAGCTCGCGTGCTGGAAACACCCGGGAACGCGCCAACCATCAGAACGGAAAGAAACGTCAGTACCCAGGTGTGCGCCCGATGTGGGGAGCACTACCCGGAGATTTCCCCACTTTCCCGATGCACCTGCGGCGGGCTCCTGGCATTGGAACATCCAGCGCCCGCCCAATCCCGACCTGAGCTGATTCGCCTGTTCGAGTCCCGCAAACTGAGCGTGCATCAGCCGCTGACCTCAGGTGTCTGGCGTTTTCGTGAACTCGTGCTTCCCTCGGCAACCGATATTGTCAGTCATCCCGAGGGGAACACGCCGCTGCTCGAGCGTGGAGCGATTTCGCGCTGGTGTGGCAGCGATTCGCTGATGATAAAGCACGAAGGCCACAACCCGACCGGGTCGTTCAAGGATCGAGGAATGACCGTCGGTGTAACCCAGGCGGTGCGAATTCGAGCACGTGCCGTCGCGTGTGCTTCAACGGGGAATACCTCCGCGAGCCTCGCGGCCTACGCCGCCCAGGCCGGAATTCCGGCCGTGGTCCTCGTGCCGGCGGGACAGGTGGCACTCGGGAAACTGAGCCAATCTCTCGCGTACGGGGCGAAGACCCTGGTGGTGCAAGGTGATTTCGATCAGTGCCTCGACCTGGTCCAGCAGGCGGAGAAGCGCCTCGGTGTCTACCTCCTGAATTCGATCAATCCATTCCGGCTGGAGGGACAGAAGTCTATCGTCTTTGAACTGCTGGAACAGCTCGATTGGGACCCGCCTGACTGGATCGTCGTTCCCGCAGGCAATCTGGGAAACACCTCGGCGTTCGGCAAGGCGCTCAACGAAGCGCTTCGATGGGGGCTGATTCGAAAAACACCTCGCATTGCGGCGGTGCAGGCAGCGGGCGCCGCGCCCTTCTACCAGAGTTTTCTCTCGGGATTCGATCGAATTGCCGCGGTCAAAGCCACCACGGTGGCAACCGCGATTCAAATCGGGAACCCGGCGTCCTTTGACCGCGCCGTGCTGGCGATCCGGGAGACAGACGGAATCGTCACCAGGGTAACTGACGATGAAATCATGGAAGCCAAGGCGACGGTCGATGCCGCGGGCGTTGGGTGTGAACCCGCGAGTGCCGCGAGCGTTGCCGGGGTGAGGAAGCTGATTCAGGAAGGCACCATCAATCCAGGCGACCGCGTCGTCGCTGTGCTGACAGGACATGTTCTCAAGGATCCTGGGGCGCTGATCCATTTTCACCAGGAAACCGAACCCATGCCGCCGGGCGCAAACCGGCCAATGGCGATCGAGGCGAGCCTTACCGCATTGGAAAAAGCGCTGGGGTGAGAGCCGGATGACGAGGTTTCAGGTGAGGCGGCGGGCACCACGGGAATTCAGGGAGAGACCGGTTGAGGAGTGGCGACAGAGGTTCCGGGGTAATTGCCGGGCGGGGCGTTCAGGACGCCCTGCCCCACCTTGCCGCGCCCGTGAAACCCGGGTGCTACGCGCTCCAACTCACGTTGTAACGGCACACTTTCCCGCCGGTCGCCCGGCACTCGTCCTCCACGACCTTTACGTCCCTGGCTCCGCACATCTGAAGCGCGCGGCGATACCAACCGACCACGGTAAGGCAATCCGCGGTGCTGAAGGTCTCGGCACCATGCGTCGTGAGCACGCCAGAAGTTTCGCCGGTCTGCTGATATTCGCGCCGGCCGGTTTCATAGTAGAGTGCGTAGATCGCGGGTGCCTTGGAGAGAAAGGCGTGCGGCCTTCCCTCGGTCATAAAACCGTGGTGTAAGGTGGTGAGGTTTTTGTCGGCGGAGGCTTCTCCGAGCCGCTCAAAAAACTCCGGGCGGCCGCCGCCGAGCACCTGGACGATCGCGTTGTCCAGGCGCTTGCCGATCTCGAAGGGGTACCACTTCACAGTGAGAATCATGTTCAGCGCCTGCTGATCCTCGGGCGACAGGCTTTCGAGCACACGTTTGACCCCGGCTTCGCCAAAGTGGCTTTCGACGAAGCCGAGTCGTGATTTGAGGACGCTGCCTTTGACTTGCTGCATGAAAATGGCTCCCCTCGAGTCGGTCTAACCAGCAGCGGCATCATGACACTCAATTCATCAGCCAACAGGCCTCTGCACGACCTGCGCTGACGCGCTAATGACCGCCCCGAGCAGAGACGCTGCGATCCACCGCGGCTTCCAGCGCCTTGTACGCTGTCGGATCGATCTCCCTGAAGGGTGTCTGGCGATCCACGATTTTCCCGTCTGGTCCGATCACAAAGAGGGAACGATCATCCATCTGGTACTTCGAATTCCAGGCCCCGTACATGCGCCCGACCCGGCCATCCGGATCACTGAGAAACAGGTTTGGGTAGTGAGATTCTGACGCCCATGCGGCCAGCATGGTGTCTGGATCCACGCTGATGGCGAGCAGCACAACACCCTTGCCACCGTTGAACACCGTCGCGTACTGATCACGGTACGCGTTCATTTGAACAGTTCAGCCCCGGGTTCGCGCCCGGTAAAAGAATGCGATGACCACGGTCTGATCCCGGAAATCACTCAGGCGAACGGAATCCTTCCGAACGCCGTCCATGGTTGCGCCCGCCAGGGCAAAGTCCGGCGCCATGGTACCTACCGCCAACGGAATTGAGTCCTGGGCTGATGCGTTGCCCGCCAGGGCCAGCAACAGCGCGAGGATCGCTGCGCTCTTATACGGTCGTGCCATTCTTGCCTCCGATTCAGTGAGAATCTCGTCGCTGCAACATCCACTACTGGCGATGAATCCGCCAGATCCTGCCTTTGACATCAGCCATGATGGACAGCCAGCCATCAGGATCAACGCCAGTCCTTAGGGGCGTATCAGAGAAAACCGGGCGACACGAATGAAGAAAGATATACTCTCACTCAGTGCAACGAGGAATCCGGCCACCCTGTTTCCGCTGCTGAATGGTGCGTTCCCTGACACGGACAGCACTCGGCAACTGGGTTTCACCGGGAGCCGTCCTCCAGAATGTGTCGCGGGTTGACCGTTATTACCCGAGGGAGAATCGGATTTTCGGAGCCGCGTGATGCTTACATTTTCAGACCGCCCAACGGTGTTTTTCATTCCCGACAGAGCCGATTTCTCGCGATTTCCCTCGGAAAACCCCTGCCGCCATTCGGTCCGAAATCGTCTCTCCAGAGGGAAAAACAGCATTTTCCCTATTGGCGCGAGAGGGGCAATGTTGTACCTTGATGTCGCGAAGCACCGTTTGTCCCAGAGGGAAAGAAGCCAAACAGCCACTTCACCAAGGGAGAAAAACGATGGCCGCGAAGAAGAAAGCCGCGAAGAAGACCGCGAAGAAGTCTGCCAAGAAGGCCGCGAAGAGACCCGCAAAGAAGGCGGCCAAGAAGACCAAGCGAGTACCCAATGCGGCGTTCATGAAGCCGATGAAGCCGTCGGCCCAGCTCGCTCCGGTAGTCGGGTCCGTACCCATTC
>JBDTRF010000082.1:0-13032 GCA_039931815.1 Gemmatimonadota bacterium
CCAGAGAGATCTCGCACCGCCCGCGCTTCGATCCCTACCTCTCGCGCTTTCCGGCGAAAGTCCGGACCGTGGGTGAGGGGAAGGCCGGATTCAACCTGCCACTGGTGCACCATTTCGTGGAGCACGGTCGACTCCACTTCTGACCACGAATCAACGCGAAGGTGGGCTCGGCTGATTCCGATTTCAATCGCCTCCCCGGTCCGGGTGTTCACACTGAGTTCTCCCAGCCGCGATTTCATTCGTCCGGAAAGCCGAAACGGAATTTCCTTGAGCTTGCCGTCAAAATGGAGGTGATTCAGTCGCTGATGGGCCTGGGAGAGATCATGAAGCACTCGGACATCACCGGGTCGCGCTCGTTCGACTCGCTTCGAACGGCGCGCTGGCGGTGGGGCGTGGAGGTCGACAGGGAACGACAGGAACTGGTGCTCAAGCGCCCTTCGCAGGCGCCGAGGCAGGCGAGGCTTGAGGAATCGTACGATCGCCTGGAGAACCCGGTCCGGCGCCATGGCATATCCCTGGTGAATCCGGAGCACGCCCTCGCTCAAGGTCAGCATGACGGTCCGGTTGTTATGGGTCCGAAGGTCCTTGACTCCATCAAAGCCGAGCGCATGCAGGCGCCGTCGAAGGAGCGCATCGGGTGAGCTGGAAAGCGCGGAGGGTTCTGAATGCATGCCGGACGGAACAGAGTCAATCATCGTGTTCGCAGAATCTCATGACCAGCCCATTCATGGCGCACGATGGTCTCATGCGCCACGAATGATTGCGGCCACAAAATTACCACTTCACCCGGACACGATAGGTCAGCACCTTCTCACCCCCTGCCGGAACGACCACTCTGAACCTGGTCACCGTTGACGAGACCTTCTGACCCGGAATCGAGCTGGACAGGACGCTCCATTCCCCGGGGCGCTGTTCCATGACATCGACGGTCGCGGCGGAGTCCGAGGCGTTTGTAAGCGTCACCGAGTAATCGGCGGTTGCCCAGGTCCGGAGACTATCCCGTCGAGTGGTGTAGCTGGTCTGAACCCGCTTGGCCGTGATGTCGAAAGCCACACCGGCGGAGAGTCGCAGATCCTCGCCGGCGGGCGTGTGATCCATCGCTGCCTCGCCGATCAGCTGAAGCCGGCCGGAGCTATCCGGCTCGTACAGGCGAGCCACTCCTCCCGGCAGCGGCCGGTCGCCGAAATCGGTCTTGCGGGGGCGCTTGACGGTATAGCTGACCTCGACGGGGATCTCCTGCTCGTCGCCGTACTGGGGCAGCATGCCATACCAGGGGATGGCGCCCCGGACGACGAGATTTCTCTCGTAGGTGACCTGCGCCGGATCAAAGAGGGAGATGGAACTGGTGATTCCGGGGAGCAAGGTGCTCTTGCCCGGCAGGGTGTATAGATGGAACTCGCCAACCTTCTGCTCGGAAGGGGCCATCTGATCGGCGGCCCGGGCTGACATCATCATCCGCTTGGCGTCTTCTTCCGGCCGGACGGACCCGGCTCGACTCACCGAGCCAGCGAGCAGCTGGAGCTCCGCCTCCAGCGCACGCAGCTTCTCCACCGAGATGGTGGCGTCGCCCTGGACACTGGCAGTGCCACGGCGAGCCAGGATCACTTCATAATTCGCCTGCCAGTTCGCGCCGGCGGTGAAGTAGCCGAGGTGGAGATCCTTGCGAGCTTCGCTGCTGCGGAGGGTCAGTGTCACGGTCGGATCGATCACCACCAGGTCGGCGGGATAGAGCGGCAGCCCGGGCACGCTGAACGTGATCGTCCCATCCGGCATCCGGAACCGCATAGGGTCGACCCCCAGCACAACCGCGGCAATCGTGTCCTTCCCGGAGACAAACTTGATCGTGCGTCCGATCGCCCGGCGAATTATGCTCGATTCGTCCACCGCGCCATCGTAGCTGGCGGTCGTGATGACCACGTTTGAGTCGAGCGAAAAGAGGGTTGCCGGATCGAGATCGCCCAGAGGAAGCCGAACCGTCGAGGCCCCGCGCGCCACATCCGCTGCCACCGTCCGGCGCACCAGCACCCGACCGTCGTTGTAAATGGTGAGACTGGATTGAGCATCAAGCTGAGCAGAATGGACCGTGGCCAGAGCGACAGCCATGAACCCGAGCAGGACCTTGGTGTGACGTAACATTTGATCGTTCGCTTGAGAGTTGGAGGCGGGAGATGCCGCGACCATCGAAATTCACACATCAGCACAGGCATAAGGCCAGCGTGTCGCCACGCGACAAGACGACACCGGCCCGCCTGACATCAACCTTCACCGTTGCCGGCCTCCTGTCCGCCGCTCACCGGTTTCTCCCAATCCCGAGGCAGGAACTCGCTGGCCAGTCGGCTGGCAATGCGGCGGGTAATCAGGTACACACCGGCCACCGCAATCGCGGCGTACCATTTGTGCTCGGCGGGAATCTGCAGGACCGAATAGAAGCCTACGAGAAATGCCGCTCCGAGCGCGATCCAGCGGGATAATTTTACCGCCTTTTCTTCCCGCTCGCCCTGGCAGATGGGGCAGAGCTCGCCCCACTCAATCCGGGCCCGCTTTCCACAGCGGGCGCAGGGAACGTCAGGAAACCCGCCGAGCGACGGCATCCCCAAACTCCTGTGTGCTGGCGGTTCCACCGAGGTCCCTGGTGCGAATGTTGTCCTTGACGATGGTGTGTTCGATCGCGTCGCGGACCCGGTTCCCTTTTTCCACCTCGCCGATATGATCGAGCATGAGTGCCGCGGCCAGCATCTGGGCCGACGGATTCGCGAGGCCTTTGCCGGCGATGTCCGGCGCGCTTCCATGCACCGCCTCGAAGATCGCGGCATGAGTGCCGATGTTCGCGCCTGGCGCCAGGCCGAGTCCACCGACCAGGCCGGAGACTTCATCGCTCAGGATGTCACCGAACATGTTGGTCGTCACCATGACGTCGAATTGTTCCGGCTTGATCACCAGCTGCATCGCCGCGTTGTCCACGATCATGTCGTTTGAATCGACTCGGCCGGCATATTCTTTCTGCATCTGCCTGCCCACCTCGAGAAACAATCCGCTGACCATTTTAAGGATGTTGGCCTTGTGGACGATGGTGACTTTTTTCCGACCGCGGTGCACCGCGTACTCAAAGGCGTAGCGGATGATCCGCTCGCAGCCGACCCGGGTGACGATGGCGAGGGACTCACCGACCGCGCGGGGGTCGTCGCCGATCTGAATGAAGTGCTCGACCCCGACGTAGAGCCCTTCGAGGTTTTCCCGGATGAGCACGATATCCACGCCGGTAAAGCGACCGCCGGGCACAATGGACCGGGCGGGCCGAACATTGGCGAACAACTCGAACTCCTTGCGCAATTGCACATTGACTGACCGGAACCCGGTCCCGATTGGAGTAGTGAGCGGGCCCTTGAGTGCCAGTCGATTCTTCCGGATGCTTTCAAGCGTCGCGTCAGGAAGGGGTGTACCAGCCGCATCGACCGCCGCCATCCCGGCAATTTCTTCGTCCCAATTGAACTTGATGCCGGTGCTTTCCAGCACCTTGACCGTCTCGGCCGTGATCTCGGGACCGATGCCGTCGCCGGGAATCAGCGTGACATCAATGCTCATTGCGTGTCCGTGGGTAGTGGCAACATCACCTTGAGCGCGGCCTCGACCGCGGTGGTCGGATCGGGCCCTTCGCCCACCAGCAGGCTTCTCCAGGTGACGCGGCCGTTCCGGGAATCGGCCACGACGATGGCAAGCTCAGCCCGGACCCCGCCCTGCTCACCGGGGGTGAACGAAAAGGCGGCGGGGATGAGGAGGAGTCGGCCGCCGGCCAGTGCCACCAGGCTGCGGGCGTAGCTGCGCAGCGGATCGGGCATGAAGTCCAGCTTGGGGGTGCCCATGACGCTCTGCCCCATTCGATCGGGATCCGGCGCCACACCCGGGGCACGGTGCGCAATCCGACGCAATTCCGGGGGAAGAACCCAGTCGACGTCCGGCGCACGATTCTCCAGGGCATAGCCCAGGAGCGAATCGGCCCAGCGCAAAGCCGCAATCCGATCCGTGAACGGAGTTTCGGCGCTGAGGGGGCGATCGGCGAGGACCATGGTGAGCGGAAGAACCGAAACCTTTTGACCGGCCAGGGGCGGAACATACAGGGAGTGAGCCGCGACCTCCGGCTGTTCAGGCTTGGGATTTTGTGCGGCGGCTCGACCGCTACAGGCCACCAGGGTGACGGCGGCGAACAGCAGGAAAGTCCTGGCCGCTCCGCGAGTGAAGCTCCGGCACATGAGAGACATAGTGCGGGTAGTGGACTGCGGGTGATATAAGATAGGACTTCCCGGCTCAGGATTGGTTCGACAAAGATAATGATAATCCCGAAAGGCCCAAGAAGTCGGATCAGTGAGCGGCCGAGTCGCTCCGCAACGCGGCCAGCGCCTGTCGAATCGCCGGAAGCGCACTCTGGCCTCTGGGCGTGGCGGCGAGATTATGCTGCTCACGGGCGTCGGTGGCGAGATCGAACAGTTCTTCCTGGCCGTCCCCTTCGTTCTTTATGTACCGGAGTCCGTCCAGCGCGAGGGAGAACATGGCGCCCTTGCTCGCCGGCCACCAGGCTGGCTGATTGTAAAGTTTTCGGATATGAGAGAGGAGCGGCGAGTGAGCCGGGCCATTCGATCCGTCCCAGGATTGCGCGAGGGAACTTCCCGGAAAATCCGACGCCGTTCCTCCCGAGAGTTCCGAAATCGTCGCGGCAAGATCGCGAAGGCTCACCGGAGTGGTCACCCGTTTGCCGGCCGGCACATGACCCGGGTAGGAAATCACCAGCGGCACCTGGACGGTGGGCCGATACAAACTGTTCGCGTGCCCCAGCAACCCCTGCTCGGCAAACGCCTCTCCATGATCCGCCGCAAGGACCACGACCGTGTTGGTGAGGAGTCCGCGCGCATCGAGGGAACGCAGGAGCTCGCCCACCTGGGAATCCAGGTAGGCGATGGCGCCATCGTACAGGTCCATGCTGGCACTGGCTTCTTCCGGGGTGAAGTGCTTCTCCAGCACGTTTACTTTCCCGGGCTTCCGGTCCTCGATGTTTGGGATCGCGGCGCCAGGGTGTTGCTCAAACCGGGCGCGGAACGCAGGCGGTGGTTGATACGGGGCATGTGCGTCGAGGTAGTTGAGGAAGACGAAAAACGGTCGTCCCGGATCCCGATGATCCACCCATTGCAGGAAGTTGCCACTGATTGCATCGGCCTGCGCTCGAGGACGAAGGGAAGGCAGATGAAGCCTTCGCGCGAAGGTCGAGTGGAATCCATCGGTCAGCCGAGCGCTCTTGAGAATCTCGCCGAGGGTGATCGGATAATCTTCATAGTGGAGGAAGCCACGGCTGAGACCGGTTTCCCTGCCGCAGTACCTCGCGTTGGCGACAAAACCGGCGGTGCTGTACCCTCTCCTCCCGAGTGATTCCGCCAGGGTAAGGGGACCCGGTTCCAGCGGAGTTTCCCAATCGGTGTTGAGCTGATAGGGATATTTCCCGGTGAACATGGAGGCGTGGCTTGGCAGGGTCCAGGGCGCCACCGAGAAAGCGTCCTCGAAAACAACGCCACTGCGCGCCCACGCTTCAATCTCGGGCGTGGTGGGACGAGGATATCCATACAGGCCCAGGTTCATCGCCCGGACCGTGTCGAGAATGATGAGCAGCACATTGGGCGCTGCCTTCTCGGCCGGGCCCAGTCGGGCGAGCCCCCTTCGCTCGGCCAGGCGAGCCTGCAGCAGCATGCCGACGGTGATCACGCCCAGGATGACGGAGAAACCGCTCGCACCCGTCTTCGCCATGCGCTGGATGCCGGGTTGTGAACGGGTCATGAGACGTGAAAGCTGCACCCCGACTCCAGCCGCAAAGAGAGCCGCCGCGGCCATATGAAGCTGGGGAAACATGATAAGCCAGGTAAACACCATTGTGGTGCTCAGCAGGCCCATCGCCACACGCCAGGTAATTCTCGAGGGAAGTGCGTGATTCCCCAGCGCAAGCAGTAGCGCGAGAATGAGAAAAACCAGGGCGTCCACCACTGGCGCCATCCAGGCGACATGCGGGCTCAAAGTGAGAAACTCACCCAGGAGGTAGTACTTGATTCCCTGGATCGCCACCTCGCCGAATCCGGTGAGCAGGCCGATCCAGAGGCCGGGAATCAGAAACGATTCGAAGCAACGTGATGTTTTATCGGAAACAGACATGATTTGCGGAAGGATGGAGTGCGTTTCAGCGCTATTCGAGGGAGAGCCCCCCATCCACCACCAGCGTCTGGCCAGTGATGTGGCGCGCCTCGTCGGAACAGAGAAATGATACTACGTGGGCGATATCTTCGGTTTCCGCCAGGCGACCGAGTACGCTGGTGCGCTGGGCGCGCTCGAGAATCTCCCGGGGGAGCTGGTTGATGCGTTCGGTCCGGATGAACCCCGGGGCAACGGCATTCACATTGACATTCGCTGGCCCCAGCTCGACGGCAGCGGCCCTGGTCAATCCCCCCAGCGCGGCCTTGCTCGCGGCGTAATTGGACACGCCAAAGCCCGGTCGATCCGCCTGGTGGGCACTGATGCTGACGATCTTGCCATAGTGCTGTTCCCGAAACCCCGGGGCCACCGCGCGAATACAGTTGAACGCGCCGGTCACGTTGGTGTCGAGCACCTCCTGCCAGGCGTTTTCCGTGAGGCGCCAGAGCGCCCCGTCCATGGCGATACCGGCGTTGTTGACCAGGTAGTGAAGCCCGCCGAGTCGCGCTCGCGTCTCACTGACGAAACGTTCGACGGCGTGCCGGTCGCGCACGTCACATCGAGCGGTGTGGACGGAGACACCCATGGCGGAGAGTGCGGTTTCCGTAAGCACGGCCTGTTCGGTGACATCCCGCCCGGGAAGGTCCAGGAAACAGAACCCCACGTGGCAACCGAGTCGGCCAAACTCCATGGCAATGGCCCGTCCCAGCCCGGTAGCGCCCCCGGTCACAATCGCAACTTTGCCCCGAAATCCAGCAATCACGGGCTGAGGTTGGGGCAACTCCATGGTCACGCCGGAGGATCGCCGCTCGCGAATCCATCCGGACTCCGAACCGTAGCTCGAGAAGTGGGGCATCGGCCCAAGGTACGCGGCGACCGGGATGTGAGCAAGTTTCCCTGGTGACTGTTCCCTGTTCCCCGCCTGAGAAAAAACGTAGATTCTCAACTATGCGACGACTCATCTGGCTTCCAATCGGGATTCTCGGTGCGGCGGGATGGGGCATGCTCGCCCTCCATCGCGGCGAATCAGTGAGCGCCGCGTGGCTGGTCCTGGCGGCCGTCGGTACCTATCTGCTGGCCTATCGATTCTACAGTCGGTTCCTGGCCCATCGCGTTTTTGGACTGGATAATCGTCGAGCCACCCCCGCCGAGCGGCTCAACAACGGATGCGATTTTGTCCCGACCAGTCGCTGGGTGCTGTTCGGGCATCATTTCGCGGCCATCGCCGGGGCCGGGCCTCTGGTTGGCCCGGTGCTCGCTGCGCAGTTCGGCTATCTCCCAGGCACGATCTGGATCGTGTTTGGGGTCGTGCTGGGAGGCGCGGTGCAGGACTTCGTGATTCTCTTCGGCTCCATGCGGCGGGATGGGAAATCGCTGGGGCAGATGGCCAAGGAAGAAATCGGCCCCGTCACCGGGCTCCTGACCATGGCCGCCGTGCTCGCCATCATGGTCATTCTCCTCGCCGTCCTGGCTTTGGTGGTGGTCAACGCACTCAGGGACAGCGCGTGGGGTGTTTTCACCATCGCCTGCACCATCCCGATTGCGATTATCATGGGGTTCTGGATGAAGGTGTGGCGCCCGGGCAAGACGATCGAAGCGTCGACCTTCGGCGTGATCATGCTCCTCGCGGCACTGGTGGCGGGACGCTATGTCGCAGAGTCCGTCACGCTGGCGCCGATTTTCACCCTCACGGCCACCCAGATCGCCGGGTGGATAATCGCCTACGGCTTCATCGCCAGCGTGCTTCCTGTCTGGATGCTGCTGTGCCCTCGGGATTATCTCTCGACGTTCATGAAAATCGGAACGATCCTGCTGCTCGCCATCGGGATCCTGGTGGTATTGCCTCCACTTAAACTGCCCGCCCTCACGCGATTCATCGACGGCACCGGCCCGGTCTTCGCCGGGAAGCTCTTCCCCTTCGCGTTCATCACAATCGCCTGCGGGGCGATCAGCGGCTTTCACGCGCTGGTCGCCTCGGGCACGACACCGAAGATGTTGCGCCGGGAAGAAGACGCGCGCATCATCGGCTATGGCGGGATGCTGATGGAATCGTTTGTCGCCGTGATGGCCATCTGTGCCGCGGCCGTGCTCGACCCCGGGGTCTACTTTGCGATCAACGCGCCGCTCGCGGTTCTCGGTGGCAACCTGCAGACTGCCGCGGAAACCATACGAGGATGGGGATTCACGGTGACCCCGGGCCAGATGCAGGCCCTGGCGGCCTCGGTCGGCGAATCAAGCCTCCTGGCCAGGACCGGCGGCGCGCCTTCACTGGCTGTCGGCATGGCTCAGATCTTCAGTGGTGCCTTCGGGCAGAGCCTGACGGCGCTCTGGTATCATTTCGCCATCATGTTCGAGGCGCTGTTCATTCTCACCACGGTCGACACCGGCACCCGGGTCGGACGATTCATGCTGCAGGAACTCGGCGGGCACTTCTGGAAACCGCTGGGCCGCACCTCGTGGTACCCCAGCATCATCCTGACATCCGCGGCCGTCGTCGCTGGCTGGGGGTATTTTCTCATTCAAGGCGTTCTCGATCCACTCGGCGGGATCAATTCGCTCTGGCCGCTCTTCGGGATCAGCAACCAGCTCCTCGCCGGCATCGCGCTTTGCGTGGGAACTACCATCCTGATCAAGAGTGGCAAGGCCCGGTATGCGTGGGTCACGCTGCTCCCGCTCGCATGGCTTCTCGCCGTGACGCTGACGGCGGGGTATCAGAAAATCTTCTCGCCTGAGCCGAAGCTCGGGTTCCTGTCTCACGTCACCTGGGTCTCGGGGCAGGTCGCCGCGGGGGCAATGGACGCCGACCGCGGCGCGCGACTGATCTTTAACGACCGGCTCGATGCCGTGGTTGCGGGGGCCTTCATGCTCATTGTTCTCCTGGTCGTGGTAATGTCCGTGCGGGAATGGCTCCTCGTTCTCTCTCACCGCAAAGCCGCCATCAGCAGCGAAGTCCCCTTTATCGAATCGGCGCTCATCGCATGAGGATCCTTCGCCGTATCCAGGAGACGATCAGGCGGGTCGCGGGGATGCCCGACTATGATCGGTATGTCGAGCACCTGCGGAACCATCATCCGGAATCGCCAGTGCCGGGGCGCCGGGAATACTTCGAACAATTCGTCAATGCGCGTTACGGCAACGGCTCCAGCCGATGCTGCTGACCACGAGGCACGGGTCTCCATCCATTCGATGCTTCCGTTGCTCGCGCTAATCCGGATCCTCTGCCTGGGGGACAGCTACACCATTGGCGAATCGGTGGCGCCCAATGAGCGCTGGCCAGCGCAGCTGGCGGCAATGCTTCGCGGTGAGGGGCGTGATGTCGCGGATCCGGTCATCATCGCGCAGACCGGATGGACGACCGACGAACTTTCCACGGCGATCGAAAGCGCGGCGCCGAAGGGAGCCTTTGACCTGGTCACCCTTCTCATCGGCGTCAACAATCAATACCGCGGCCGGGACACTCTGGAATATCGAGGCCACTTCCGCGAGCTGCTCAACCGCGCCATTGGGCTCGCTGGTGGCAATGCGACGCATGTCATCGTTCTCTCTATCCCGGATTGGGGCGTGACACCCTTTGCGGCCGACCGTGATCGAG
The DNA here is from genome assembly GCA_039931815.1 of Gemmatimonadota bacterium. Lineage (GTDB taxonomy): Bacteria > Gemmatimonadota > Gemmatimonadetes > Gemmatimonadales > GWC2-71-9 > DASYPP01. The sequence goes on from JBDTRF010000082.1 coordinate 9,815, forward strand.
CTCGCGTCGGGAGGGAGATCGACGAGTTCAACGCGATCAATCGTGAGGAAACGCTGCATCGAGGTGCCGCTTACGTGGAGATCACACCCACCTCGCGCGAGGCGGCCCACGATCCCGGGCTCACCGCCATGGACGGGCTTCATCCTTCGGGAGAGATGTATCGTCGATGGGCCGAGCTGGTCCGGCCGCTCGCAGTCGCTGCGCTTGAGTGAATGTCGGGAGATGGCCACCTTGGGCATCGGCGAAACACAGAGGCCAGGCAAACTGCTCCGCGCGGAGAGCACTGAGAATTCGCGGAGCAGCGGAGGAAAGCGGCGGAAGTCATTCAAGAAGAAGGCGACAAGCTGACAGGATTCACACGAAATGCGCAACGAAAATTGTAGTGAGCAAAGAACCAGTTCAGTCTTCAGCTGCGTTCCGTTAATTCGACTCATTTAGAAAAGGCGAGGTGGGTCCGATTCGCTCTTTCGTGTTTTCGTGCCTGCCGTTGTTGATTCGACCTCTGGATCTATTTCCGCGAACTCCGCGTGACCTCCGCGCCCTCCGCGAGAGCTGTTAAACGGACCCGAGATGAATCGGAGATCGAGTGAGGCCCTCGCCGGACCACCCTGCGCAACCATCCCACCCCATCATGCGTCTTACGCATTCAAAGGCTTCCGCGACCAGTTTCAATTCGAACCATGACTTGAAACAAAGCATCGCCCCGTTCGTTTGATACTGAACTCGAATCCGACTCCCTCCATCGCAGGTCAAGGTCTATGAAAAGTGCAGCGATTTGTTCCGTGACGGCCTGGTCCCTCCTGGCGGTTCCCGGGCTCCTCTGCGCGCAGGCCGCGCAGGATCCCTGGGCCACTCTCGAGCGCCCGCGTACCCACGTCTCGGGTCCAACCCGCCAGCCTATCACGGCGGCGGATCTGTCCAGCCGGCTCTATCGATTTGCCGATGATTCGATGGGCGGACGTCTTCTTGGCACGGAAGGGAACTCCAAGGGCGTCGAGTATATCGCCAATGAAGTGAAGCAGATGGGATTGGAGCCGGCGGGTGAAAACGGCAGCTACTTTCAGACGATTCCCGTCTTCAGCCGGCCGTTCGATTCAACCGCTGTCTTCGGGGTTGGCGATAGTCACTTCACGGCATGGACGGACTACCTCCCCCGCGACCAGGGCCCCGGCGCACGGTCGCTCGATGGCGCCCAGGTCATCTATGGTGGCACCTGGGGCGACTCTGCTTCCCTGATTTCGCCGGATGCGGTAGCAGGGAAATTGGTACTGCTCTCGGTCGCCCCGGCTGGCTACAGTTCGCCTGAGGCGCCCGGTACCGCCAACCGATTCCAGGTTTCCGGCCGATATCCGCTGGCCGCCGGGATTGCCGTGGCGGGGCTCGACCTGTTCACCCAGAATAACCGGGAACTCTATCACCAGGCGTTCCAGGGAATGCGACCGGACAACCCTCAGCCGGCCCCCACTTACCTGTACGTTACCCGCCAGACCGCAGAGGCGATGCTGGGGGCGCCGCTCGATAGCGCAAAGGCCGGAGCAACCGGCAGGACACTCAGCGGAACTCCCCGATTCATCGAAGAGCCACTTGAATTCCCCGGCCGCAACGTCGTGGCGATTCTGCGAGGCCGTGACCCAGTCTTACGTGGCGAATTTGTCGCGATTGGCGCCCATAACGACCACATCGGCACTCGACAGACTCCCGTGGCCCACGATTCGATGTACGTGGTGAACCATCTCTTCCGACAGAGCGGTGCCGACGATCAGCCACCCAAGATCGGTGACGCTGAAGCCAAACAGATCAACGATGCCCTCGCCGCCATCCGGCAGAAGACGGGAGGTGCCTCCGCCCGCCCCGATTCCATTTACAACGGCGCGGACGACGATGGCTCGGGGAGCGTCAGCGTGCTGGAAATCGCCCAGTACTTCGCCGGGCTCCGTACCCGCCCGAAGCGTTCGCTGCTTTTCGTCTGGCACGTGGGCGAAGAGGAAGGTCTTTACGGTTCGCAGTACTTTACCGATCACCCGACGGTTCCGCGCGACTCGATCGTCGCCCAGCTTAACATCGACATGATCGGGCGGGGCGGCGTCGCCGATGTTACCGGGCAGAAAAAAGAGGGTGGGGTCGTTCACGGCGATCCGAACTACGTGCAGCTGATCGGGTCTCGCCGGCTGTCGACTGAGCTGGGCGACCTGGCGGTCACGGTCAACAAGACTGAGCATCCGGCGCTCAACTTCGACTATACCCTGGACGCCAATGGTCACCCCCAGAATATCTATTGCCGGAGCGATCACTATGAATATGCCCGCTACGGCATTCCAATCATTTTCTTCACCACCGGTGGTCACGCAGACTACCACCAGGTGACCGACGAACCACAATACATCGATTACGCCCGGATGGCTCGTATCGCCAACCTGGTCGCTGACCTCGCGACCACCGTGGCCAACCTCGATCACCGCGTGGTAGTGGATCAGCCAAAGCCGGATCCGCAGGGGAACTGTCAGCAGTAAGCCCAGCCGGAATACTCAGAGCGGCAAGGCGCACTCCGCGCCTTGCCGTTTTCCGTGTCGGGCATTTGAGAGTCTGCTAGGTGCTTCCCGGCCGATGGAGATCGGCCGGTCGGCTCACACCAATCCAGAGGAGGACCGTCAAGGCGATGCAGCCTGCCGAACTCCAGAGAGCGGGACCCGCACCCACGTGCTGATACAGCCACCCAAACAGAACGCCGGCCGGCAGCGCCGCAACTCCCGTCAGTGCGTAATACGCGCCGAACCCCCGACCCAGTCGCACCGGCTCCAGCCGGGAGACCAGCACCCGCTCCGCCGATTCGCTGAGTCCCGCAACCAGCCCAAAGATCAGAAACAAGGCAATGCCCGCGAGCGGCGAGATCGAGAATCCCAGGCCCAGCGCGAACGCGGAGAAGAGAAGCCCGCCAGCCACGATCACCCAGCGCGGCCCCCAGTGGTCCACCAGCCAGCCCCCGGGATATGACGCGCTCGTCCGGACAACGTGGAGCCCGGCCCAGACCAGGGGAATGGTCACCAGGGGAACGCCGAGATCCTGCAATCGAAGAATCAGCAGCGTTTCGGGAAGGCGGAAAAAGGTGAACGCCGCCAGGGCGAAAACCGGAGGCCAGAATCCGCGCGGCGTCACCGGCCGGAGCGCGCTTTTCGTCTCAAGTTTTCGTTCACCAGGAGCGGTGCCCTTGAGGACGACCA
>JBDTRF010000083.1:0-13001 GCA_039931815.1 Gemmatimonadota bacterium
TCTGGATCACAATCTTGAGGAGCTGGCCATCGCCCTGGACGATCACGCCGGGTCGGACTTTCTTCTCGACGCTGCGCTCGGGTTCGGCCTCGGCCATGCGATCGAGTAACTGGGACACCAGGGCACTGAGATCCACTTCCTGGTCTCGCAGCTCGGTCCGGGTCACCCGCGAAAGATAGAGCACATCGTCAATCAGGTCCGACATCTGCTGGCTGGCTTCCCGGACCCGCTCCAGGAAATGTTTCCCCGTGCTGTCCAGCTTATCAACCTGACTTTCGACCACGGCCCGGCTGAAGCTGTCGATGCGGCGGAGGGGTGCGCGCAGGTCGTGCGATACCGCGTAGCTGAACGTCTCCAGTTCATTGTTCTTGTGTTCGAGTGCCCGCACCAGCTCGGCCCTGGTTTCCGCCAGGTCGCGAGAGGCCTGTTCACTTTCTCGAAGGAGCTGGGCCTGGCGTTTCAGCAGTTCACTCTTTTTAGCCAGTTCCACGAAGACGGCCACCTTGGAGCGAACGAATTCGGGTACCACCGGCTTGATCAGGTAATCCACAGCTCCAACGGCGTAGCCCCGTACGGCCTGCGTTTGTGACTGGTCCGCGGCGGTAAGGAAAATGATCGGGGTGTGACGCGACTTGTCCCGCTCGCGAATCAGGCTCGCGGTTTCGAAGCCGTCCATGTCCGGCATTTTGACATCGAGCAGGATGACGGCAAAATCCTGGGACATGAGATGCTTGAGAGCCTCCCGTCCGGAATCGGCCTTGACCAGGTTCTGCCCCAGGCCCTGGAGCATGGCCTCGAGGGCAATGAGGTTTGCCGGCTGGTCATCCACCATGAGGATGTTGACCCGGTCCGTCAGCTCAGGTGCGTCGAGACCGGACGGTGACTGGGGATCGACAGTGGCCTCCATTGGCCCCGGAATGGTGGCGCTCATCGATAGAGCCAGACACGGAGGAGGGACAGGAGCTGGTCCATGTCGACCGGTTTGGCGATGTAATCCGACGCCCCGGCCTCGATACACTTCTCGCGGTCGCCTTTCATGGCCTTCGCGGTCACGGCGATAATGGGGAGGTTCCGGAGCTTGGGCATGTCCCGGATCGTCCGCATGGTTTCATAGCCGTCCATCTCCGGCATCATGACGTCCATGAGCACCACGTCGATGTCCGGAATGTCCTGCAGTTTGGCGATGCCGTCCCGGCCACTCTCGGCGTACTGCACGTTCATGTCGCTGCGCTCGAGAAACGTCGTGAGGGCGAAGATGTTGCGCACGTCATCGTCCACGATAAGCACTTTGCGCCCGGCGAGCGTCGGGTCGGTCCGGTGCAGCGCCTCGAGCATCTTGCGTTTCCCTTCGGGCAGCCTGGCCGTGACCCGGTGAAGGAAGAGCGCGGTCTCGTCGAGCAACCGCTCCGGAGAATTCGCGTCCTTGATCACCACGGACTCGGCCAGCCGTCGAAGCTCGGCATCTTCCCGCTTGCTGAGTTGTTTCCCGGTGTAGACAATTGTCGGCAGCTTGCGGAGCCCGATTTCGCTCTTGACCCGGGTAATCAACTGGAAACCGGTCATGTCCGGAAGACCCAGGTCCAGGACCATGCAGTCAAACGCCTGGTTCTGGAGAGCGGCCAGGGCTTCCGCCCCGCTGCCCACCACCGTCGTATGAACGTCGCCATTCCCAATCAGCTCGACAATGCTCTGCTGCGAGGCATGGTCGTCTTCCACGACCAGGAGCCGTTTCACCGGCCGGTCGACAAACTCGTGGAGCGTGGTGAGCGCATCGGACAGAGAGTCCTTGGTGGCCGGCTTGGTCAGGAAGTCGATGGCACCGAGCCGGAGGCCCCGCTGCCAGTTCTCTTCGACCGAGATGATATGCACCGGAATGTGTCGCGTCGCCGGATCATGCTTCAACCGATCCAGGATCGTCCATCCATCGGCGTCGGGGAGCCGCAGGTCCAGCGTGACCGCGGTCGGCTGATATTCGCGCGCCAGCGCCAGCGCCCGATCGGCCCGCTGGGCTACCAGCCCCTTGAATCCGCGCTCCCGCGCGAGATCGAGCAGGATCTGGGCGAAGTTGGGATCGTCTTCGGCGATGAGCAGGATCCGATCACCCTCTTCGATCAGCGCCCGGTCATCGTTGATGGCGCGTTCCACCACCGGCGACAGCATGACGCGTGAGCTGGCCGTGGGCATCATCAGCTTGAGGCCTTCTGATGATGGGCCGGTGATTCCATCGACCTCGTCCTCGATCGACGGTGTCTGCCCCGCCTGCGCGGGGTAGACCAGTGGCAGGTAGAGGGTAAACGTACTGCCTTCACCGGGCGTGCTTTCAATCCTGATTTCGCCACCGAGCAACCGGGTGATCTGACGGCTGATCGATAGCCCGAGACCGGTGCCGCCGTACTTGCGGCTGGTTCCGGTATCTCCCTGCTGGAATGCCTCGAAGATGACCGCGTGCTTCTCACGGGGAATACCGATCCCGGTATCGGTGACCGAGAAGGCAACGACGGCGTTCGCCGCGTTCAACGTGTTGTTGTTTGGATCCCATCCGCTGCTCACCATCCTGGTTTGGAGCGATACCGAGCCCCGTTCCGTGAACTTGAATGCATTGGACAGCAGGTTCTTGAGCACCTGCTGCAGCCGCTTGTTGTCGGTCTGTACCGCGAGGGGGAGTGCCGGGTCGAGATCGACGCTGAACTGGAGATTCTTGAGGTCGGCCACCTGGCGGAAGGTGCTCTCGACGAACCGGCGGACCTCGACGAATGGAACCGGCGTGACATCGACCGCCATCGTCCCGGATTCGATCTTGGACAGGTCGAGAATGTCGTTGATCAGATCGAGCAGGTCTGAACCCGAGCTGTGGATCGTCTGCGCGAAGCCGACCTGTTTCGCCATCAGGTTGCCCTCGGCATTTTCGCTGAGGATCTGGGAGAGAATCAGGAGGCTGTTGAGCGGGGTCCGCAGCTCGTGCGACATGTTGGCCAGGAACTCGGACTTGTACTTGGAGATCAGGGCCAGCTGTTCCGCCTTTTCCTCCAGGGCGACCTTGGCCTGCTCGACTTCCTTGTTCTTGAGCTCGACTTCGGTCTTCTGACTGGAAAGCAGCTGGGCTTTTTCTTCCAGCTCCGCGTTGGTCTGCTGCAGCTCGTCCTGCTGCTTCTTGAGCAACTCTTCCGACTGCTGCAGCGAGCGGGTCTGTTGTTCGAGGCGCTTGTTGGTCTCGGTGAGCGCCTCCTGCTGGGCCTGGAGGCTTTCCGTCAGTGCCTGCGACTGCTTGAGCAGCGCTTCCGTCCGCATGTTCGCGCCGATGGTATTGAGCACGATGCCGATCGTCTCCGCCAGCTGCTCGAGGAAAGTGAGTCGAATGGTGTCGAATCCATCGAACGTCGCCAGTTCGAGCACCGCCCGGACCTCACCTTCGAACAGCACCGGGAGAATGACGATGCTGCGGGGAGGCGCTTCACCGAGTCCCGAGCTGATCTGGACGTAGTCGGTCGGGACCTGGTCAATCAGCACCATTCGGCGGTCGATCGCGCACTGGCCCACCAGGCCTTCGCCCAGCCGGAAATCCGGCGCGACGTGGCGCCGCTCCCGATAGGCATAGCTGGCCAGCAGCCGCAGCATCTCTTCATCGCCGGAGGAATCGACGACGTAGAGGGCGCCGTGGTGGGCGTTGACCAGCGGAGCAAGATCGGAGAGGATGAGTTGAGAGACGGCGGCGAGGTCGCGCTGACCCTGCAGCATCCGGCTGAACTTGGCCAGGTTGGTCTTGAGCCAGTCCTGTTCCATGTTCTTCCGCGTGGTGTCGCGGAGGTTCCGGATCATCTCGTTGATATTGTCCTTGAGCTCGGCCACCTCGCCGAGCGCTTCGACCGCAATGGACCGGGTCAAATCGCCCTTGGTGACGGCCGTTGCCACGTCGGCGATGGCGCGGACCTGGGTGGTCAGATTGGCGGCAAGCTGGTTCACATTGGCCGTGAGATCCCGCCAGATGCCGGCGGTTCCCGGCACGCGGGCCTGACCGCCGAGCTTGCCTTCGACGCCGACTTCGCGGGCGACGTTCGTGACCTGGTCGGCGAACGTGGCCAGGGTATTGGTCATGCCGTTGATCGTGTCGGCCAGGGTCGCGATTTCGCCCTTCACCTCGACCCGGAGCTCCTGTTTCAAGTCGCCGTTGGCCACCGCCGTCACGACTTTGGCGATGCCGCGGACCTGGGAGGTCAGGTTGCTGGCCATCCAGTTCACGTTGTCGGTCAGATCTTTCCACACCCCGGCGACCCCGACCACCTGGGCCTGGCCGCCCAGCTTGCCTTCGGTGCCCACCTCCCGGGCGACACGCGTCACCTCCGAGGCGAAGGAGTTGAGCTGGTCGACCATCGTGTTGACGGTGTTCTTGAGCTCGAGGATTTCACCCTGCACGTCCACCGTGATTTTCTTGTTGAGCTCACCGCGCGCGACGGCGGTCGTGACGTCGGCGATATTCCGGACCTGGGCCGTAAGGTTACCGGCCATCGAGTTGACGTTATCGGTCAGGTCCTTCCAGGTACCGGCGACGCCTTTCACATAGGCCTGGCCGCCCAGTTTTCCTTCCGTACCCACTTCGCGCGCGACACGCGTCACCTCCGAAGCAAAGGAGTTGAGCTGATCGACCATCGTGTTGATCGTGTCCTTGAGCTCGAGAATTTCTCCGCGTACGTCGACCGTGATCTTCTTGGAAAGGTCGCCATTCGCGACGGCCGTGGTCACCTGGGCGATGTTTCGCACCTGCGCGGTGAGGTTGCCGGCCATCGAGTTCACGTTGTCGGTCAGGTCTTTCCAGACCCCGGCCACACCGGTCACCTGGGCTTGGCCGCCCAGCTTGCCCTCGGTGCCGACTTCGCGGGCGACACGGGTGACTTCGGAGGCGAAGGAGTTGAGCTGGTCCACCATGGTATTGATGGTGTTCTTGAGCTCGAGGATTTCGCCTTTCACATCGACCGTGATCTTCTTGTTCAACTCACCCCGCGCGACCGCGGTTGTCACCTCGGCGATGTTTCGGACCTGGGAAGTGAGGTTACCGGCCATCGAGTTCACGTTATCGGTCAGGTCTTTCCATGTACCGCCGACACCCCGCACCTGGGCCTGGCCGCCGAGCTTGCCTTCGGTACCGACTTCGCGGGCGACACGGGTGACTTCGGAGGCGAACGAGTTGAGCTGATCCACCATGGTGTTGATCGTGTTCTTCAGCTCGAGAATTTCGCCTTTCACTTCGACCGTGATCTTCTTGGTCAACTCGCCTCGCGCGACGGCGGTCGTCACCTCGGCGATGTTACGGACCTGGGCCGTGAGGTTACCGGCCATGGAATTCACGTTGTCGGTCAAGTCCTTCCAGGTACCGGCGACGCCTTTCACCTGGGCCTGGCCGCCCAGTTTTCCCTCGGTACCAACTTCTCGTGCGACGCGGGTGACCTCTGAGGCGAATGAACTCAGCTGGTCCACCATCGTGTTGATCGTGTTCTTGAGCTCGAGGATTTCGCCTTTGACGTCAACGGTGATCTTCTTGGACAAGTCGCCATTGGCGACGGCGGTCGTGACCTCCGCGATGTTACGGACCTGGGCCGTGAGGTTACCGGCCATCGAGTTCACGTTGTCCGTCAAGTCTTTCCAGGTGCCGCCCACGCCTTTCACCTGGGCCTGTCCGCCCAGCTTGCCTTCGGTTCCGACCTCGCGGGCGACCCGGGTGACCTCCGATGCGAAGGAACTCAGCTGGTCCACCATCGTATTGATCGTGTTCTTGAGCTCCAGGATTTCGCCCTGCACGTCGACCGTGATCTTCTTGGACAGGTCACCGTTGGCGACCGCGGTGGTCACTTCGGCAATGTTCCGCACCTGGCCGGTCAGGTTGCTGGCCATCCAGTTCACGTTGTCGGTCAGGTCCTTCCACGTACCGCCCACCCCGGTCACCCGCGCCTGGCCGCCCAGCTTGCCCTCGGTACCCACTTCGCGGGCGACCCGGGTGACTTCGGAGGCGAACGAGCTCAACTGGTCCACCATCGTGTTGATCGTGTTCTTGAGCTCGAGGATTTCCCCCTGCACGTCGACCGTGATTTTCTTGTTGAGCTCGCCTCGCGCGACCGCCGTGGTCACGTCGGCGATGTTGCGGACCTGCGCGGTCAGGTTGCCCGCCATCGAGTTCACATTGTCGGTCAGGTCTTTCCAGGTTCCCCCGACTCCTTTCACCTGGGCCTGCCCACCCAGCTTCCCTTCGGTACCGACTTCCCTCGCCACGCGGGTGACTTCCGAGGCGAAGGAGTTGAGCTGGTCGACCATGGTGTTGATGGTATTCTTGAGCTCGAGGATTTCGCCCTTCACGTCCACCGTGATCTTCTTCGACAGGTCTCCATTGGCCACCGCGGTGGTGACGTCGGCGATGTTCCGGACCTGCGCCGTCAGGTTGCCGGCCATCGAGTTCACGCTGTCCGTCAGATCTTTCCAGGTGCCGCCGACGCCTTTCACCTGCGCCTGACCACCGAGCTTGCCTTCGGTGCCCACCTCGCGGGCGACGCGGGTCACCTCGGACGCGAAGGAGTTGAGCTGGTCGACCATGGTGTTGATCGTGTTCTTGAGCTCGAGAATTTCTCCCTTCACGTCTACCGTGATTTTCTTGGACAGGTCTCCATTCGCGACCGCCGTCGTCACCTGGGCAATATTCCGGACCTGCGCCGTCAGGTTGCCGGCCATCGAGTTCACGTTGTCGGTCAAGTCCTTCCACGTTCCACCCACGCCCTTCACCCGGGCCTGGCCGCCGAGTTTCCCTTCGGTGCCGACCTCGCGGGCCACCCGGGTGACTTCGGAGGCGAAGGAACTCAACTGGTCCACCATCGAGTTCACCGTCTTACCGATCCGGAGGAATTCGCCAAGGAGCGGCCGGCCTTCGATGTCGAGTGCCATGTTCTGGGAGAGGTCTCCCTTGGCCACGGCACCGATCACGCGAGCGACCTCGCTGGTTGGCTGCACCAGGTCAACGATCAGGGTGTTGACCGAGTTGACCGACGCGGCCCAGGATCCGCTGCTGCCGGAGAGATGAGCCCGCTGGGTGATGCGTCCCTCCTTGCCGACCGCGACGCTGACACGTTCAAATTCTTTCGCCATCTGCTCATTGAGCTCGGCGATATCGTTCAAGGTGTCGGCGATTTTCCCCGCGATCCCGGTTTTTGTCGCGGGCATTCGAACGGAGAAGTCCCCTCTGCGGACCGAAGTCAGCATGGTGAGCAACTCGTTCAAATCGATGGTATCGGAGGGATCGGTGCCGTTGGTGGCGGTTCGCTTGGACTTGCGGCCATGAGTGGCCGAGGGGGTGGCCGGCATGTACACTCCCGAGACGTGATGAATGTTTTCAGGTGAACCGTGAAGAGATGAAATCTCTCCGCAATTCAATGAATCGCAGTGAGTTAAATCACACTAGTCGGGAATACGTGACGCGTTGGTCGGGAAATGCCTTACCGCTTGACGTGCCCTCCCATCCCGACCCTATTTCGTCGGGGCAGGTCGCGTAGCTCCCGTCGCATAACTCCCATTGTTCACGCATCCGGAGTCGCTGGTGGACCCTCTTCGCATATTGATAATAGAAGACGTGGCGATGGACGCGGAGCTGGTGGAATATGAGCTTGCCCGCGCCTCGATCCCATGCACGACCCTCCTGGTCGACAGCCGCGAGGCCTTTCTGCAGGGGCTCGAGGCCTTTCGGCCGGATGTGATTCTCTCCGATTATTCCGTCCCCAGCTTTGACGGCATGGCCGCGCTCTCGCTTGCGCGCGAGCGTGCGCCGGACATCCCCTTTGTCATCGTGACCGGCTCGGTGAACGAAGAAACCGCGGTCGGGTGCATGAAGGCGGGCGCCACCGACTACCTGCTCAAGAGCAACCTGGCGCGCATCGGGCCCGCGATCGATGGTGCCATCGCCCGGACACGTCTGCGCCTGGAACAGTCTGCGGCGGAAGCCGCCCTGCGTCGATCGGAGGACAATCTTCGCGCCATTTTCGACCACAGCCTCGATGCATTTGTCCTGGTGAATCGTGATGGAGCCATCCAGGCCATGAATCCTACCGCGATCGCCTGGGGCCAGCGCGTCTTCAAACACATTGTGGGCGAGGGCCAGCACTTCCGGGATTTCATCCCGGCGACGGTGGCCGGCTTCGATGACGCCCTTTCCGGCAACGCGCAGAACCAGGAGCAATGCATTCCGGACCTGGATGGCCGGGAACGCTGGTTCGAACTCAAGTATGCCCCGGTGGTCGACTCCATGGGCCACGTGATCGGCGCCTGCCTGAACGCGCGAGACGTGAGCGAGCGAAAACGATCAGAGCAGGCCCTGCGTGAGAGCGAGATGCGATATCGCGACCTGTTTGATAACGCGAGCGATCTCATGTGCCTGACGGCGTCGGATGGACGGTTCCTCTATGTGAACGAGGCCTGGCACGCCACGATGGGGTATTCCGATGCCGATCTCCAGGAGCTCAATCTTATTGACGTGATCCATCCGGAGAGTCGGACCTACTGGACCCAGGTCGGCGCAAGGGTCGTGGCCGGGGAAGCTCTCAATCATGTCGAGCTCGACCTCATGACCCGACACGGTCTCGCCATCAAGGTGGAGGGGAATCTTACCGTTTCCCGGGAGGACGGTCGACCGGCAACGATCCGGGGGATCTATCGGGATGTCACTGAACGGAAACGGGTGGAGGAGCACTTGCGGCGGGCGGAGCGAATGCAGGCGGCGGGGCGGCTCGCGGGCGGTGTCGCGCATGAAGTGAACAACATGATGACGGCGGTGCTCGGGTTCGCCGAGTTTGTCCGCAACAGCATGGCCCCGGAAGACCCACGACGCGCGGACGTGCACGAAATCATCAAGGCCGGCACCCGCGCCGCGGATGTGACGCGCCAGTTGCTCGCGTTCACCCGCCAGCAGGTGCTCCGCCCCGAGGTGCTGCCAATCAACGCCGTGGTTCAGCGCATGGAGCGGATGCTGCGCCGGACCCTGGGCGCGGAACACGAGCTGCGCTTCAATCTTTCCGACGAGGCGGGAGAGATCCGGGCCGATGGCGCTCAGCTGGAGCAGGTGCTCATCAATCTGCTGCTCAATGCCCGCGACGCCATGACGGAGCCCGGATGTGTAACCATCGCCACGAGTCTCGCGACGCTGGACGAGGTGTACGCCCAGCGGCACGATGGAGTAGCCATCGAACCGGGTCAGTATGCGCTGCTTGCCTTCACGGATACGGGTTGTGGAATGGAGGCCGCGGTCAGGGAACGGATCTTCGAACCGTTCTTCACCACCAAGCTGATCGGCCAGGGGACGGGCCTGGGGTTGTCGACCGTCTACGGCATCGTGAAGCAAAGCGGTGGATTCGTCTGGGTCTACAGCGAGGTCGGCCACGGAACCACGTTCAAGATCTACCTTCCATGCGCCCAATCCGCAGAACCGATCATCCCGGAACCCGTTACCGGCGCGCTGCCGGAGAGAGGCTCGGAGACGATTCTGCTGGTGGAGGATGAGGACGTGGTCCGAACCCTGGCCGCTCGCGGCCTCCGCGCGCACGGTTACACCGTGATTGAGGTCGCCTCGGCATTGGCCGGTCTTCGTTGCGTCGAGGCCGGGATCCCGCCTGTCGACGTGGTGATCTCGGACGTGGTCATGCCGGAGATGGGGGGTCGAGAGTTCGGTCGTCGGCTGACGGTCCTTCGACCCAACCTCCCGGTGCTGTACACCTCCGGGTATGCGGGAGATGATGTGATTCAGCGCGGCCTGCTGGATCCTGGCGCTCCTTTTCAGCAAAAGCCCTTCACGCCGGACGGGTTAGCCCGTAAAGTCCGCGAGTTGCTGGACCAACGCCGGCACCTCGGCGTAACCAATGGTGCGGGTCCATTGGGCTAGCCGTACGTCCATCGGCGCGCGGCACCGGCTTCTTGAGACCGAGACATCCGAGCGCTGTCAGCAGGAATGCACCAGTTGCCCTCTCCTGCAGTGGGCCGAGATGGTGCCGGCCCAGCGCCTCGCCAGGACGTTCAAACCCAGCGGCATTGACTCGAGGACAGTGCTTGTTTTTCCGGTGGAATCCCCCCACCTTTGGCCCCGGCCCGAGTGGCGGAATGGCAGACGCAACGGACTCAAAATCCGTCGGGGGCAACCCCGTGCGAGTTCGACTCTCGCCTCGGGCACTCCATACTGTGAACACAAGGGTATATTTACCGAGGGCCTGACGGGGTGAGCCACACCGCTCACTCATCAGCGATGGGGTAACTGGCCCTCGTTTTGGACCGATCCAGGAAACTCTGGTGTTCACCATGATCACTTTTCGGAGAAATCACATGCGATTGAAATTCTGGTTGGGAACGGTCGGCGTTCTTCTGATTGCTGGAACCACCACGGCCGAAGCCCAGGTGCGCTTTGCGCCGCAGGTCAGCTTTGCCAGCGAAACCGATTTCGGCATCGGTGGTCGAGCCAATTTCAACCTGACCAGCCTGTTCAAGACCCCCGGGTTCTTCGGAATCGCGGAGTTCAATTACTTCTTTCCCAGCGGCCCGGTGAATTACTGGGAGATCAACGGCAACCTGGGCTACATCATTCCCGGAGCCCACAAAGTCGCCCACCCATATCTCGGCGCCGGACTTAACATCGGACACGCGTCAGCGGATTGCGGCGGCTTCACCGGGGGGTGCAGCAGCACCGATGCAGGAGTCAATCTGCTGGGCGGGGTCAACTTTCATACCCGCACCAAGCTTACCCCATATCTGGAAGCCCGGATCCAGCTGGGACACGGCGATCAGTTTGTTGCGACGGGCGGCATCTACTTCTAGTCCGCTTCGCCCCACGAAAGAAAGCGGCCGATCGGATAACTCCGACCGGCCGCTTTGTTTTTCTCGGGGAGCCTCATGCGCCGCCAAGTTCTCCGGCGTCGTAGGCTCGCGAGAACTCCTTGTAGTCGCTTTCCACCTTGGATGCATAGAAGCGCGCATACCCGACAACTTCGTGCTGCCAGCCATCGCTGTTCGCGAAATTGATCAGGTCATCGGGGATGGCCGAACCGTTGCGGCCCCCGCTTCTCAATTCAGCCCAGGCCACGGTCTCACCCATCGCGGTCATCACTTTTTCCAGCCGTCGAATCTTCCCGCCCCAGCGAGTCAGCAGCAGCCGATCCTGGGTCGGTTGCAACTCGGCTATCACATACGGCTGTCGGTTGACCAGGACCGGATGGTGAAGGGCGGGAGAAACCGACTGCATCCGCTGCTGAATGGCCACGATCCGATCCGCGTCATTCTTCCACTGCGGCTGGCTCGTCGTCCCGCGTGAAATCATGGCGGATGGATTAGCCATTTTCAGGTCAAGCAGGAAATTCCGGTGGGGCGAACCGTTGCCTTCGACCAGCAGCGCATACCGAGGCAAGCCGAGACTGCTCACCCCGGCGATGCGCCGGGCGACATCGAGCAGCTGGAAAAACTCCGGATCGGGCTGGCGGGCGGCCCATTTTTTCATGAACGCGGCGATGCGTCCGCGGGCAACTTCCGGGACCGGCAGGGTGCGCTTCATGTCGATGCGAAGCCGCCGGGCCCGTCCGTTGATTTCGGTCCGGGAATCGAGGAGCTCGCGGCGAGAACGGGACTTGAGTTCGGTGAGCAGGTCCTTCACCATCCCCTTGGCGGTGGGACGCTCCACCCAGCGCGCCTTGCCCTCCTTGAGTGCCGCACCATAGGAACGCAGAAAGAGCTGCGTGAGTCCAATGGTTTCGCGGCCGCCAACGCCGAGATCCCGGGCCCCGACGATGACGCTGGTGACAAATCGGGTCAGTTCCCATCCGGCCGGTGCCAGGCCAGCATCGTCGAAATCGATCAGGTCGAAATAAACGAGGCGGTTGTTCGCCTTGAAGCTGCCGAAGTTCTCCATGTGAAGGTCGCCGGTGGCCCACACGGTCGGGGTGCGATCGAGCAGGTTTCCGGCGGGCCAGTCATCGTAAAAGAGATGGCTGGTACCCCGGAAGAACGCGAAAATATCGCTCCGCATTCTGGCGTACTTGATCTGAAGGCGCTCAGGTTCCCGACCGGTGTTGAATTCCCGGATCCGCTCGACTGGACCTGCCAGCGGCACCTCGTTCTTCCGGGTCTGGAACACTCTCGTCGGGGTCGTAGCTGCTGGCGGGGATTCCGTGGTATCAGGCGAGTTGGCGCCCTCCAGCCCGCCAGCCTCGTCCCCGACTTCCGCCTCAGGGGGCTGGTATGGACTGTCGTAGCTTCGTCGAGTGCGCCACATCCGGGATTCCTTTCTGTCCAAGGGGGGACATTCGATGGCCTCACCCACGAAGAGTGAGGCTCTCGCACGTCCTTTTGGGGAATGTACGCCAAACTGGACCCCAGCGAAACCAAGCCCTGCCAATGTCATTGAAACGGCCGCCACGCGGTCCGCGGTGATGTTCTCTTTTCCGATACGCCCGATTACTTTCCGGTCCCTTCGCGGCCGCCGCGACCGTATCCCTAACTCCATATAGTATTTTGAGTTGTCGTTTGTTTGACTGGGCCGGGTAGATTGGCGTCATCGGGGCCGATTACCCGGGTTCGTCCTGCGTTCACCTCTCTCTCATTGATTCCAGTATGCCGCTTACCACCTCGGTCGTCGCTGTCATGCCGGAAACTCACCAGACTCCTCTCCTCGCCATCGCCGTGGCCCGGGGGGGGATGCCGCTTTCCCTGGCGGCCCTCAACCGGGCAACGGACGGGGCCCTGGAGCGAGTTTTCTCCTCGACCGATTTTACCGGGAAGCGGGATGAATTGGCTGTGCTGTATCCCACGGGGCCGGCGAAGCGCATCGTTCTCATTGGGATGGGTAAGCCTGACGATGTGACGCGAGGGACGGTTCGTCGCGCGGCGGGGGTCGCGGCGAAACGAGCGCGAGTCCTGGGTGCTCCCGCGGCGAGCTTTCATGTGCCCATCGAGTCGCGTGGAACCGTGAGCGGGCAGGACGTGGGGCAGGCCGCCGCCGAGGG
>JBDTRF010000084.1:0-12583 GCA_039931815.1 Gemmatimonadota bacterium
GTTCTTTTGGGATGGGATTGTTCCTGAGATGCCTGGCGGGCTGAATTGCTGTGAAGTGTTCTGCCTCGTTCCTTCTGTGTAAATGGATGTCGTGTCCCACACGGCGAATCCGCCCATCACCCTTTCGATATCAAATTGTAACCTGGCTGTCGCGGGCCGGTTCATTGAGCAGGCATATCGTTTTCCTCGCGCCGGATTGCTGCGGCGGCGACTTCGAATCATTTAACTCCTCAAAGGTTGGACTCACGTGAGAACATTGCGATGGTCGACTCCGGCGTTGACTCCCAAAAACTGGATGCCGGCACATGGACCGGCTCGACCACGGATCCGTCCGGCCAGGTGCAGCAGGTGACCTACGACGTGGCCACGATCGGTGACACCATTCACGTCAGTATGGCACTCCCGGGCGGGGCGAAACTGGATTTCTCCCAGGTCCATTTCGACAAGGGAAAGCTGGTCTTCTCGGTTGAAATGGATGCGGGCCGCAAGATTTCCTGCAACCTCGATCGTCGAGGCGACGGCAGCTACTCCGGCGACTGCACTGATTCCGAGGGAAAGCATGGCCGTGTCACCATGATCCCGCCGCTGAAAGAATATTAAAGACTCCTCATCGCGGGGCGAGGATTCCGTCGTGACATCGTACCCACCATGTGCAACTCCTTCGGGTCGACGCATCCTCGAGGCTCGGTGCTTCGTCTCCACCAGGTAGATACGGAGGATTCATGTCATTTCAATCCCGCTGGCCACTGGTGTTATCACTGAGCCTGCTGCTATTGGGCTGCCGGGAGAAGCCGGCCAGTCCCAGTGAGGATCAAAGCAAAGCGACGGAGGAAGTGAGAAACTTGCCCCCACCCGCTCCTGCATTACTAGCGGTCGGCAATATTGCTCGTGTGGCAACCGAGGTTTCATCCGGGCCGAGCCTTCCTGGCGCCATTGCAAGGGACTCGGTTCTCCCTTCCATGATTATCCGAACCGGCCAGGCCACCATCGAAGTGGATTCATTGGAGCTCGGCATCGGCCAGCTGCAGCGATTGGCGACTACCGTCGGGGGATTCATCGCCAACAGCTCCACCCAGACGGGTCACGGGCAGCAGCGTTTGGCGACGCTCGAGATCAAGGTTCCGGCCTCGCGATACGACGAGGCTCTCGGTGGCCTCGCCGGGATCGGCAAGCTGATTTCCTCGAACACGACGGCCGAGGATGTCGGCGAAGAGTTTGTGGACGTAACGGCCCGGGTCTCCAACTCTCGACGATTGGAGGAGCGCCTGGTTGCTCTCCTGGCCACGCGGACCGGAAAACTGGACGATGTGCTTTCAGTCGAACGAGAGTTAGCGCGAGTCCGGGAAGAGATCGAACGTTACGAAGGCCGGCTCCGGTTTCTCCGATCCAAAATCGCCGTCAGCACACTGACGGTGACCGTGGCCGAACCGGGTCCAGTGGTTGGTCAGCCGGGCACGAACGTCATGGCGGAAGCGTTCAAGCAGGCATGGCGGAATTTCGTGAGCGTTATTGCCAGGGGTATTGAGACGCTGGGGGGAGTGCTGCCTGTGCTGGCGCTGGGTGTGCTCGGGTGGATCGGGTGGCGGAAATGGTGGCGCCGGGCGACTGCGTGAATGCCTCTCCTTCCTGGCCGGGAAAGCCGATTTCTGATTTGTGATTGTTGATTTCTGATTGTTGAGGCGGTCGGGGTGGCTGGATCAGGCCGACACCTGTTTCGATCACCAATCGGGGGTCAGCATCATAAATCAGAAATCGACTCTCAGTTGCCGGTTCTTCCAGGTGTAAATGCGGTCGATGTCTTGTTAATGGCCGATTTCTGAATATAGATCAGACTCTATGGCCGGATCAGGGTCCTCACATTGCCATCATTGAAATGGCAATCACAATCATGGACCACAATCGGCCTGCTCGCTTCAGACATGCCGCCCAACCCACTGCTCGATGTCGGTAAGCACTTCCTTCCAGTTCAGATCCACAAACAGGTTATGGAATCCTCCCGGATAGGTCAGAAACTCCCTGTCGGGAAACGTCATCCGATCGAAAAAGGCCCGGCTGCCATCCGGGTGAGCGACCGTGTCGGCTTCGCCGTGCTGGATCAGAATCGGGATTCGCAGCAGCTCGGCGCCTCGCTGGACCCGGTCGATCGCCTCGAACACCTCAGTTCCCAGTCGGGCGGTGCCACGACCATGCACCAGCGGATCCGCCTCGAGCCGGGCCACCGCCACGGGGTCGCGGGACATCGCCGCGCTTTGCAGCCGGGTGTCGAGCGAGAACGATGGCCAGATTCGCGAAAGGAACCGGCTTAACCAGACGAGAAACCGGGAAACGCCGATCTTTCCGATCGCCGGCCCCATTGCGACGATGCCACGGAGACCCTCGGGATGCATCGTGGCGTAGTCAATCGCGAGCAGCCCTCCCATGCTGTGCCCAACCAGGAAAATGGGCAGGGCCGGTCCGATCCGGCGGGCCAGCGCGATCAGGGTCGCGACGTCATCACGATAATCCTGCCAATGCCGGATGAAGCCGCGCGCTCCGGACGAGCGTCCGTGGCCGCGCAGGTCCAGCGCAATCACCCCATATCCTGCGGCAACGAAAAATTCTCCCAGGTGCTCGTACAGGTCGGTGTGCTCGCCGAATCCGTGGACGATCGCCAACATGGCTTTCGGCGCCGCCTGGTCCGGCAACCAGCTCCGATAAAAAAGGGTCGCCGACGAGTGCGAGGTGCAGGTTCCCTCCCGCCGGTTCATGGCGGGATCCGGTCTTCTTCTTCCAGCGAGCGGTTGATTTCGCAGGCGGCATCAGCCCCCTCAGCAGCGGCCATGATGACGAATTGAACCGCTTTGGATGCGTCCCTCGCCACGAAGAGCCCGGGGACGTTGGTGGTTTCAAATCGACCGGTGACCACCGTCCCTCTCTCGTTGAATTCACAGCCGAACTCTGCAGCGAGACTGGAATGCTGGCGCTGGCCGGTATTGAAGAAGAAAGCCCGGCAGGAGAACGGTTCTCCTCTTTCGAATACGACCTGTTCAATGAGCCCATCCCGGCCGACGAGTTCGTGGACTCGTTCTTCCCGGACCTGGATGCCGTGGCGCTCGAGCATGGCGCGCTCAGCCGGGGAGAATTCACCGGGTCCGTCCGCGCATACGACCAGTGCGCTGCTCCAGGTCCGAAGGGTCATGGCCAGTCCCGCCACATGCGATCCTTTTCCATATACCGCGATCGGCTGATCCCGCCACTCCCAACCATCGCAGTAAGGGCAATGATGCACGCTGGTTCCGTACAGCGCGTCGATTCCCTTGATGTCGGGAATATCGTCGACGACGCCGGTTGCAAGGAGCAGGCGCCTCGCCTGGACCACGTCACCATTTTCCAGGGTCACCTCGAAGCCACTGGGAATTCTTCGTCCGGACGTCACCGCCTGGCGCAGGACCTCGACCGCGGGATAGTGCACCAGGTCGAGATGGGCCAGGCTCAGAAACTCAGCCGGTGCGATCCCATCCCGGGTGAGATAGCAATGCATGGCAAGCGATCGGATGTTCCGTTGATGGCCAGCATCGCAGAGAAGAACGCGTCGGCGGCAACGACCGAGAACGACCGCCGCGCTCAGGCCGGCGGGCCCGGCTCCCACGATGACGACTTCGTACTGCCTTGCGGGCATGGGAAGCGGCCTGAAGTGAAGGTGAAAAAAGAAAAGGTGAAGAGTGGTTGAGGAAAGGTGAGGAGCGAAAGTCGAAAAGGACAGTGAAAGGTACCCTGTTTCTCTCACCAGGCAGGGCAGACGCTACCCTCCAGTCTTGCGGTTCCTCAGGATCAGCGCCGCCGCCTCTCCGGCCGGGCCGCCTTTGGCGACAATCTTCTCCAGCGTGACGCTGTCTTCTTCCTTCAGCATGCTTGCCATGATGACCAGCATGGAGCCTTTCGCCGTTCGCTGACGATCGTCCAGCGCGAGACGCCTCGACTGGTAGCCCATCAGGACTGCGCCGGCCAGGCAAATAAAAAACACGGCCATCGAAAAAATGCCGAGGTCCTGGTTGACCAGTCGTCGCGCGCCGGCGAGTGCCAGCGCAAGGAAGGGGATGCAGAGCACCAGGAAGATCCACATTCCCATGCGGTAGGGTCGAGCCGGCGAAGTCAGGTCTGGCACGGCGTAACGGTCAGAAGGAAGGGGTTGCCAGGCGGGCCGCTCGAAGGAAGTGTATCGGGCCCGATCACGATCATGAGGAAGGATCCGCTTGCGTCAGGAATTCGGCCGGATGAGAACCAGGATGGCCGCCTGGGGTACCACGAGATATCGCTTGTCCTCGAAGGTGATTTCCACCGCGGCCTTGCGAAAGAAGATCGCGTGGTCGCCAATGCGTGCCTGCATCGGCCGGAACTTCGATCCCCGTTCTCCTTCTCTCCACGGCTCTTCATCGAAGCTGCTGAAATCGGGGACCGGATCTCCCGGTCCCGTCGCGACGATGACCCCACTCTGGACCTGTTGTGATTCAAGCGCGGTCGGCGGGAGGTACAGTCCTACCCGAGTCCGTTCTTCTCCCTCCTCGGGACTGATGAGGACCCGGTCACCCACGACCATTAACTCCTTACCTGGCTCATCCATGCTGGGTCGCCCCGGGAGTATCGGTGGAGAGTGACGTGGTTACTGGACCTGGCTCGCGGTTACCAGATCAACAATCCGAAGACGCCGGCTTCCTATAGGAAGGCGAAGATCGACCTCGTCCCCCTGACGCCCATCCTTGAGGGCTCGGCCAAGCGGCGAGGCCACCGAGATATGACCCAGCTCGAAGTCCGCCATCTCACCCAGAACGAGCACGTAGGTCTCTTTCTCATTGGTGGCGAGATCCTGGACGGTAATCTTCGAGCCCAGGCCGACGCGGTCGGTTGGCGAGTGGGTGGTCATTTCGCTCAACTGGCTCAACCGCTGGTGGAGCTGGCCCAGTCGGGCCTGCACCAGCTGCTGGCGTTCGAGCGCGGCTTTGTATTCTGAGTTTTCCCGCAAATCCCCCATTTCAACCGCGGTCGCGATTGCCTGGGGAAGCAGGACATTCAGTTCATGGCTGAGCTGTTCGACCTCCTTGCTCAGCTTCTCGCGCATTTCCCGGATCATGGTTCACGAACGAAAAAAGGTTGACCCGGACGGGTAATCCGCCCGGGTTCTCAAGGAGCCTTGGGGTTTTAAGATAGCACATTCTTCGTCCGGGGCGAGAGTGCGATCGGTGGCGGTCGCCTGACTCTCCCCTTTACCCGGTCTTCTACTTTCCCGCCCTTCATTGCCGGATGCAAGCATTTCTCCGGTTGAACTCTGCAGTATAAAAGCCGGTCACTTTCCGTGCAGTGATCAGTCCCTCCTTCCGTCCGCTAAGTGCCGACCAATCATACTGCTAGCACACTGACTAGTTCTTAGACTCTGGCTAGAAACCGGTCGGCGGCCAAGGCGTCTTCTGGCACGTCACATGCCTTCATGAACCGGTAGCTGGTCGAGAATCTCTCTTACCTCGAGCGTCGCATGCTGGCATTCCGCTTTCGAGCCGCCCTGGCCGCAATTTCCTTTCCCCTTGTCGGGGGAATGGCGGTTGTGCCGTCCGCGGTCGATATGCCGGCAGGGAATCCTGAGCCAGCGCGCGGGTCGGTGACGATCCTTTCCACGCCTGCCCCCGGCGGAGGCTATTGGTCGCCGCAGGTACTCCGGGTCGATGGGGGGTTCTCGGGTAACCTGTATCGGTCGTTCGCGGCGGTACTGCCCGATACTCTGCTCAATTCCCGCGAGCGGGGCTATATGGCCTGGGAGATCGCCGAAATCTTCCGGTGGGAAGCCGACTTCAGTCGCGATATCCAGAGCGGCGATCATTTCCGGCTGATTTTTGAGCGACTTCTCTCTCCTTTTGGCGAGGTACGTTACGGTCGGTTGCTGGCCGCCGACATCGTTCTACACGGCCGAAGCCTGACCGCTTTCGAGTTTGATGATCCCCAGGGACGGACGGCTTTCTACGATGCCCAGGGCCATTCTCTTCACCGCGATTTTCTTCGGGTCCCCGTTGAGTTCAAGCGAATTTCTTCGGACTTCGGTTCGCGCTACCATCCCATCCTGCGTCGGTGGCGGGACCATGAGGGTATCGACTATGCCGCGGCGGCGGGATCTCCCGTCATGACTGTCGGGGACGGGACTGTTGTCCGGGCTGGCATGGCAGGCGGGTATGGGAAGCTGGTCGAGATTCGGCACGGCGACGGGCTGGTAACCCGATACGCGCACCTGCGCGGCTTCGGGCCCACCATTCGCACCGGGGCACACGTCACCCAGGGGCAGGTGATCGGGTTCGTGGGGAAAACCGGCCTGGCGACGGGCCCCCATCTTCACTTTGAATTCCGGGTGAACGGAGTCGCCCGGGATCCCAACGAGATCACGGTGGCCGAGGGTTCCCAGGTTGCGGCATCTTACCAGGCGACCTTCGCTTCACTCGTTTCTCAGTATCGTCGGTTGCTCCAACCAGAGGATCAAGTGATTGCGCAGGCCAGCCACTAACTCCCGGCTATCGCTCTCTATGGCTCTACAGATTCACAATCCCAACCCGCACCCGACTCTCACTTTTCAATCGCGTACCCTGCAACCTGGAGCTTCTCCAGCAGGCGGGCTGAGCCTTCCCTCCGTTATCGCGATCGTGACTGCGAATCTCCAGGTATGTCTTCCCGCAATTTTCTGAATCCGTGTTGTTCCCTCCCTCATTCCCTGCTTCACCCTGAGCCCCTGGTCTTCCCGTAGGCATCCACGTTTCGCTCGATCTGTCGCGTGTGAACCTCCAGGTGATCCGCGTACAGCTCCATCCATTTTTCGACGCCGAAGGGCCCCGGATATTCGGTGTGGCGGCCGGTCTTTTTCCAGTCTGAATCTGACAAACTTCGGAGCAGGGGAACGGTGTTGGCCCGGACGGCCTCGACCGTTGCCATCGCCGGGTCGAGCGGTCGGCTGTGGTAGTCGAGGGCCGTGGCCCACCCGGCCTGATCGTATCCGACAATGAGCGGGTCGGGTTCGGCGAGGAGGTAGCGAAGTCGCATATGGGCGTTGGTTTCACTGTCGGCGCAGTGGACGATGACCTCATGCACTGACCACTTATCCGGGCCCGGGCGCCACTGGAGCACTTCGGCGGGCAGTTTGGCGAGGGCCTGGCGGATCAGGGCAGGGCCGTCGGCATAGCGTTGAATCAGGGTGTCGTGATTGGTAGGCATCGGGGACCGTTGGAGTGGGGGAATGTTGACCCGTCCTGCGTTAAAAATGAGTCGAGAGCGTGGCAAAACCAGCAGGATGACCGCATACCCGAGTACCCCAGTCGCCTTTGCCGGGGCGTCCCACGTCTGGCTTCTTCAAGGAACCAGTATAAGTTCTTGACTAGGATGCAATTGGTAGCTATCCTGCCCTCGATTTTTCACCAGCATCGCCACGCCATTTCTCGTCCGGGATAATACCTCATGAGCCTCCGGAAAATCATTTCCGGTCCTGCCTTCCGGGCATGGTTTCCGCTTCTCGTGATCCTGGTCTTCGCGGGTTGCACTGCCGGAAAGTATCCGCAGTCCACCTTGAATCCGAAGACCGATTTCACGTCCATGGTGGACAGCGTCTTCATGACGACGGTCCGCTACGCCGTCGTGGTATTCATCCTGGTGGAAGGCGCGCTGGTCTTCGCGATCTTCAAGTTCCGCGGCAAGCCCAACGATCCCGAGCCGAAACAGACTCACGGCAACACCACCGTCGAAATCGTCTGGACCGTGATTCCGGCCGTGATCCTGGCGCTTATCGCCGTGCCGACTATCCGCGGCATCTTCCGCACATCGGAAATCCCGGCTGATGCACTGAGGGTCGAAGTGATTGGCCACCAGTGGTGGTGGGAGTTCCGCTATCCCGATCTCAAGGTCGTCACCGCCAACGAGTTGCATGTGCCGAGCGGGAAGAAAGTCGTGTTGCTGATGACCACGGCCGATGTCCTGCACAGTTTCTGGACCCCGCAGCTCGCCGCCAAGCGTGACGTATTCCCGGGTCGGCATACCAGTCTCTGGTTTACCGCTCCTGATTCTGGCCGGTTTGATGGCCAGTGCGCCGAGTTCTGCGGAATTCAGCACGCGCGAATGGGATTCGTGATCTATGTGAACTCGCCCGAGGGTTTCGACCAGTGGGTCGGCAAGCAGCGGGTCGGATCTCCCATGATTGACGGGGGTAAGGTTACCGTCGATTCGACTGCCCCGGCCGATACGACAGCCCTGGCTTCAACGGCGGCTCATGACAGCCTGATGACCAGGGGAACGGCCATCTTTCTTTCCGGTGGATGCATCGGCTGTCACGCCATGGTGGGAACGCCAATGGCCGGGCAGATGGGTGTGGTGGGACCCAACCTGTCTCACGTGGGGAGCCGGACGACCCTGGTTGCGAACCTGATGCCCAACACGGATGACAACCTGGCTCGCTGGCTCCGTGATCCCCAGGCCCTCAAGCCCGGAGCCCTGATGAAGCTCCCGCGTAAGCTGACCGAGGACGAGATCACCACCCTGGTCGCGTACCTGCAGGCCCATAAGTAAAGAGCAGGAACTGACAACTGATTTGCGGCAACTACGACAAAGCATTGGCGCGAGGGAAGTGACGCATGCTTCCGCTCACCTGGTCCCTCTCACCGCACACGCTTTCAGGACTAACGCATGGCAACTTCGGTAATGGATCATTCTGGCGTGCATGACGCGGCCAAGACCGGCCTGTGGAGCTGGATTACCACGGTCGACCACAAGCGCATCGGAATCCTCTACGGCGTCTCCGCCTTTGTCTTTTTCCTGATCGGCGGGCTCGAGGCGCTGTTGATCCGGTGGCAACTCGGTTCGGCGAACAATACGTTCCTGTCGCCGGACCGGTACAACCAGCTGTTCACCATGCACGGCACGACCATGATCTTCCTCGCCGTCATGCCACTCTCGGCGATGTTCTTCAACTTTCTCATCCCGCTTCAGATCGGGGCCCGGGACGTCGCCTTTCCCCGGCTCAATGCCTTCAGTTACTGGGTCTTCATCTTCGGCGGCCTGCTGCTCAACTCGAGCTTCCTGTTCAACCTGGCACCCAACGCGGGCTGGTTCGGGTATGCCAACCTGACAACGAAGCCGTATTCGCCGGAATTGAACGTCGATTTCTGGATCATCGGCCTGCAGATCCTCGGTATCGCATCCCTTGCGGCCGGCGTCAACTTCTTCACGACGATCATCAATTTGCGCGGCCCCGGCATGAAGCTCATGCGGATGCCGATGTTCGTGTGGATGAGCTTCATTACCCAGGTGCTGATCCTGCTCGCGTTCCCGGTCATTACCGTCGCGCTCATCATGCTGATGTTCGACCGGCATTTCGGGACGATGTTCTTTACCGTGGCCCAGGGCGGCGACCCCACGCTCTGGCAGCACCTCTTCTGGATTTTCGGACATCCCGAGGTGTACATCCTCATTCTGCCGGCCTTCGGCATCGTGTCGGAGATCCTGCCGGTCTTTTCGAGGAAGCCGCTGTTCGGCTACGCCGCCATGGTGTTCTCCGGCGCCTTCATCGCGTTCCTCGGCTTCGGGGTGTGGAGTCACCACATGTTCGCGACGGGCATGGGTCCGATTGCGGACGCAGTTTTCTCCCTGTCCACCATGTTGATCGCGGTGCCGACCGGTGTCAAAATCTTCAACTGGATCGGAACCATCTGGGGCGGATCCCTCCAGTTCAAGACCCCCATGTACTTCGCACTGGGCTTCATCGCGATGTTCATCATGGGTGGTCTCTCCGGGGTTATGCACGCATCCCCTCCGGCGGACCTGCAGCAGACGGATACGTATTTCGTCGTGGCCCACTTCCACTACGTCCTCTTTGGGGGAAGCATCTTCGCGCTGACCGCGGGCGCGTACTACTGGTTCCCCAAGATGTTCGGGAAGATGCTGGATGAAGGCCTGGGCAAGGTGCATTTCTGGCTCATGCTGATCGGCTTCAACCTGACCTTCATGCCGATGCACTTCCTGGGACTGAACGGGATGCCGCGCCGGGTATATACCTACCCGGCGGGGACGGGTTTTGAGTTCTGGAACCGGGTGGAAACGGCGGGATCCCTCCTGCTTGGTTTCTCATTCCTTGTTTTCGTCTACAATATTTTCCGGACCATGCGGAAGGCGCCGCCCGCGCCGGCGGATCCGTGGAACGGTGCCACCCTCGAGTGGGCGATTCCGTCACCACCCCAGGAGTTCAATTTTGCCGACGTGCCGGTGGTGCATGGGCGCGACCCGCTGTGGGATCTCAAGCGCGAGCGCGGCGGTATGCTGCCCGAGCCGCCCAGGGTGAGTGGCAAAGGCATTCACATGCCCAACCCGTCCTACTGGCCAATCGTTGCCGCACTGGGTGTCCTGGTCACGTTGAGTGGATTCATCATCGGTTTCCCCTATGTGAACCTGGTGGGCGCCGTCATACTCCTCATCGGTATTTTCCGCTGGGCCTTTGAACCGGCCGGCTGATCTCTAACTCAAGGGATTGACCTTGTCTCACGACGCGCACGCGATGCACCTCGAGACTACGACGGGTCTCGACAGCAGAAAGATGGCGATCTGGACCTTCATCGGTTCGGAGTGCCTCTTCTTTGCCTCGCTGATTTCGACCTACATGGTGTATAAGGGAAAGAGCCTCACGGGGCCCTATCCCCACGAACCGTGGACCAATCCGTCGACTCACGAAGTCGTCAAGCCGATCCTCAACATCCCATTGACGTCGGTATCGACCTTCGTGCTCCTGATGAGCTCCTTTGCGGTGGTGCTCGCGCTGGCCGGAGCACAGCGGGGCAAACGCGGGATGCTGATCGGATGGCTGAGTGCCACGATGGTCGGGGGGATGATCTTCCTCGGTGGCCAGGTGTACGAATTCAGTCACTTCGTCAAGGAGGGGCTGACCCTCCATCAGAACCTCTTCGGCGCGACGTTTTTCACGCTCACCGGGTTCCATGGCGGCCACGTCACCGTTGGGTTGATCTGGCTGGGATCGGTCCTCTATACCGCCATCAAGGGAGACCTCCCGCCGGAGAAGGCGCTCAACCTGGAAATGGCGGCGCTGTACTGGCACTTCGTTGATGTCATCTGGATCATCATTTTCACTGTCATTTACCTCATTAAGTGAGGCCCGGCACCATGGACGCGCACGCTACCGCCGGCGAACACGAACATCCGACTGCCGCAACGTACGCCAAGATTGCCGTCACCCTGGTAATCCTGACGGCGCTGGAAGTCGCTGTCTACTATGTCGAGAGCATTCGGCGATACCTGGTCCCCATCCTGCTGATTCTCATGGTGATCAAGTTCGCCCTGGTTGCCATGTACTACATGCATCTCAAACAGGATAGCAAGCTTTTCAGCGGCCTGTTCGTCTTTCCGATCATCATTGCAATCGTCGTCATCCTGGCCCTGATCGCGCTCTTCAGTGTCGCGCATCCTACGCTGACCACGGTCGCACCCTAGACCGGAGCGACTGGAGATCCGGCCCGGATCTCCAGTTCTTCGGCGGCCGGATCACCCGCAGCACTCTTCCCGTTGACCATTTTTCCCCTGCTATTCGACGAGCGCGTGCGGCCGACCGGGCCGTTCGTTTCCACGTGGTCGCTCCACCCGTCGGTGCTCATTGGAACCGGGCTCTTTGCCGCCCTGTACATTTACGGCATCACGACCTGGCGCAGGCGCTCAGCTCCATCGGAGAGGGTCAATACATGGCAGGTGGTTTCGTTTGGCTTCGGGCTGCTTTTGCTCCTCGGCTCGCTCAATGGACCGATTCATGACCTGAGCGACTACTATCTCTTCTCGGCCCACATGCTGCAGCACCTGCTTCTTACGCTGGTGGTGCCGCCTCTCCTCCTCGTGGGCACTCCCGGTTGGCTGCTGAGCCGTTTTTTTGCTCGTCCACCCATTCTGCGCACGGCCCGATTCGTGACCAGCCCCGTGGTGGCGGGGGCGCTCTATAGCCTCACGATCATTTTCTGGCATCTCGTTCCGATGTACGACCTGATGATGCGGAACCACGAGGTACACATCGCCACGCACCTCATGTTCATCGTCATGGCGACGATCATGTGGTGGCCGGTATTGAGCCCGTCGCCGGAAGTGCCCCGCGCCTCGCCCGGAGTGCGCATGCTGTACCTCTTTCTGGTGGGCATCCCCATGCAGATCGTGGCCGCGCCGATCAGCCTGGCGGACAACGTCCTGTACACCTGGTACGCCGCCGCACCCCGGACATGGGGAATCACGGCACTCCAGGATCAGCAGATAGGCGGGTTGATGATGTGGGTGCCGGCAGGCCTGTATCTCTGGGGCGCGATCGCGATTGTCTTCTTTGTCTGGACCAGCAAGGAGAAATAGAACGGATAGACCTCGTCGGCTGCCGGTAGGCCCCGCACATCCCGGTTCGCTCCCCGCTACTCCAACGTCGACGATGTGCCTGCCAGCAGCACCGGACCTTTCCTCATATATCGTCGTAACGATGCGGTAAGAAGCATGCATATAAGGGCTCCGATTCCGGCGGCCAGCATGTCCTTCTGCGCGTCCCAGATATCTCCCTGGG
>JBDTRF010000085.1:0-12566 GCA_039931815.1 Gemmatimonadota bacterium
GTTGCTTTTCGGTAGAGGGAAGTCTCGCTCAACGAATCAACATAGTACTGGCTGACATGAGAGAGGACATCATCAAACAGCCGAGCCTGCTGGTACACGTTACCGTCAGTCGCCGCGCCCCGTTGAAGCAGCCAGCCGCCGGTGAAAAATGAAACGATGGCCACGAGGCCGATGATACTCCAACGCTGCCGCATAGTACCTCCAGGAGGGGCGGGATCCCGGTCGCAGTCAGGAAACTTCAGATTCCGGGTAAAACCAACCCCATTGATATCAAGCGATTGCCGTAATCACAAATTGGCGCCCTGGCCAATTCCGTTCGACCTGAAAATATCAGGCCATCGATTCTGGATCTCTCGCCAGGCGTCGTCAGCCACTTCCTGTCGATCCCGAGCGCCATTCAAATGTCGCACACCGGGCCCATCCGCCGCCAGATAGGCCCTGGCCACCCGATCCTGGAACGCGCTATCCTCCAGGTCCAGGCGATCCTGGCGCTTGCCGGCGGTCTTCTGCCGCTCCATACCGAGCGTCGGGGGAATGTCCAGAACCAGGGTGAGATCGGGCCGGAGTCCCGCCGTCGCCGCCTGGTTGAAGAGTCCCACAATGCCCGATTCCAATCCTCGACCGGCGACCTGGTAGGCCACCGTGGAGAGATCGAACCGGTCCGAAATGACTGTCTGGCCCCGGTCAAGCGCCGGACTGATCCCGTGATGGATGAGGTCAGCCCGAGCGGCGGTGATGTAGAGCAGCTCCGTCAACGCGGGGAACGATCGGGACCGATCCAGGAGTTCCAGCCGCAGCGCTTCCGCCGCAGGGGTCCCACCCGGCTCCCGCACCACAACGGGTTCATGCCCGATCACTCGCATTCGTTCGGCGAGAGACCCAACCAGCGAGGTCTTTCCCGCGCCATCAGGACCCTCAACGACGATGAAGCGACCGGGCCTGGCGTTCATCCCAGGGTAATGATGCTGCTCGTGGCACCCTTCTCGATGCCTTCGCTGATGTGCTGGTTCACCTTGACCATCACCTTCTCAAAATTGGCCCGAGCGACCACATACGCCTGTCCCACCGGGCTCAGTTCAAGGTCGCGCACCGAGGTTTCATACGCCTGGGCAGTGGCCTCATCCGGTTCCTGACCGCCAGCGAGTTGCTGTTCCATCTTCTTGGCCAGCACCTGGATATTCTCCAGGAGCTTCATACTTTCCTGGTCCTCGCGGAGACTTGCCTCAGCCCGGCGGAGACCTTTGCACTCCGGTGTCTGTCCGATCAACCGCCCCAGTTCCAGCGCTTTTTCCCACATCACAGTCAGTCGCTCCTCCGCGCGAGCAGATAGCGCGCACGGCCAAAAAGGTCATCCCGCAGTGAAATGTCAGTCCACCCCGCCTGCTGCGCGTACCGGCTCGCCTGGTCAGCGCGAGAGCAGTCGAGCTCCAACGCGATCCATCCTCCGGGGCGAACCACCCGGAGTCCATCGCCCAGCAGAGCCTCCGTGATTTCAAGTCCGACGGGCCCGCTGGTAAGTGCGGCCCCCGGCTCCCAATCCCTGACCGAGTGATCCAGGGCCTCATACTCGAGGTCACTCAGATACGGAGGATTCGATACTAATACGTCAAAGGTGTCGGAGCCCGCCATGGAACTCAGGTCTCCGCGAAGGAGCAACACCGGGAGCCGACCCTTCGACATCGGCCCAACCTGAGGGCCTGCGCTCTGGATGTTTTCCCGGGCCAGGGCGATGGCATCCGCCGATTTATCAACCGCGACCACCACGTCGTAGTGCCCTTCGCGTGCGAGGCTCAGGGCGAGACATCCGGTCCCGGTGCCGACATCGAGCACTCGGCCTGCGGAACAATGAGCCAGTACCAGGTCCACCAGCCCCTCGGTTTCCGGTCGCGGGATGAGCGCCCGGCTATCCGACTTGAGCGTGAGGTGGCGAAAAGCAGCTTCTCCAAGCACATAGGCCAATGGTTCACCAGCACACCGTCTGCCGATCGACTCCTCCCATCGGGATCGGTCTCGAAGCGGAAGTTGAGAGCCCCGCTCTCGATCACGAAGACCCACGCCGGTGACGCTTTCCCAGATCCAGCGGGCCTCGCGTCCGGGTTGTTCAACACCGGCTTCCGTCAGCCGGCGGATCCCGTCTGACTGAAGCGCGGCCCAGGAAATCGTGACCTCAGTCACCCAGCATCTCCTGCCTGCTTGCCATGCGGAGCGCATCCACCAGGTCGTCGATTCGACCGTTCATCACATCATCCAGATTATGCACCGACATGTTGATGCGGTGGTCAGTCACCCGGCTCTGAGGGAAATTATATGTGCGAATTTTGGCGGAGCGGTCGCCGGTACCTACCATCGCCCTTCGACTTTGTGAGCGAGCGGCTTCCTGCTCGGCAATCATTCGATCAAGCAGCCGGGCCCGGAGCACTTCCATGGCCTTGAGTTTATTCTGAAGCTGAGACTTCTGGTCCTGCTGACTGACAACAAGGCCACTCGGAAGATGGGTGATCCGGACCGCGCTGTCAGTCGTGTTGACGCTCTGCCCACCTGGGCCGGACGAACGAAACACGTCGATCTTGAGATCTTGTGCTTCGATCTTCAGATCGACTTCTTCAGCCTCGGGAAGTACGGCAACGGTTGCGGCGGATGTGTGGATCCGACCCTGGGTCTCGGTCTCCGGCACCCGTTGCACCCGGTGCACGCCGGATTCGCGTCGAAGCAACCCGAACGCTTCAGGGCCGCGCATCGCCACGATGGCTTCCTTGATTCCGCCCATATTTCCGTCGCTGATGGAAATCGGGTCGACCGCCAGGCCGTGCCGTTCGGCATAGCGAGTGTACATTCGAAAAAGATCCGCTGCGAATAGCGATGCTTCATCCCCGCCGGTGCCGGCGCGGATTTCCATGATGGCATCGCGATCGTCGTGGGGATCCCGCGGGAGGAGCAGTTCGTGAAGCTGGGCTCGCTGAGATTCAATTTCTTCAGGCAGACGTGTGAGATCCGCCTGGACGAGCCCCGCCATTTCAGGATCGCCTTCGTCCTCCAGCTGACGCGCCTGGGCGAGGTCGCTTTCCAAGCGCGACAGCCGTTCCGCCAATCGAACGACGGGAGTAAGCTGGGAATGTTCGCGGCCAAGCGATTTGAGCTTGGCCGAATCCCTGGCCGTCTGTGGATCGGCCAATTCCCGGGCGACCTCCTCCGCCCGGGCGAGCGCCTGGCGGAGTCTGGCCTCCATGGCTTAAGCCGAAGGCGACTTGGGTGCTGCGTCTCCCTGGTACTTCCGACGGAAACGATCGACGCGTCCCGCAGTGTCGACCAGGCGCTGGCGCCCGGTGAAGTAGGGATGACATTTGGCGCACACTTCGACGTGAATCGAAGCATTGGTCGAGCGAGTGTCGAATTCGTTACCGCAGGCACACTTGACGGTAATCTTCATATACTTCGGATGCAGATCGGGCTTCACAACAGCTCCTCGTCCAGATACGCTAAATGGTTGATCGGGCTTAACTTGAGTAAAATCACAAGCGCACTAATTTACTCTAGGGTATGGGCTTGAAGCAACCCTCGGCATCCGGTGGAAGCCGGAGCGGCCGGAGGGTTCGCCTTAGCCTGCAGCTCCCCAGTGGTAGC
The DNA here is from genome assembly GCA_039931815.1 of Gemmatimonadota bacterium. Lineage (GTDB taxonomy): Bacteria > Gemmatimonadota > Gemmatimonadetes > Gemmatimonadales > GWC2-71-9 > DASYPP01. The sequence continues at coordinate 3,622 of JBDTRF010000085.1, forward strand.
CGTTCGGTGAATTGACAGCGCATGAGGTCGTAAGTAACCTACTCACACACACTTCGCCTGCGAGGATTCGTGGCTCTGTCCCCCCTTGAAGTACTACGACGGGTTCCCCTTTTCGAAAGCCTGCCTGAGACCGAGCTGGCGCATTTCGCCGAGCTGACCCGGGAAAAGACTTACCCGAAGGGGAGCGTCATCCTGTTCGAGAATGACAGGGGCGACTCTCTGTTTCTCGTTGCATCCGGTCAGGTCAAGGTAGTGCTCATTGGCGAAGATGGGCGGGAGGTCATTCTCTCCGTTCTGGGCCCGGGGAGCTTCTTCGGTGAAATGGCCCTGATCGACGATTCCCCACGGTCGGCCCATGTGATCGCGATGGAAGATTCTACGCTTCTGGTGCTTCGCCGGGAGGATTTCCAGCAGCGCCTGCGCACCTCGCCCGAGGTCGCCATCGGACTTCTGCGGGAACTGTCGCGTCGACTGCGTCGGGCCGACGAAAAGATCGGCAGTCTCGTGCTTCTCGACGTCAATGGCCGGGTGGCTGACCTGCTGCTTCGCGCCGCCTTGGAAGAAGGAGGCGACCTCATCCGGCGAAAACTCACGCATCATACCATTGCCCAGATGATCGGCTCCAGTCGCGAGACGGTATCCCGCACCATGCGCGACTTTGTGGAGCGGGGCCTCATCACGGTGACCCGCAAAGACATAACCATCAAGGATCGATCGGCGCTGCTGTCCGCTGCCGGCCGCTCGTGAGCCCGCGCACCCCACCGGCGTGATATGAATCACGTCATGATATTCTGGTCCCCGACGGGCATAAATCTCGCACCCGAGAATTGGCCGTGAACTACACAATTACCTTCTGGGGGACTCGCGGCTCCATCCCCACTCCGGGACCGCAGACAGCCCGATATGGAGGTAACACGTCCTGCGTGGCCGTGGCAGGTCGCCAGGATGAGCTGGTGATCCTGGATGCCGGCAGCGGCATCCGGCCGCTGGGAAGGGAACTTCATCGCACCGGGAACGGCGGAATAAATGCAGATATTCTTGTTTCACATACACACTGGGACCACATACAGGGGCTTCCATTCTTCCAGCCCCTGAACGTGAAAGGGAACTCGGTTCGGATCTACGGTTCGGCCCAGGAAGGGGTTAGTCTCGAGAGCATCCTCGACCGGCAAATGGACCCGATGGTGTTTCCGATCCCACTTCGGGCCCTGGCGGCCCAACTTACGGTCACGGAGATCGTCGGTGGGGCCTTTGAAATCGACGGCTTCACCGTTGAAGCGTTCCGTTTGCGGCACCCGGGGACAACCCTGGGTTATAAGCTGGTCCCCGTGAGGGGTGGCCCAATAATGGCTTACCTGACCGACAATGAATTGGGGAAGGGCGGGAACTATGACGTGCCGGACAACTGGCGTAATCAGCTAGTCGAATTCCTCGGGGGAGTGGACACCCTGATACATGACGGGATGTATTCAGACGAGTTGATGGAACAAAGAGCGGGCTGGGGGCATTCTACACCCCGCCAGGCCGTAGAACTGGCCTCAGAGTGCCGGGCACGACACTTGATATTGTTTCACCATGAGCCGGAACACGATGACAACTCCATTGACCGGCTTCTAGCCAAGGCAAAGAAGGACGCGAAGGGACTGGGGGCTGACCTCACGGTCGACGCCGCCAGTGAAGGAATGCAGGTCAACCTCTAACGAGGAGTGGATATGCGCAGGACCATGTTGGCAGCCCTGGCGTTGGCCGCCCTGTCGCCGATTGCGGCGCGGGCGCAGGATTCCCGTCCGGGAATCGCGGTCATGCCGTTCGAGAACGGCGGCTCGTACGGGCGCGACAAGGAAGATTTCGAAGCGCTTCAGCAGGGCATTCCGGCGATGCTCATCAGCGAGCTTTCCCGGAATCCGGCGGCCCGAGTCGTCGATCGAAGCGATATCAATCGTATCCTGGGCGAACAGAATCTGGTGACCCAGGGGCGGGTCGATGCCGCCACCGCTGCCCGGGTTGGTAAACTGGTCGGAGCCCGCTACATGATCATGGGGTCTTTCATCGACCATTACGGCAAGATGCGAATCGATGCCCGGATCGTCGACGTGGAGACCAGTGAAATTCTCAAGGTCGTCGCGGTCGGTCCGAAAGAAAGAGAAAAACTGTTCGACATGATCAGCGATGCCGCGACCGCCGTCATGGCGGGCACCAAGCTGCCACCACTACCAACGCAGCAGGCCTCGGCCGGTCCGCGGCATATCCCAACCGAAGCGCTGACGTATTACAGTCGGGCATTGCTCTACCAGGACCGGGGCGAGAAGGATAAGGCCATCGAGTACTACAATCGCGCGATTGCCGCCTTCCCCCAGTATACCGAAGCGCAGGAAGGCCTGCGAAAAGCTCAGAGCACCTGATTTCGTGAGCGACCCGATTGCAGGAATCGGGCGCTCCACGGCGCGCTGGCTCACCCGGGTGGGTGGGCTGGCGCGTTTCGCATTCAACGCGGTTCGGGCCATCCCTTCCCTGCCCGGCGCAGGACGCCGAGTTGCCGGCCGGCTGCTTCTCAACCAGATCAGGTTTACCGCGCTCGAAGCGGTAGGGCTCGTCGTACTGTTGAGCGGAATCTTCAGCTTCCTGGTTATATCGATGGCCGTGCGAGAGTTGGGTAAGGTAGGTGCGTTCGACCTTATTGGCCGCTTAATCGTCATTGTGATCGTGCGCGAGCTGGGTCCCATTCTCACTGCTCTCGCCGTAGTAGGAAGAAGTGGCACCGCAATCACCGCAGAACTGGCCACAAACACCGTCCTGAAAGAAGTGCGTGCGCTTGAGGGCATGGGTATCGATCCGTACCACTACCTCGTACTTCCCCGGCTCTTCGGGTGCATCGTTTCCGTCACCATTCTCATCGTTCTATTCGACACGGTTTCCCTGATTGCCGGCTACCTTGCCGCGGGCGCTGAGGGAATGAGTGGAGGCCGTTACCTCGGCGTGGTACTCGCATCGCTGACGACCAGCGACGTAGCCGTGACATTTGGAAAGGGCATTCTTTTTGGGGCAGTAATCGGACTCTGGCCAAGCTTCCACGGCCTGGCGGTAAAGCGAGGGCCGACCGAGATCCCTCAGGCTGTCATCCGCTCGACCGTGGGATCGATCGTAATGATCTTTGTCGTCAGCGCACTCTTCGTGCTGGTACAATGAGAGCGTCGGCTGATGGGGCTGTCCCGTTCCTCTCCTTCCAGGGGATCCCGCTCACCGGGAGTGCCGCCGGAACGTTCGCACTTGAGGTTTTGCCCCACGAGTCGGTTGTGGTTGTCGGAGACGAAAACAGCGGCGTCGACAGCCTGTCTGCAATTGCATTGGGCCTGGAACCGGCAGTTATCGGGACGGCTCTCGTGTTCGGCACCGATATCACCACGCTGTCACGAGTCGATCAACTCGCCTTCCGCCGCCGGCTGGGCTACCTTCCGGCCGGAGATGGGCTGCTGAGTAACCTGAGCCTCAGGGACAACATTCGGCTCCCGCTTCGCTTCGGCAGTAACTTCAAACCAGATGAAATCGAAGGCCGGGTGGAAGTCATCCTGGCCCTGCTTCGCCTGACTCGCGCCGCGCAGGAACGACCCGCACAGGCCAACGAAGAGCAGCGCCGCCGAGCCGCGCTGGGCCGCGCGCTGGCGTTTGATCCCGAGCTCGTACTCCTGGAACAACCGTTCGTCGGTCTCACCGATCGCGTGTCGGCCGAGATCCTGGAAATCGCTCGAGGCGGTGAGCTGGGCAATGGCGGGCGACGCACCGTCTTTATCACTGGCCAGGACATTCCGATGCTGCTGCGCAACCGGGTTGAACGAGTCGTGGCCATCGCCGATAGCCGGCGGATGCCGGTCCGCCTATGAGCACGCAACGCATGTCCGACCTTCTCGTCGGCGCCATCGTTGTCGGTGCGGCGCTGGTGCTTGTGGTCGCGGTGATCCTGACTAAGGGGTGGAACAAGCGTCAGTTCGACCTGTACATGCGCTCATCCACCGCCCAGGACCTCAACGTCGACACCAAGGTCTTTCTTCAGTACCTGGAGGTCGGTGAGGTCAAAGGTGTCGCACCACAGGTCGATTCGACAACCGGGCAGCTTCGCTTTGTCGTCCACCTCCGGATCGACGAGCGCTATCAGGACGGCAACGAACTGCGCCTCCCCCTCGGCACTGAAGCGGACATTGTCCCGGTCAACGCGCTGGGTGGGGCCGCGATCGGCCTCCGACTCCCGGGCCGCAACCTCGGGCGTCTCGCGCCCGGGGACACGATCAACTCCGTTCGCCGGGCGTCGGGCCTTGAAGCCATCGCACAGACGGCCGACTCGCTCCGCCAGCAGATCGCCCTTGTTCTCACCGATACCCGCGACCTGATTCACAGCCTCAACTCAACGGTGGTCATGGCGCAGTCCGAGCTCAGACAGACTGCTCCGGAGATTCGCACAACCCTCTCCGGTATCCAGGCCACGCTGGCGCAGCTCACGCCGACCCTGGCCCGGGCTGACACGCTGATGTCGTCGGCCCATGGACAGATGGGCAGTATTTCGGATTCCATCGCCGCCACGCTGTCCCAGACCCGGCTCATGCTGGGACACCTCGATAGCCTGGCGTCCACCGCTTCTACCATCGCCGGCGAAAACCGCGATGTCGTCCGAACGACGGCCCAGAACCTGTTCGTGATCTCCTCCAAGCTGGAATACTTTCTCGACCAGGTGAGTCGCCGGCCCCTGCGGATGATTACGGGCATCACCCCACTGCCGGCGGATACCTCGAAGGTTCGCACCCCCGACGTATCCGGCACACCGCTCCCATGAAGTTTCGCCTGCTGCACACTGACCGCTGGAGTCCCACCGACATCGGCGAAGCACTCTCATCCGAGCAGGTCGAGACGATCCTGATCGCGGCTCCCTTTGATTTCAGGGTCGACGGGCTCCCCACCGTGATGGTACTGGATCCAGCCTCCCGCGACATGATTCCGGGATCCGTGCTGGATTCGATGCGGGAGAATGGCATTGCCATTGTGGCGCTGGGAAAGCCCGGCGAGGTCGATGTCCCGTCGGAACTGCCGATCGACCTGCTCAGTGGATTTGTCCATGCGCCGGTACAAATGCGGCAGCTGCTGGTCGCGCTCCGATCGGCGTATCGGGAGGCAGCCGCCCGACGGGAGGCCGCGCAGGCCCGACGAGAAATCGCGACCCGTACGCGGGAAGTGACCGAACTCGCCGAAATTGGCATCAAGCTTACGACAGAAAAGAACTACAACACCCTGCTCGACCTGATCCTCTTCCAGGCTCGCCGGATCACCCAGTCGGACGCAGGCAGCCTGTATCTGTGCGAAATTGACGAACAGGGTAAGCGGCGACTGCGGTTCAAGCTGACCCAGAACGACAGCCGCCCGGACATTCCGTTCGTCGAGTTTACCATGCCGATCAATCACACCTCGCTGGCCGGATATGCCGCGGCCGAGGGTGAGCCGCTGGTGTTTAACGACGTCTACCTTCTTCCACCCGACGTGGCGTATTCGTTCAATCGGTCATTCGACGAGCGATATGGCTATCGGACCCGGTCCATGCTGGTGATTCCCATGCAGAATCACAGCGGCGAAGTGATCGGTGTTGTCCAGTTGATCAATCGAAAAGGCGACCCCGCCGCACGGCTCGAGTCCCCGGCGGACACCGATCGTTACGTGCAACCCTACAGTCCGCACCTCGTCAAGCTGGTGCGATCCATGGCAGGCCAGGCGGCGGTCGCCCTGGAGAACAGCCAGCTCTACCAGGAAATCGAGAGGCTCTTCGAAGGTTTCGTCCGCGCCGCCGTCACCGCCATCGAACAGCGGGATCCAACTACCTCCGGTCACTCTGAACGAGTCGCCAATCTGACCGTCGGACTGGCCACGATCGTGGATCGGATGGACACTGGCCCGTACCGCCTGGTTCGCTTCAACGCCGAACAGATCCGTGAACTGCGCTATGCCGGGCTGCTCCACGACTTCGGGAAAGTCGGGGTCCGGGAGAAAGTCCTGGTCAAGGAAAACAAGCTCTATCCATCGGACATGACGACGATCCAGCAACGTCACGCTTTTCTCTATCGAACTGCCCAGTGGCAGTACGAGCACGAACGCGCCGAATACCTGGTTCGGCATGGCCACGCGGGCTATGAGGCATTCCTCCGGGAGCTGGACGCCCGCTTCGCTGCCGAGCGGTCAGGACTCGACCGCTTCCTCCAGCTTGTATCGGACTCCAATCGACCGACTGTCCTGGCTGAAGGGAATTTTGAGGCACTGCGGGAATTTTCTGATCGCAGGTACGACGCGATTGACGGCTCCAATCTCCCCTATCTCACCCCGGACGAGGTCCGCTTCCTGAGTATTCGCCGGGGAACGCTGGATGACACGGAACGAGTCGAGATCGAAAGCCACGTCAATCACACGTTCGATTTTCTGCGCGATATTCCGTGGACCCGCAATTTGAGCCGGGTACCGGTCATCGCTCATGGACATCACGAAAAGCTGGATGGTTCAGGTTACCCGCGGAAGGTAAAAGCGCCGGACATCCCGGTGCAGACACGCATGATGACCATCAGTGACATCTTCGATGCGCTGACAGCGAAGGACCGGCCCTACAAACGGGCGGTCCCCACCGAGCGGGCGCTCGATATCATGAAGACGGAAGTGTCAGGGGGAATGCTTGATCCGGAGCTGTTTACGGTCTTCGTGGACGCGAAGGTGTACGAGCAACCTGACATTCCCCAGCAGGGCTAACCGGAATGTGCGACATGGTCGCCCGGCGTAGCTCTACCCCACGTCTCGACCAGCAAGCGCGAACAATCCCGCTGCGAGCCCAAGGTACACCGGCAGAATCAGGGCAATGACCTGGAGGTTCACCTGGTAGAACCAGGGTAACAGCTTGATCAGCAGGCCCGCCAGCGAAATCGTCGCCACCACCACACTCAGGCGCAGCGCCAACAGCCTCCGTCGCCCACCGCGTCGAATTCCTGAAGGCAACAGCACGACAAGAGGCAACGCCAGGAGGTCGAACTGCAGGATGTTTTCGTTCTGATAGGTGACGGCGTGATCCGTCAGTGCCCAGAGGCAGAGCAGGATGAGCCCGCCGAGTCCCATCACCAGGTACCAGAACGTCCCCAATGTCATGAACGAGAGCCGGGCCCAGGGGCGCGTCGTTCCCATGCGTGCCAACCCAAGTCCCACTCCGCCGATTGCGGCTCCGACCAGCAGGTAGTACGGCGTCCACGGGGGAGGAGCATCGCGGGTCTCGATCGCATGGTTCTCGTACACGGTATGCTCGGATTTGACCAGCGGCACTTCCTGCCCATTGGGTCCCGGAATCTTCACCGTGCGCACAAACTTGCGCACTGAAAGTGGCAGAAACATTTCCTCCCAGGCCGTGATGGGCTGGTCGATGGGGTGACCCATCGCGGAAAGCAGTCCCGTATACATCGGGACGTCGGCGGTGGTGAGGCGCTGAGTGTGAAAACGAAAGGTGGTCCCGGTCGTGACGGTGTCTGTCTGCCGGCGGAACGCGCCACCCATCACCCGATCGATCACATCGCGCACCCGGGTTGAGCAGTTGTCGCGATAATAATCGTAGCGATAACGAATGTTTTCCGGTTGTTCGTTCCAGCGGAGAAAATCACGAACTTCGAGGCGTTGCTTCGGAGTGAGGTTGAGTTCCTGAATCCAGACCGAGCGGTGCCAGTTTACATAGAGGTTGGCATACCAGTTGGCATCAGCGCTTCCCATCCAGTAGAACATCCGGCCCTGCATGAAGTGGACGAGGAAACCCTTTTCGGTGAAGCTGAACCGGCCGTAATCGAATACCGAATCGGTACCGGCTGCGGCGTCGCGGACACCGATCGCGTTGTGGCCGAATCGCTCCCAGATCTGCTCTCCGGGCCCGAATGTCATAAGGTAGATCGTCAGCTCCGAGCCCGGTTCTGGGGAAACCGGCGTCGGGTGCTGGGCCAGCAGGTCTCCTCGGCCGGAGCAGAGGAGCGCCGTGACAATCCCCCCAGTATAAGCCCGTGAAAGCCAGGACCGCTGCTGCCGGATCACAGGCTGACGTCGCGGCCGTCGGTGGCGGAACGGTAAATCGCGTCGAGGACTTTATGCAGCGTCACATGCTCATCCAGGCTGGGCGGTTTAGCCTCCTTCTTGATTGCCGCCATGAAGTGCGCCCATTCCGCTCGAAAAGAAGTGAAGAATGCATTTTCCCTTCCGACCGATCCGGTCGGGGCAACGTCCGTGGGCACGCCGTGCAACTCCTTCCAGACGTGCATGGGATTAATCCCGGCGGTGCCCTTGCTGCCTCGGAGGCCCACGCCAAAGCGTTCTCCCGCCCCGACGTGGTGCCAGGTGACATCGACGAAAATCGACGTCCCGTTTTCGCAGACGACAAAGGCGCTACCGGATTGCTCCACTCCCCGTTCCCGGCCGGCCACATCGAGATTGGCGCTGACCCGCACCGGCTTGGGCGTTCCGGCCAGCCAGAGTCCGAGGTCGAGGATGGACAGCCCGAGGTCGAGCATGGCACCACCGCCGGACTGCTCGCGCCGCTGACGCCAGCCCAGCTGGGCCCGGCTCGGCCGAAACACGTGCCAGCTTCCCCGCACACTCTCGATTTCTCCCAGTTCGCCGGCCTGCACGAAGCTGCGCACAATCTGCACGTCGGTCCGATAGCGATGATTCATCCCTACCATCAGCACCAGGTTTCGCTTTTCCGCCGCCTTGATGATCCGCTGCACGCTGGCGGACGCTGTCGCGATCGGCTTCTCCACGAGAACGTGAAGATTGGCGGAGAGTGCGGCGAGAATATGGGCTTCGTGCAGATGGTTCGGCGTGCAGATGACGACCGCATCCAGCGCTTCAAAGGAGAGCAACTCGTCGATGTCATCGAACGCGTCGGCAATCTGAAAGCGATC
>JBDTRF010000086.1:0-12527 GCA_039931815.1 Gemmatimonadota bacterium
GGGCGGGATCATCCTTGTGTGCGGGATGGTGACCGCCCTGATCCTGACGCCGGTGGATCTTTCGGAATGGCGCCCATGGCTTTTTGGCCTGGAGGCCTACATGGCCCTCGTCGGCATTCTGTTCCTCCTGGCGCCCAGGAACCCGGAATGATCCGACCACTGCGCCCGGTGTTTCAACTCTCCGCACTGTTGCTCCTGGCGCAATCCACCGCGGGACTGAGTCAGGAGAGATACACGTCCTCCCAACTCTCCTGCGCCCGCTTTCGGGAAACGGTGGACGCCAGCATCGCCACGATGATCGCTGGACAAACCCGTCGAGAAGAAACCGGAGAGGATGGCATCATGGTCCTGATGAGTCGTGACACGGCCCAGGGCTTGACCCTCGAAGCCTGGTTCGATTCGCTCACCGTGTTCCGCGCTTCCGCCGACGGCAGGCTGGTTCCCGAGACCGACGGCGTGATCGGTGGTCGATTCCGGGGGTTCCTTGCGCCGCTGGGTCATTATACCGGGCGACAGGTTCCGTTCATCCCGCCGGAAGTTGCCGAGGTGGTCCATCTTGCCGTCGCGCTCAACGATCTCATGCCGGAGCTGGCCCCGCATGCTTTGAATCCGGGATCAACCTGGTCCGATTCGGCGGGCTTGAGTGTCAAGCGGCTGGCGGACAGCACGGCGGGAGGAACCCGGCTTCACCGCTACCAGCTGCTGCGAGCCATTCCCGATCGTCCGATGCCGGCTCCCGACTCAACCGGGATCGATGTCGTGCAGGGCGAGGATCATCGCGGTGTCTTCGTCTGGGATCCCGCCGTGGGCCTGCTCCGGTGGGATCGTGAAATTACGATTCGTACCCTCATTCCGCCCGGGAAAGACATCCGGCAGGCGGTTCGCGCGAAAGTGGTGCAGCATGTCGTGCTCCAGCGCCTGGCCCCCTGCGGCCCCTGATGCCGCGCTCCAGCGATTGATGGGTAGCGTTCTGAATTGGTGGCCTTTAGCTTCACAGTGAATGAAGAATCCTTCCGTTCGGCAGTACCCTCCCGATCAGGATCGCGCTCTCCGTACCTGGATATCGCTGGCCCGTTGTTACGCGTCCGTCAGCCGATCGGCGGATCGCATGATCCGCTCCTATGGCCTCACGACTCCTCAGTTTGCGTTGATGGAGGCGCTGTACCATCTGGGGCGGCTTCCGCTCAGTGAAATCGGCCAAAAGCTCCTGGTGACCAGCGGCAACGTCACCTATGTCATGGACAACCTCTGCGAACTTGGTCTGGTCGTTCGCGAGCGGTGTGCCGATGACCGCCGGGTGATCTACGCCAAGCTTACGCCCAAGGGCGAGGCGCTGATCGACAAGACATTCCCCCGTCATGCGGCTGAGATTCTCGAGCTTTTCTCGGCGCTTTCTCCCGAAGAGCAGGATACACTTCGCGCCCTGCTCAAGAAGCTGGGGTTGTCCGAGCGTGCCCAGAATGGCACCGTTGTGCCGACATGAAGGTGTCACGCGTCGGAGAAACGCGGGAACCGGGTCACAGGAGTCTTGCACCGGACAGTCAAACTCTCTAGTTTACGAAAACTCCTCGCGAGGCCCTGCCGATGTCGGATCGTTTCCTGAGTTCCGACGACTTCGATGAAAAAGCCCATCAACTCTATAACGAAGGACAATACGACGAAGCCCTGGCAGTCCTGACGGAGGGCCTTTCTCTCTATCCTCACGCGGTCGAACTGAACGTCGGTAAAGCGTACGCCCACCTCGCCCGGGAAGAATACGCCTGGGCTCGGCGCAGCTTCGAAACCTCTCTCTGCCTCGAACCTGATCACGAAGATGGCCTGGCCGGCTTCGGCGAAATTCTGCTGAAGCTGGGCGACCGTAACGGCGCATTGTCCGCGTTCGAGCGTATCCTTGCGCTGGGATTTCAGGATGATCACGACCTGATGCTTCAGGTCGGTCGATCCCTGTTCCGTGAGGGCCTCCTCCACCACGCGCAGCGATTCTTTGAACTGGCCGTCAACGCGCAGCCTGATTCACCGGAGGCGGCAGCATGCACCGGGTACGCGGCCCATCGGTTGGGTCACGAAGGCACCGCGCTCTACTGGCTCCGACGCGCACTCGAGTTGGACAACGAACATACGGAGGCCCGGATTTACCTGGCGAACCTCCTGTATGACCGGGGCGAATCGGAAGCCTCGCTGTACCAGCTGGAGCGGACGCAGCCGGACGATCATTACGATGAGCTGGGCCTCTGGCGCTACATCGAGCTCAAGAAGACGCTGTACCGACTCCCCGATGATGACCCCGAACTGGTCCCCTGGCTCCAGCGCCTGCTCGAGGTCGCCGGCGAGCCGGATAACGTGGATATGCTCCTGGCCGAAGTCGAGGCGCAACAGCCGGACGGATCGGTACGTGACCCGCACCAGCTCGAGCTCTTTGGCACCCTGGTCGCTGAGCTGCATGCCATGCAGAAGCGGCCGGGTATCGGAGATTCTCACCAGGTCGCGTCACTTTCGGGGCTCACATTCAAAGGAAGCTGGGACGAGATTCTGCACCAGATGAAAGCGGCGGACGATGAATGGGCCAATGCATCGCTTACCGATTTCATGATTTCCCTGGCTGAGCGGGGCAGGGCCGAGACCGGAGTGGTCATCCCGACATCGACTGATGCGGAGGCCTTCATCCGCGCGAGTGCTCAGGCGGGCGTGCTCCGTATCATCCAGTGATCGAGCTGGCGTCGGTTTCCAAAGTCTACGTCAATCTCTTCCGCACTCGACGAGTCCAGGCCCTCGCGGATTTCAGCGTCAACATCGCGCGGGGAGAAGTGTTCGGCATCGCCGGCCCCAACGGAGCCGGTAAGTCGACCATGCTCTCGATTATTCTTGGCTATCTCCATCCCTCAAGCGGCCGGGCGACGATCGACGGGCAAGCGCCCCGCCATTTTATCGAACGTCACGGGGTCGCCTACCTCACGGAGCTCGTCGCCATACCCCCCCGCTGGACCACCGAGTCGGCTCTTCGTCGCTACGCGGCGCTGTCCAATCTGCCTTCGCGGCACGCCAGGGCACGAGTCGAATCGGCCATTACGTCGCTCGGATTGGAAGAACATCGGAAAAAGCAGGTGCGCCAGCTTTCCAAGGGGAACCTGCAGCGGCTGGGGCTGGCCCAGGCGTTGCTGGCCGATTCTGATCTCATCATCTTCGACGAGCCGACGCATGGGCTCGATCCGGTCTGGACCCAGCGCTTTCGGGACATCGTCAGTGAGCTGAGACAGCCCACCCGCACCATAATCATCGCGTCGCACAACCTCGACGAACTTGAGCGGTTGACCGATCGGGTGGCGATCCTCTCCCAGGGGCGCCTGCAGCGGGTGGTCGCGTCCGGCGGCACGAATGCGAGGGGGGGCGCGTACCGACTCACGCTCGCAGAGCCGGTGCCGGCGCTGCTCGAGTTTTTCCCCGAAGCGTTGCCCGTTGATGGTCGATCCCAGGAGTTTCACGTCGAAGGCTCTATCGTCGATCTCAATCAGCGACTGGCTGGCCTGCTGGCCTCAGGGGCGGTGGTGACTTCATTCTATCCGGAACAGAGCCGACTCGAGACTGAGTTCCGGGCCGCGGTCGGAGAGAACGGATGAGTCGATTTCCGCTGCGTTACCTGCCCTGGATGTTGCGCGACCTCCTGCTCTCCCAGGGCCTGGTGCTGCTCACGATCGGAGTTCTCGGCGCGCTCATCCTCAGTCGGATTACCCCGGCCCCGCTGCCCTCCGATGCCGCGCCGATGGTCCTGGGTGCGGTGCGTCAGATGAGCTGGCCCTTCATCCTTTTCTGTGTGGCCTCGATCGTCAGCGCGGATCGACTCCAGGGATACTATCGCACCACCTTCGTGCGACCGGTGAACCCCTCCGCGTATTACCTGTCGCGTTTTCTGCTGGGCGGACTCATGGTGGGCCTCCTCGCGCCGGTGATGACCGCGGCGATGGCGATCGCGGTCGGACCCATTCCCCTCTCGTGGTCGATGATTGCCCGCCTCGAAATGCTGTATCTTCTACTCGGCGGGGCGGTGTTTCTCGCCTCCACGCTGACGCGGGCTGACTGGCTCTTCGCGATCCTGGTGTTCATCGTTCAAAGTGTCCTGCATGGACTCTCGCAAAACCACGTGGTGCTCCCGGCATTCTGGAACTTTATCGCGATGATTCTCCCTCCCTTCCACTTGACGAGCCTCGATCAGCCAATGCCTCCGGGCCCCCAGCTGGCCCATGTGCTGCTCTACGGCCTCGGATTCGTCCTGGCCGCTCTCGCGGTGCTCCGCTGGCGCCCGCTCGGCTCTGGCGGCCGGTCGTGACCCGGTGGACTGACCGGGTCCGACGCGAAGTACTGCCCAACGGTCTCACGGTCCTGGTTCAGCGCGATACCTCCGCTCCGGTGGCCAGCGTCGTGACTCACGTCAAGGCCGGCTTCTTCGATGAGCCCGACCGCTGGCAGGGAATCTCCCATGTGCTGGAGCACATGTTCTTCAAGGGTACCCAGCGGCGCGGACCGGGGGATGTCGCCCGGGAAACGAAGGCTGCCGGTGGATATCTCAACGCCGGGACCGGTTATGACCACACCTCGTATTATGTCGTGCTCCCCGCCTCCGGTCTTGCCACCGCGATCGACATCCAGGCCGATGCGCTCAGGAACTCCGTCATCGACCCGGAGGAGTTAGCCCGTGAGCTGCAGGTGATCATCCAGGAGGCGAATCGCAAGCTGGACAGCCCCGGTTCAGTCGCGGGCGAAACCTTGAACGAAGTCATGTTCGATCGCCATCGCATTCGACGCTGGCGGATCGGGCACGAAACGACGCTCGCCTCATTCACGCAGGACGACGTTCTCGGGTATTACCGCTCGCGGTATGTCCCCGGTCGAACGATCGTTTCGATCGTCGGTGATATCGACGAAAATGTCGCCCTCGACCTGGCCCGCGAGGCGTACGGGGAGTGGAGTGGCGACCCCGGTGTCATCGATCCGTCGCCGGAAGAACCTCCGCATCAAGAAATCCGGAGCCGCACGCTGCGAGGAGATGTCACCCACACCCACCTGGCATTTGGATGGCGGGCGGTGAAACCGCTGGACCCCGACGCAGCTGCGCTGGACCTGGCCGCCTCGATTCTCGGAATGGGGCGGGGTTCCTGGTTGTATCGGGCGCTCCGGGAAACCGGGCTCGTTACCGCGATTGGCTCGTATTTCTATGCGCCAACCGAATTGGGAATCTTCGAGGTCGCGGCTGAAGCGGAACCGGAACGGATGGAGGAGGTCGTGAAAGGCATCGCCGGACAGATCTCGCGCCTGGCGACGACCGGCCCGGATACGGATGATCTCGATCGAGCGCGAACACTGCTGCTGACCCGATGGGCCCGTCGCCTCGAGCCCATGGATGGTCGCGCCTCCGCCATCGCCGAGGCCGAGGCGCTCAAGCACTACACCTATCTCGATGAAGAGTACGAAGCTCTCGCGGCGGTCACTCCTTCCCAGGTACGCGAGGTCGCGGCGCGGTATCTCAAGGGAGACGCGGTGTCGGGACTGGCCTACCATCCAACGGGCCGCGGTGGCGACCTGAACAATGAGTTTATTGCGGAGGCCTTTCGGGCGGCCCCTTCGGCCGTTTCGATCCGTGTGCCGGTTCACGTTGGAGCCGGCGGTCGTCCGCTTCAAGCCACGCAGGGCCGGCGCACCGCCGGCGTCTATCATGTCGCCCTGCCTGGCGCCGACCTGCTCGTCCGAACCAAGGCCGGTGTTCCCACCGTAACGCTTGGCGTCTATTTCCCGCGTGGACGACCTGAGCCTTCTGCGCAGGCTGGAATTGGTGCGCTTGCGCTTCGAAGCGCGGTTCGTGGCGCCGGCGACCTCGATGCCGCCGGCCTGGCGTTCGGCTTCGAGCGGCTGGGAGGTTCGCTGGGGGTTTCGGCCGCGAGTGACTGGCTCGGCCTGAGCTCCAGCGTCCTGGTTGACCGGATGGCTGACGCCGCGCAACTGCTGCGACTGGTCGTGGACGAGGCGGCAATGGCCGATGACGATATCATCCGGGAACGACATCTCATGCTGGAAGAAGCCGGGCAGATTGCGGATGATATGTTCCGCTTCCCGTTTCAGCTGGCTTTCCGCGCCGCCTTCGGAGATCGAGGCTATGGACTGCCGGTTTCGGGTCTGCCAGGAACGCTCCCGAAGATCGAGCCGGCGATGGTGCGTGACTTCATGGACGCGACCACGCGGAACCGGGCGGCGATCGTCGCCGTGGGCGATGTCGATCCTGAGAAGGCCGCCAACCTGCTCGCGTCGATCTTCGGCGATATGCCGGCTGCCCCCCTGAAACCCCGGGCTCTCAGCCAGAGTTGGGCGGTCAAGAGTCAGCCCGACATCGAAATCGTCGAGCGGAACAAGGCCCAGTCCGCCTTTGCCATGGCATTTCCCGGCCCGGCGCGAAACGACGTGACACGATATGCGGCGGAAGTCTGGTCCGCCGTCGCGAGCGGGCTTGGGGGAAGATTATTCGAGTCACTACGCAGCCGTCGTTCTCTCGCCTATACCGTCATGGCCAGCTCCTGGCAGCGGGGTGGTGCCGGTGCGATCCTCACATACATCGCGTGCGCGCCAGAGCGAGAGACCGAAGCGCGGGAAGAAATGCTCAAGGAGCTGGACCAGTTTCGTCAGGAGCCGGCGAGCCCGACCGAGCTTTCCCAGGCGGTGAGCTATCTCGCCGGCCAGGCCGAGGTGTCGCGCCAGAGCGCGGCGTCGGTCGCAGGCGAAATCGTCGAATCGTGGTTGATCGGTGATGGCCTGGAAGAAATGGACGACCCTGGTGAGATGTATCGCCGGGTCAGCGCCGCCGACATCCAGCAGGTGGCGCGGGCGTATCTCGATCCTGACGTTCGCGCGGAGGGAGTGGTGCGGGGAAAAGCGGTGAAATAGCGAGAGTCTGACCACAGGCCTGGTGCCTGTTCCAGCCTCGTCGCGGCCAGCTCAAAAACGAGTACCGTTCCCTTTTGCCGCGGCGATTGCTTTCGGTTCGTGCAGTAATTGTCCAGGATGAATGGTCATCGGGCTGGAAATGTGGTGAAGCCTCGAGGCCTGACCTCTACTCGCTGATGCCTGAAGTATTGAATTCCGGACCGCCGTCCTACCTGTCCGTTCTCCCAGTAGCATTCAGCCGTTTCGCAATCACTTCCATCCCGCGTTCGGCTGATCCCGGCTCCATCGCGAGGATGTCTACCGCGCACTGGGATTCCTCCGGCAGCGCGTGAATGACCACGTGACCGCCGTGACACAAGAGTCCCGCCACCACTCCCCTCGGGCCGGACTTCACGACCGGAGGGCCATGGGACGACATCCCGATCGCGGCGGCCGCGGCGATGATGACGCCGGAGAGCGCCTCGGGATCCGCCAGTCGGGAGCCAGCGATACCGGTGAGAGTGCCGACCCGATGGGTAAAGTTCAATGGATGGATTGATTCCAACGTAAGGTGGCCGGGTTATTTCTGGCTGCGGAGAATGATAGTGTCATCTCCTGTTCTGCACCTGATCGATTGTCAGGGCGCTGCGCCGTCTTCAAGGATTGGCCGGGAAGGACGCCACCGCCTCGCGATACCCCTCGGGGATTCCCACATCAAAGAACCTGGCAGAGGAAATGATGCCGGCGAGGGCGCCACGTCTCGCCAGCCGTTGGAGCACAGGCACATCGTCCAGCTCAGCCCCCGGTCGAAGCGTCTGGGCCACCGTGTCGAACTCGGTAAAAATGTTGCCGGGGAAAGCGTAGCGGCCGATGGGCGTGACCGCGCTCTTCGCTTCGCCCGTCTGAAAGCGTCCGGTACCTTTGTCGGCAACATCAGTCACGAGAAGAGTGCCGGCGGCGTTTCGCTCGGTCTGCGCCCTGCCAGTCGCGCCCTTTCGCGCCGCCTCCTCGCGCACAATTTCGCTCAGCAGGACGGTCGCGAGACCGGTGTGGTGAAAACATTCGAGCACTCGACGCGACGGATTCTCACCCTGGAAAAGATTGTCGGGGAGAACGGTGAGAAAGGGGGAACCTGCCAGCAGGTCGCGAGCGCGCACCAGGGCATCGCCCAAACCTCGCGGATGATCCTGGAGAACGAACTCCAGCTCGAGCGGACCCGACCAGTTTCGGGCGGCGCCCTCGACCTGGGGGCGAGCCGGGTTCAATACGATGATGGCGCGAAGCAGACCCGCGTCGGCGATCTCATCCAGCGTCCAGTGGATGAGTGGTTTGAGTCCGACGGGAAGCAGCTCCTTGGGAATCCACCGAGTGATTGGCGCGAGACGGGTGCCGAGGCCGCCGCAGGGTATCACGGCGGTATCAATCACGGGGACGGGAGGAGCAGGGTGAGAGGGACATAAGGGTGTCAGGTTGAGGCAGGATGAGTGTGATCCCTTTCAAATAAAAAATGGAAGCTGTCCAGGTGCTCCCGGGTGCGCCGGCACCGGGACGGGCCTTCACCAGGCTCCTTGAACTCGCTGAACTTTGCTTACTCCGCCATTCCGAAACCGGTTGGAGATCCGCCGTCCCCGACGACGGGTTAGAACATCGACATGGCGAGCAACGATCGAAGGTTGTCGTTCGTCGCCCGCAGTCGGGTCGAGAGCATCCGAACCACCGACCATAGCACCTTGAAGGACAGGTCACGATTGAAATCGAGGACCAGCTCGAAGTCAGGGCGGGAGATCGTCACCAGGGTGCATGGGCCGTTGGCAATGGCATCGGTCGATCGTTCGGACCGGTCGAACACCGACATTTCCCCGAAACATGCTCCAGGTTTGAGAATGGCCAGCGCCTCCTCGCCGGATCCGGGGATGGTGCGGCTGATCCTCACTTCCCCGCTCGCAATCACAAAGAGCCGGTTGCCCGGATCTCCTTCCTTGAAAATGACGTCGCCCGACTTGAACGTCTGCTCCTGGCAGATCTCCGCCACCCGGGATATCTCGCCTTCATCGAGGTCGGCGAAAATAACGGTCTTCTTGAGGAGGTCGAGGTTCATAGAATTGCGGTCGGGAAAGAAGGGATGGGAGCGAGACGGCTTGCCACGGGGCCCGGTGCCGGTTCGGTTATACTCGAGCCAAATTACCTGAGCCCCGGCTATCATAGAGCATGGAACAGCAGGTCGAAAGTACTTCCCGCCGAGAGGTGGAGCAAGGCCGGCAGGGCTTCACGACGGCGGATTTCATCACCGTGGTCCGGCTGCCGCTTGCGCTGGCTTTTGTCATGCTCACCGGCCCATGGTGGCGATTTGGCGTACTGGCCCTGGCAGCCATTACCGATCTGCTGGATGGATTCCTGGCCCGTCGGTTCGGTGGCTCCAGGTTCGGGGCGGTGCTCGATCCCATTGCCGATAAGCTCTTCATGGCCTGCGCCTTCGGAGTCGTTCTCTTTTCCCGACGACTGCACTTCTACGAAATCGTTGCCGTGCTGCTTCGCGATATCTGGGCCACCATCGCCTTTGCCGTCACCCTGGTGACGAAGCGTCCCACCGCGATTCCAGCTCGTGTCGGAGGGAAGGCCGTGACCGTCGGACAGATGCTCACGCTCCTGGCTTTCATCGCCAATGCACCGATTCTGCGGCCTCTCGCGTGGGCGACGGGTGCCATGGCGATTTATGCCATCTGGGACTACAATCGCGTGGCCCAATCAGCGGGCAGGCGCTTGTAAGCACGTGCAGGGTAGAACCTGGTCTCAGGAAATCATCCGTGGGCACTCGGGGCCTCGGGAGCACGCGTGCTCCTGATCGGATAACCGGATAGGTCCATTGTCAGTGCCATCGCCGGTATGCTGCCCTGGTGCGCGATACGTCCATTCTATGGAGTTGCAATGGCACAAGAGATCAAACGCGTTTCCCTCACCTGGCAGGATGAACTGCGATTCACAGGAGGCGAACCCGGCAAACCCGAAATTCTGATCGACGGAGACAACGACCAAGGACCCGGACCAATGGTGACTCTGCTGCTGGCGGCCGCCAGCTGCACCGGCTCGGACGTCGTCATCGTAGTCAAGAAACAGCGCGTGGAATTGACCGAATTCAGAGTCGAAGTGGCCGGGACTCGACGGGAAGAAGAACCGCGCCGTTATATCGCCCTTCACTTCACGTATACGCTCCGGGGGAATGGACTCGATGAAGCCAGGGCTCGTCGGGCAATTGACCTGTCACTTGAGAAGTATTGCTCGGTGATTCATTCACTCGCGCCCGACATCCGTATTACCTATGATCTGGTCCTGGCGTAGTCTTTCAGTTCGGTGTGTTTCATGGGGTTTTCTCCTGGCGGGGTTTGCCCCCGCGACAGCATCGGCTCAAACGGGTGTTGAGCTCGGGTTCCACGCATTGCGGACCGAGGCCCACGCTGATTTTCTTGGCGCCGGAGCCCAGCTTCTTTTCCGACCCGGTGGGCGGGCGCGTTTCGTGGCGACCATGACACCCGGTGCGCTCGATGGGGACTTTGCGATGCGTGGCGAGCTGCTGGGCCAGTTTCTCCTGAATCCGCGCAGTCGGAAAACCGGGATTTACACTGGAGGCGGACTGGCGGCCGTGACCGCATCAGCGACAGAGGGGTACGTCGTATTGATGATTGGCATCGAGTCCAACCCTGGTGGTCGATCAGGCTGGATGCTGGAAGCTGGTATCGGAGGGGGCGTCAGGGTTCTGGCTGGTTACCGATGGCGCAAGCTGAAACGGTAGCATTCAAATGAAAATCGCGCATGCCAGTCGATGGGGCGGCTAGCCAGCGCGATTGTCTTCTTTATGGTCTATTCCTGGGTGCCGGCGCCGACGGTTTCCGTGGAGCGGGGTTGGACCGGTCGGCAGTACCGCTCCCCTAACGTGCGCAGTTGAGCCAGTTCTTCAGGGCTCAGGTCTTCAAAGCGCTCCGCAAGATATTGCATGGTATCGTCAAACCAGTCTTTCTGGTGCTCAATTGCGGCCTCGAGCACTCCGCACCGGAGAATGTGGCTGAACATCTCGTCTCGCGCCTGATTGAAAGCGAGGGGTGTTGCAGGCGCTTGCCGGATCTTCTTCTTTGTCAAAGGCTCCTCCGCGTGATCGTGGTTGGGATGTATTAAATATAACTCGCTTGCACCCAATGGTGCAAACCGAACATATACCGCGACATCCTTGTGGTACCGATTAGATTTGCTTCTCGTATAAACAGTTGCGGGTTCCCGCACAGGAAATCGGGTGCTGGCGAGGTGGCAATGGCGGATCATGATGAAGTCTATGGAGCTGAGCGGCAGGCCCGGCTGCTCGAGATGCTCCGGGATCTCTCCCGGCGACTCGCGGAACTGGACCGGGCGGGGCAGCTGCTGGAGCGAGTCCCCGAGTTGTTGCGATTGCTGGGTGAAGCACGAAGTGAGTTATTTCATTTCGAAGTCCGTTCGACCTATGATACTCCTGAAGTCGCCGAGAACCGCCGGTTGGTGGAGGAAATGCGGCAATCGGAACCTTTCTCTCTCGAAGAACCGGAGGATGACGCTCCATGGCGCCAGTCCAAGGAGGACTGAATCGATTCTACACCCTGCTCGCAGTGGTCGGGGTGGCTGGACTCGGCGTGATCGGATATCTCGCCATCCGGGGCGGAGACTCTGTAGCCATCCCGGCCGATGTCGCCGTATTGGCTTCTGATACGGCGGGTTTTCGCGGCTATCTCCTCGGTTCGGATTCGGCCCCGGTAGAAATTACCGAATACGCCGATTTCCAGTGTCCCGGGTGCGAGCGATTCGAGACGATGCAGTTCCCGGTCGTGAAGCGGCAACTCATAGAGACTGGGCGGCTGCGATGGCGATATCGGGACTTTCCGCTCGACCAGATTCATTCGCATACCCGGGTTGCCGCGCATTCGGCTGCATGTGCCGACGAACAGGGCAAGTACTGGGACCAGCATAGCCTGATCTATGCGGGCCAGGGAGAATGGTCTTCCTCGTCCAATGCCGGGAAATTTTTTCGGCAGTACGCTGAGCAGGCCGGGCTCGACCTGGGTCGCTACGACGACTGTATGAAATCGGCGCGCTATGCTGGCCGGATCCAGGCCAGCCATGACGAGGCGCTCAAAGTCGGTATTGGCGTGACGCCGACATTGCTGGTTGGGGGGCTGTTGTATCCCGGCGGACTGCCCTCCGATGCGATCAAGCGGTTGGTGGATTCCCTGGCCCCGCTTCCGGCGACGCCATGAAATACCGGATGGCCGCGGCCCTCCTCAGCATGGTTGGGCTTCTGGTGGCGACGTACCTCTACCTGTACAAGATTGGGATCGTGGGTACCATGGTCTGCGGGTCTGGGGCGTGTGAGCAGGTTCAGACCAGTCCCTGGAGCCGATTCATGGGGGTTGAGGTTTCGCTGATCGGTGTGATCGGCTACGTCGCGCTGTTCGGAATCGGGTTGGCGGGGATACAGCCGGCCAACCTCTCCCGGGCCTGGCCAGATCGGGCGATGATCCTGTTATCGGGGGGCGCCCTGGCGTTCTCGCTTTACCTGACCTACCTGGAGCTGTTCGTGATCCACGCCATCTGTCGCTGGTGCGTGG
>JBDTRF010000087.1:0-12506 GCA_039931815.1 Gemmatimonadota bacterium
TCCGGCATTAGACAGACTCATTGCAAGGTTAACCGCAATTAGGCAGACTGACCATCGGCCCCTTTCCCCAACCCCGAATTCCCGGTAGACACTCCCACACCTTGAGCCAACACCGGAACCACGGAACCCTGCGCCAACACCGGAACCACCGAACCTGGAGTCAGCACCGGAACCCCCGAACCCCGCGCCAACGGCGACCCCACCCCGGAACCAGAAGCCACCGACGCCACCGCGGACAGCCGCTCCGACAATCGGTCCAGCGGACTCAAGACCCCTCGCGCGCCACGATTCAGCACATGCGTGTACTTCATCGTCGTCCGCACATCGCTGTGCCCCAACAACTCCTGCACGGTCCGGATATCATAGTGATCCTCCAGCAGATGCGTCGCAAAAGAGTGCCGGAAGCTATGACACGTCGCCGGCTTGGAAATCCCCGCCGCCTGCACCGCCTTCCGCACCGCCCGCTGAACCGTCGTCGGGTGGAGCGGCAATCGCACCCGCTTCCCCGACTTCCGCCGCTTGCCTCGACGCGATGGAAAGAGCCACTGCCACGGCCATTCCTGGTCCGCCATTGGATATTTGACGTCCAACGCCCCCGGCAGTGGCACCCGGATCCCATTCCTCAGGTCCGATTGATGACCGCGGCGCACCGCCTCGAGCTCCCTTTCAATCATGGGCCGCGTGGCTTCCGGCATCACCGTCACCCGGTCCTTGGCCCCCTTTCCCCGCCGGACCACGATCTCCCCCCGGTCCAGATCGAGATCCTTGACCCGCAACCGGAGACACTCCTGGAGCCGGATTCCGCTGCCATATAATAGAAGGGAGATCAACCGGGTCGTCCCATCCAGCTCGGCCAGGACTTTTACCACCTCCCGGGGGGACAGCACCACCGGCCGCCGTTCAGGCTCCCGCGCCCGGACGGAAAGAACAGCGTTCCCCAGCGGTTTCCTGAGAACCTCCTGGTAAAGAAAACGCAGGGCGCTCAACGCCTGGTTCTGCGTCGCCGCACTCACATTCCGTTCCGTCGCCAGGTAGGTAATAAACGCCATCACCTCGGCCGCACCCATCTCCTCCGGGTGCCGATACGCAAAGTGTCGGACATATCGCTTCGCCCAGTGAACGTAGGTCTCTTCCGTGCGGTAGCTGTAGTGCCGGGTACGAAGCGTGGTTCGGAGACGCGTCAGCAGCTTCGGGGGATTATTTTCCATCCCCCAATGTGCACCTCGCCATCACGACATGTACCATCAGATTTACGCAGATGGTATCGCTTTTACGCATCAGGATCGGGTGACAGCGGCAACGTGCATCTCGAGGGATGGTCGTTGCCCAACCCTGTTAATTCCGTCGGGTTGTGACGGCAGGATACGTCCCAGCCCTGAGCCTTCGATGGATTTTGACCCAGATGCCCGCAGAGATAACTGAGAGGAACACCACAGAGGGCTGAGGGTCGATTCGCTGGACGCGTCGATACAAGCCGGTGTGTGCCTCTCCCGGCACTTCCCTCAATCACTCATCGGGTAGCGTTCCGACGATCACCAGTCCCGAGGCCGCCAGCCGAGGATCATCCAGCATTTTCACCATCGCCTCCGAGCAGGCAGGACATATCCCATGCGTCAGCCGCGGTGGCGTTGGCCCCTCGAAGATGTGAAGCCTGGGGATGGCTATCTCGATCTCGAGCCAGGATCCACCCGGGACCGGAAGACGCATACACCATCCACAAATCGTAAGCAGACCACGAGATCGCTCGCTTTCCGGATCGAGAACAGGAACCGCCCGCCTCCGCTGGGAGCGGAGCAGCGTGGTGTCGAACCCGATTTCACCCTCCCCCCGGTGAACGACCTTCATCCGGAGCAGCCGCCGGATCCCAGGAGCATCACACCGGAACTGGAATCTCACCGGGCCCCCGCCCTGGCGAACCTGCTCGATCAATGCCCGGTAGATCTGGCAGGTCGCTGGATCCGCGATCCAGTGCCAGAGCGGTCGACCAATGACCGCCTCCGGCAACAGGTGTTCACCCCGATTCGCCCTGGCAAATGACGTCCAGCCCGCGTTGACGCTGATGATCCGATCAGCGCTATCGATACGATAGGAGATATCCGGTGTGGATGACACGCGAACGACTCGCTTTCCAGCCGCGTCGACCAGCTCCATCGAGGATCAGGCCATCAGGCAATCGGTGACAGCAAGGGATTGCCAATCCCTCCAGCGTCACGCTGCATTGACGCGAAGGACACGAACCGCTTGCTCACCGGGCGAAACACAATCGTTCGGACAATTCACGAAGTCGTGACCAGTCCCCAGGCGAACACCCCCTGGTCGGGTCAATGCGAAAGACTACAGATCGCTGCGGTCGCCTCGCCACGGCTCCGGCGACGCATCTGGCGTCACGGTCATGAGCAATGCCGGTTGCCATCGACGCCTGTCACTGAGTTCAGCGCTCTCCCCGCGGCGGTGCATCGAAGAGAGGAGGAGTCATGGTGATTCTACCTGCTGTCCCCCACCGCGTCGGAAACCAGCGCAGTCGCCAGGTCCGATCCAACGCAGCGCGCCCGACCCGCTCGCTTGGCCATCAGGAGCCGTCGATCCGCCGTGGTCAGGAGCGACTTGGTATTCGTCGCCCCCGCGTCGGTCGGCGTGCCGGCGATGCCCGCGCTGAAGTTGATGCGCAGCGTCTGCCCATCGCCCAGGTCTATCGGCGTTTCCGCAACCTCCAGGCGCAGCGCCTCGATTCGCACCAGCGCCAGGTCACGAAGCGTCCCCGGCATCAGGATGACGAACTCCTCCCCGCCATACCGGGCAACGAGATCGGTGCGACGCATGGCACGGGCAAGCAGGTGCGCCACCTGCATCAGCGCGCGATCTCCCAGCGTGTGCCCGTGCTGGTCGTTGATTTCCTTGAAATGATCGATGTCGAGCAGCGCCAGCGACAATGGCTGCCCATCGCGACTGGTGGCCTCCATCGCGGCCGCCAGGGCGCGATCGAAATGACCACGATTAAAGAGACCCGTGAGCCGATCGCGCGATGCGAGATAGAGCAGCCGCTGGGCGCGGCGCACGATCGTGATCGCCAGGATTGTCGCCACACCAAGAAGAATGAGCCGAGTGGAGAGATCGACCGGCGAGTAGGGGCCAGCGTCCGCGATGTAGGAAGGATCCGCCAGCTGATAGTGTGACGCCGCATATACCCAGAGCCCGGAATACTCGGCCAGCGCCAGGAGGCCGACGACGATACAGATCCGGGCGTCATAGCGCAGGCTGGTCGCGACCACGGCCAGGAAATACATCTCGAAGGTCACCTTCGAGTTGAGCGCGATCATGGGAGAACCGACCACGAGGAAACTGACCAGGGCCAGGCTCACCATGGAGACGTCAAAGGCGCTGGATGCAAATCCCACCCACGGACGCCAGCGTCCCTGTCGAAGCAGTCGCCAGATCACCACCGAGGCGATGAACGCCGCGAGCGTCACGGCGAAACCCGTGACGTAGATCGGGTCGCCCGGGTTGTGAACGATGTTCCAGGTGGGAGCAATCATCAGCAACGTCATCGCCAGCACGCGGACCCGCGCGACGACGAACTCTCCCTCGATACCGGCAGCGGCCAGCGAAGGATCCGGGCGCACCCAGAGCCCTGAATCGATGGCGCCGTCCGTGTATCCTTCGTTCACCGCGAATTCAATCATACCGGAAGATAGCCCACAGATTCAGCCCGTTCTAGAACGAGGAGGATCCTTCTCATTCGACCACCCGGATATTGAGCTGTCCGCCATCAGGGATATCCCGAAGCTGACGCGCGAACTCGGCCAGGTACTGGCGCGCCTCCAGGGCATCAATCGGCCGAATTGAACGGGTGTCGGTGCCGGTATCGAGAACGAACGGCGGGTAGGCGATCAACAGTTTTCCCGGCTCGAGCTGTCCCCACGCGTGAGTCAATGCCTGCAGCGGATCATAGCCCAGGAGATCAGGCAGGTTCTCCATGACTCGCTGGAGAAAGGCTTCCAGCGAATCGGCCAGCGGGTCCAGTGAACCAGTCTCCGCCTCCAGGCGGAGAACTGCCCCGTCACGGAGGATGAACTGATCGCCGAACAGGTCTTCCGCGATCGGGACATCACCCGGCGTCACACCTGGATATAGCTCATGAAACGCCAGTGCGCCCACCATGGCGTGGCGAAGTGAATGCCAGCCCGGGGAGATGCTGGCGCCGCGAATATGAATGGCGCCACGATAGGCGAGACACCCGTTCCGATCCCGCAATGCCTCCTGGACCTCGAGAGGAAGCAGGGCGAGAGTGTCCTCGTCATCGACCGGGTCTCCCGAGTAAATCAGGTGCGGAAGCGAGAAATGCATGCAACCTCGAGCGGTAGAAGACAAAGATAGCGTCAATTGGGGGTTCCGGACCTTCACGATTCGCGTTGAAGGGGAGGAACTGGCAAAGGTCTGCTTTTGACATATACTCCCTTCGTACTCATTTGACCTGTGCAGTGCATTCAACCCCGCAGATGTTGCCCTTCCGCCGCTTGCGCCCGCTCATCATTCTTGGTTACTGCCTGGCTGTTGTTGGCTGTGGGAGTGACCATCCGGATATCACCCAGCCGGTGCGGAGCATCATGCTCGGGACCCCCGATGTTTCTCCCTCCACCGCCCCTCAGAACAGCGATGTCCGGGTCGAGATAACCGCGACGGCTTCGACCGGAAATATCGACAGCATTGTCGGGACCCTGGGCGGGCTGCGCCAGGTGGCGTCGGGCGGAAGCTACACGAGAACCTTTCCCGTGACGGCAACCGGAACGCTACGCCTGGCCGCGTATGCCGAAGGAGCTATACCAGTCAGCACATCCGTGACTGTGCCGATGCAGAGTGCCTCCCTCACCACCACCAGCCTGGCCGCGGATACACTGACGCTGGGAGACAGCATCCACGTTGTTGCGACGCTCGCGCCTCTTTATACCGCAGCTGACAGCATTGTCGCCGTGACAGGCGCGACTCGAACTCGGCAGGTGGGCGCGTCTTTCAGCAGCTGGCTGGTCCCCTCGACGACCGGCATCGATTCCATCATCGTGAGCGGATATGCGATCGGAGCGGTGAGCCCGGTCGACACGCTGGTCGTGACGGTCCTGCCCGTTCGCCCGCCTCCCGCTCCCGGACGGCTCAATATTGTCCTCATCCTCACCGACGACCAGCGGTCGAATACCATGCAGTACATGCCGATTACCATGAGCCTGATCGGCAACCAGGGCGTGGTCTTCTCCAACGCCTTTGCCTCGACGCCTCTTTGCTGCCCCAGTCGCGCCAGCATCCTCACCGGACTCTACACCCACAACCATCACGTCATTACCAACTTTGCCCCACTCGGCGGCGCACCGGCGTTTACCGACACCTCGACGATTGGAACCTGGTTACAGAACGCGGGCTACCGCACGGCCCTGGTGGGAAAGTATCTCAACGACTACGACAAACTCAGACCCTGGCCATACAAACCGCCCGGATGGAACGTATGGCAGGCATTCAAGCTGCCGGAGTATTTCAACTACAACATGGTGGAAGGAACCACCGAGGTCCATCACGGATTCGCGCCGGGCGATTACTCGACCGATGTGCTCACGGCGAAAGCGATTGCGTTTATCCAGAGCACGCCGGATAGTCAGCCGCTCTTTCTCTACTTCACGCCGTACGGCCCCCACGCGCCAGCCATCCCGGCGCCGCAGGACGCCGGCAGCTTCAATGGATTATTGCCGTGGCGCCCGCCTTCATACAACGAAGCCGACGTCGGCGACAAGCCCACCTGGGTCCAGGGCCTCCCTTCCGTTTCCCAGGCCAAGAGCGATTCCAACGACGCCTTCCGCCAGCGCCAGATTGAAAGCCTGCAGTCGGAGGATCGGGCCGTTGGCCAGATTATTCAGGCGATGGCGGACGCGGGTCGGCTCGATAGCACCGCGATCATCTTTGCGTCGGACAACGGCCTCGCCTGGGGCGAGCACCGGTACTTTACCAAGAACTGCGTGTACGAGGAATGCATCCGGGTTCCGCTCATGATCCGGGCGCCGGGCATTGCACCGCGAATGGATAGTCACCTGGTGGAGTTGATCGACCTGGCACCGACACTGGCCTTCTGGGCTCGACTCCCAGCGCCGCCGGCCAGGGTCAACGGGCTCAACCTGGGTCCCCTCCTCGCGAACCCCGGTGCTATTTGGCGAACCGAAATTCTGCTCGAGGTCCTTGGCCGGGTCCCGCCACCCGCGCCCGAAGCCCTCTTCTCCGCGGTGCGAACGGATCACTACCTGTATTCTGAACTGACGACGGGAGAGAAGGAGCTCTACGACGTGCAGGCGGATCCGTTTGAGATGAACAACCTGGCAGGGGATCCGGGGATGGCGGGGGTGATTGCGCAGTTGAAAGCGCTGCTGGATCCGCTCAAGGTGCAGTGAGTGAATCAGTCGATGGCAGAATGACGGCTTTCGATTGCCGATTGCCGAGGGTTTAGCAAAGTCATCGGAGTCGCGGCGAGGGAGCAAAGCGGCGACGAATGTCGCTGACCCCAGCCAACTCATCGAAGTCATCGCGAGGGAGCGAAGCGACCGAAGCAATGGACTCCGTGTTCAACGCTTCACCGCCTCGCCCACGCTTACCCACCACACCCACCGAGCCGTCCATCATTCTCCAGCGAAGCACCGGGGCAGATCCGGATGTTCCCGCGTCGTTTGCGTTTTTATCCGCGTTGCAGTGGTAACGTTCCGCAGCGATGATCGAGACCGTAAGGCAGAGCCCGGGAATAGAAAAGATGGCACCGTTCAGCGGCTCGCAATGACTCCATGTTGTTGAACACTTCAGCGCCTCGCCCACCCTTCCCCACCACACCCGCGGAGAGCCGGAGACAGGGAGCCCCAAAAAAAACGCCCGGGAATTTCTTCCCGGGCATTGCCCCTCCTGGGCTCGAACCAGGACTCTCCTGATCCAGAGTCAGGCGTGTTGCCAGTTACACCAAGGGGCAGAGAGTGGCCCAAAAGTAGCCCACCCCTCCCCCCTTATCAAGCGCAAACCCACCCCTCTCCACCGCGGGCAAGTCGGGGTGGCGTACGGCCTCCCGGTGAGAGTCGATCGTGGATATGGCGGACTTCAGACAGTATGGTCGATCGCCGCGCAGGGGACTGGCTGGGCCCTGGGATTTCGGTCGCACTGCGACCACCCACCGGAACACCTGGTGAGCATCCCGATCGATGGCTTCTCGCTTCCGTGGGGGCTCGACCTGCTCTGGCGGAAGGAGGACGCCAATCCTCACATCGCCACTGTGATAGACGCCCTTAAGGAAGCCGGAAAGGCTCAGAAGAATACAACGCGAACTGACGCAAAGAAATCCAAAGTGACTTCGAAGAAAATAGCTGAACGTAACTGAAGGAACCGAACAGCAGTCCAGTGAAATGCTGAGCACGCAGAGTCATGGCGAACGAGGCAATCGTCCCGGACAAACAAAGGCAAAGAACCCGAAAATGGCTCTTCGCAAAGACAGACCATTTCAGCCTGATAAACAGAAAAAAGCGGACGATCATGTGATCGCCCGCCTGAATCATCGATCAGTGGAGCTGAGGGGGATCGAACCCCTGACCTCCTCATTGCGAACGAGGCGCTCTCCCAGCTGAGCTACAGCCCCAAACCGAGGGCAAAAGGTACTCGAACAGCCCCTGCCGGGTCAACACGCCGGCGTCAGGCCGGGCCAACGCCCGGGGGAAATCGGGAGGCAGTTACCTCCACTCGCTTTCAGTTTCTATCAGCTACTTTCAGTTAGTTTTTCCCTGGCCTTACTCTACGTTCCTTTCAGTACTTTCATCTACCTTCCAGTAGTTACTTCTAGATTTCGCCCGTCCCCGCCGCCCGCCTTACCTCGCCTCGGTAATAGTCGCCCAGCGATCCGGCCGCATCGAGCACCGCCTGCCGCACCTTCGCATTAGTGGTCGTATGATGCAGAACCTTCTGCAAGACTTCGCCCTTGGTGTAGTCCGATTCCATATCCCGGACCAGGCCGACCACGCTCAGCAGGTTTCCTTCGGTCAGGTTCCTGATCGCGAGGAGGTCGCTCGCGATTTCGCCGCGATAATAGTCCGAAGTGATTTTCCCGGCGGCTTCGATCACCAGCCCGGTCTCGTCGGCCGTCGGGGTCTGGGTAGTCAGCATGGTGCTTGCGATCTCGTAGAGATAGTAGTCCGAGTCCATGTGACCGAGAGCTGCAAAGAAGGCTTTCCGTTCTTCCGGGCCCATTTCGCCCCGGGTAGCCAATTCTTTCAATACTTGAGACACCTGGTAGTCGTCGTCCATTTTGGAGACGGTCGCGGCCACCATGGCCCGCTGTTCTGTCGTGAGTTTCCCCAGGTCGAGCAGCTGCTTGAGGGTCTCGGATTGGTAGTAGCTGGACTCCATCCGGCCGACCACGCCGAGCATCACATCCATTTCCGCTGGAGTCGGCCGACCCTTCTCCATCAATGTGTTCATCGCCTGGGCACGGTAGTAGTCCGATTCCATGCTTTCTATCATCCCCACTACGATTTCTCGCATCTCGGGATCTTCCACCCCGTTCTTGAGGAACGCGTTCAGCAGTTCAGATTGGTAGTAGTCCGACGTCTTGAGGCGCACCGCCTGGTCCATCAGCCGTTGTACGTCTGCGGGCGAAAGCTTCGTCGTTTCCGCCAGACCGGTGTAGTACTGGCTCCGGGCATACTCGCTCGGCATGAGGGCGGTTTCATCCAGCACGGCAGTGACACCACCTTGCTTGAGCAGGCGAGGGAGACGCGAGCTCACCGCGATCGCGGTCCGACGATCGAGATCGATCAGGAAATCAGCGAACCATTTCCTGCCTGCGTCATCCCACGTCTTTTCAGTCCCGTTTACTCGATACGTGCGCTCCAACCCTCCATTGGTCGGCACGATATCGAGTTGCCGGCGGGTATCGCGGTCGGTGACATCGACCCGGAAGTAACCCCCGCTCGATATGCTCTCGACATCGGTAAACGCATCGTTGTATTCGATCTTCCCCTCGGCCCTGAGATCGATCTTGCAACCGGCGCCGGAGATCTTGACGGTCCAGGTGCGATTGTTGTCGTCATCTTCATGAACGGAGTTCGAGCTGGAGGAGATATCGTGATTGCAGAAAACGGAGTCGCTTGCGGACACCGGAATATTTCCGCCGCCAATCCCGATGGTGAGCGAGGCCGGGAGCCCGCTCGCCCCATTCCGGGTGAGTCCCGATTCGGGCCCGACGTTGACGCCTGGCCGATCGACAACCAACGGTGACGAGGGGTCCATGGCCGCGATCAATCCAAACATGCCCCCGGCCACTGCCATCATTGTCAGGGCGACCCTGCCGCTCACTGCTTCACGACGCGCGGCAGGATCGAGAATCCCTCGAAGCCGGTGATGAATCCTGGACGACCGCGCCATCGCCAGGGCCGATGGTGGGAGCTCAACACCGCCGGCCAGTCGCACCAGCTTGAGCAGGTTCTCGGCATAGGCCGACGCCCGTGTGCCGGAGTTGAGCACGACATCGTCACAGGCCAGTTCGCGCAACTCAGCGGCATGCCTGGCGCCATACCAGACGAGGGGCACAAACCAGTACACGGCGCACGCCAGGTGATTCACCAGTTGACTCACACCATCCCACCGCTTGACGTGGGCCATCTCGTGCAGTGCAACCTGGCGTCGCTCGGATTCGTTCCACTCCACTGAGTCGGGAGGAAGGAGTAGAATCGGGCGAACCAGACCGGTGACAGCCGGCACCGTGACGGCATCGCTCACACGGATGGAAACCGCTCGCGAGATTCCCAGGTCACTTCGCACCTGGTTCACCAGGCCGACCCACATCGTGTCGCTGGAGACTCTTGCCGTCCTGACAATTCGCCGAATGGAATGGAGGCTTCGAACCAGCCGGAAAATCAACGCGAGGAATCCGAGCGCCCACGCCAGCCCGGCAATCGCCAGCCACGATATTGCTGAAGGTGGCACCGGGTTAATCGCGGACGCGGCGTTTTCGAGGACGAGGGTCTCAATCGGGAGCTGACCATCAGTGGCCGTGTTCGCCGACTTGTCTCGCTGCCGTGTGAGGGAAGCCGGGTGCTCCCCTCGATCAGCGGGTATGACTGCTGGGGACGCTGCGGCCGCCGCGGGTAACAATCCCAATCGCAGTCGTGGCGAGTAGCGGGAGAGAGCCGGCAAAACCAGCAAACCCCCCAACGCGAGCGTCCAGACCAGCGCCCGAAGTGAAGCCGAGCGACGTCGAACAGCCAGGCTCACAACAAAAGCGGTGAGCAGGAGGAGGATCACGCGGGCCAGCAGGTCCATTGGATTCGGGTTCATGATCTACCTCCCCTCGCGTATGGCTTGACGAATCAAATGAGATAACTGCTCCAGCTCTTCCCGGGACAGCTTGTGATCTGGAAGCTCGAACAGCGCGGTTGCTGCCTCGGCCGACGATCCGCCAAAAAACGTGTGGACGACATGCGCCATCGCAGATCGGCTGGCATCCGCCGCCGCGATGACCGGGAGATACACGTATCGCAGGCCATCCCGCTCGTGCCGAAGGTGATTTTTTTCTTCCAGCAGGTTGAGCATCCCGCGTACAGCGGAGTACGAAGGGGGATCGGGCAGCTCAGCCCGAACCTGGGCGACTGTCGCGCGACCCAATCGGTACACGGTTTCCACGATTTGCCGCTCACGACGGCCGAGGTCGGCGGGTAATGCTGCCATACGGACTCCGGGGTTGGGTGTTGCAGTCATGCTAGTGTGCTAGCACCTGTCAATACACTAGCATAAGGTGATTCGTCACGCAAGACCCGACTTAATGACCATTGTGTCCCGCGTTGGGACCCCTTAAGGCCGCTGCTTCGATGTTGATTGGTCCATTCGGGGGCTGCCTCAAACAAGGGCAAACTGGAAGAAGAGCATCTCAATCCGTCAAACGGCATCATCAAACAAAAAACCCCCTCCCGGGAACGGGAGAGGGTTAGCGGTGTGCCGCGTTTTCAATTCGGCAATCGTCAATCGCAACCGGCAATCAATAGGGGGTTTTCATGTACACCGGTCGAACTAGTTATCCCGGTAGTAAATAATCACCACCCCGCCCTGCTTAGCATCAATCGCCACCAGATCGGTGAGATGTTTCCCGGCGCGAAGCATGACTTCCTGCACTCCCTCATTGGTTTCCATGGAGGAGCGCAGGATCCGGATCTTTCCATAATTAGCATTGAGCGCGTCGTATAACGCAAAGCCCTCGTTAGGCTTAATCAGGCTCTGCGCGTCAACCAGCAGCATGCGATCCCGAATGCCTCCGCCCATCCGCTCCAGCTCGTTCACCTCCACCAGCGTGTTGTCCAGTGCCCGGACAAACTCCTGAAAAGCGCGCGGGTCGGCCTGCGTTCGCACCGGCGCCGGCACGGCTGGCTGTGTTCCTGCCCCGCAGGCGGCGATGCCGCCCAGAACCAACAGCCCGGCCAGGTGACGACTGTACTGGAATACCATGGTAAACCGCCTTCCTTCGGCTTCAATTCGATCTGGTGATGTCACCGTAATCAGACGACCGAACAGGAAACGGGCGCACGTTTTACCGCGCGACTTCCGCGCGGACCTGGGTCCGGTCGATTACGTCCTTTACCCCAGAAACTGCCCGGACCGCGGCCGTAAGCCCGCTGGCTTCTTCTTCTTCAATAATTCCGGCCAGCGTCACTGTGCCGCCCTCCACCGAGACATTGACTCTCCGCGGGTGGGCGATGACACTGTCGAGGGAAGACCGAACCCGCTGGGCTAGAACCTCGTTAGCGGGTTCTCCCTTAAGCCTGGCCCCGGCGCGACGGGCGGCAGTGCTGGCGCCACGGGCCAATTGCCGGGCCCGTCCTTCAATGGCTTCTCCACTCCTGCGTCCAGCGATTACCAGGCGGTCGCTCGCGGCGGCTCGACGATCATCCCCGGACTCCGGATCCAGAAAATACATCGCCAGGGCGCCAACCCCGACCCCTCCCAGGAATGCCCAGGCCTTTCCTTTCATTGCTCCTCCCCCGTGTCCGATTGTGAAAAGGTAAATCCCCTTCCTTATTACCACTCGGCGCGCGGAGCCACATTGATATGCGTCACACTCGGCACAATCAGCACGGGTTGGGGTATGAGAACCATGACCCAATCAGACGATCTGCGCCTCCATGCGGCCGGCCGGATCACGCCGAGCCGAGGCGACTTTGTCCTCTATTGGATGCAGATCACCCTTCGGGCGACGGATAATTTTGCACTTAACTACGCAATTGAGCAGGCGAATCGCCTCCGGCTACCTGTGCTGGTGTATCACGGGCTCCGGTCAGACTATCCCTGGGCCAGCGATCGTTTTCATACCTTCATCCTGGAATCGGCTGGTGACCTGACCCGGGAATTTTCCCGACGCGGCATCCAGTATGCCTTTTTCCTGGAGCACGAGCCCGCCGTCCCCAAGGCGGATTGGACACCAGAATCCCGAACGAATCGCATCGCTCGATCTCCCCTGG
>JBDTRF010000088.1:0-12441 GCA_039931815.1 Gemmatimonadota bacterium
GATTGCTCCGATCCCAGCATGTTTCCCGCCCCGCGCAGCTCGAGATCCTTGAGCGCGATGCGATAGCCGGAGCCAAGGTCGGTATGATGCTCGAGCACCTTGAGCCGATCCTCTGCTTCGGGGGCAATCTGGTCCGGGACGAGCAGGTAACAATAGGCCCGCCGATGACTCCGACCCACTCGACCACGAAGCTGATAGAGTTGGGCCAGGCCCAGCCGGTGGGCATCGTGCACCACCATGGTATTGGCGTTGGGAACATCCAGTCCGGATTCGACGATCATGGTGGAGACGAGTATGTCCACTTCCCCGACGACAAAACCTCGCATGACTCGCTCAAGGTCATCGGCGGCCATCTGGCCGTGGGCAACCCCGACCCGCGCACGGGGGGCAAGCTTCCGAACCCGCTCGGCGATCGTTTCGATCGTTTCGATCCGATTGTGGACGAAGAAGACCTGGCCTCCCCGGTCCAGTTCCCGGGCCAGCGCCTCGTCCAGCAGGCCATCATCCCACGGTTCGACAAAAGTGAGAATGGGCGAGCGATCACGCGGCGCGGTTTCCAGCAGGGTCAGGTCCCGCAACCCGGCGAGGGAAAGATGCAGGGTGCGGGGAATGGGAGTGGCGGTCAGGGTCAGCACATCGACCGACAGTCGCAATTCCTTCAACCGCTCTTTGTGTTTCACCCCGAAGCGATGTTCCTCATCCACGATAAGGATGCCCAGGTCCTTGAAAAGGACGTCCTTCGACAGCAGCCGGTGCGTTCCAATAATGATGTCCGTCTCACCGGAGGCGAGACGCGCCAGCGCCAGTTTCTGCTCCTTGGCGGTCCGGAAACGCGAGAGGACTTCGATCTTGACCGGATAGTCCACCAGCCGCTCGATGAAAGTGCGACCATGCTGCTCGGCGAGAATTGTGGTGGGGACCAGCACGGCCACCTGTTTTCCCCCCTGCACCGCCTTGAAGGCCGCCCGGACCGCGATCTCCGTCTTGCCGTAGCCCACGTCGCCCACCAGGAGCCGGTCCATGGGCTTGGGTTGCTCCATGTCCCGCTTCACTTCTTCCGTTGCCTTGACCTGGTCCGGTGTGTCCTCGTAGAGAAAGCTCGATTCCAGCTCACGCTGCCACCGGGTGTCCGGAGGAAATCCGAAACCCGCGCTCACTTTACGCCGGGCGTAGAGATCCAGCAGCTCCGCCGCCATCGTCTTGATCGCATCACGGGTCTTCTCTCGCACCCGCTGCCAGCTGCTGCCGCCCAGGCGATGCAGCTTCGGGGGCGGGCGATCACCGTCATCTCCTGCCGCCCGATATCGCTCGAGCTGATCGAGACGGTACAACGGCACATTGAGCCGATCTCCGCCTTCGTACTCGACGATGGCGACTTCCAGGGCTCCCCCACCGACGGTGACGGTGCCAATCCCTCGATAGATCCCGATACCATGATCCAGATGCACGACATAATCACCAAGCGTCAGAGTGCCGGTGGCGATGGACGGAGCGGCCTGGCGATACCGCCGAGGGCGACGCAGCCGGCGGGCCCGGCGAAAGATCTCGTGGTCGGTGAGCACTCGAAGACTGGGCAGCACAAACCCGCCGTCGAGGGAACCGATGGCCAGCGTCGCTCGCCCGCGACCGGGACCGCCCTCATTCAATAATTCGTCGAGCCGCTCGAGCTGTCCTTCGTTGTCACAGAGGATGAGGGTCGGTTGATCACCGGCGAGTACCGCCCGCAGGCGATTCAGATTCCGGTCAATCCGCTCGGGCGGGAGAAATCCCATCTGGATCTCGGGCGCTTGCTGATCAAGCAGCAGCCGGCCAAAGCCGGCGATCTTTTTCTGCCACCGGGCGGGATCCTCGAACAACGCGTCGCGGGAAGGGACGGCTTCTCCCAGCCGTCGGGCAACTTCGAGATGATGCTCGGCCTCGCCCCAGGCCCGTGCCACCTCGTCGCTGTCGGGTCCCGCGGCTTCTTCAATAAGCAGGGTGTCGGATGGAAGGAGTTCCAGCAAAGTCTGACGGGTGGCCTTTGGATCCGGGTCGGCAGGAACGTCAGAAGAACCAGTGAGATCAGGAGCCGCCACCGGCAGGATCGTGATCTCGTCGATCTGCCCGAGTGAACGCTGGCTCGTCAGGTCGAACACCCAGAGGGAATTGAGTTCGTCGCCCCACCACTCACAGCGGGCGGCGTCCCGCATCCCGAAGCCGTACACGTCAATGATGCCGCCTCGTACGCTGAATTCGGCCACTTCGGTCACCGTTGGAACCCGGCGGTATCCCATGACCTCGAGGGAGCGCGCCACCTCGGTGAGCGGGCGACGCTCACCCGATCGCAGCACCAGGCGGAGTTTCTCCAGCGCCGCGGGCACGCGGGTGCGTTCGGCCGTCGCCCGCGCGGTGGTCACGAGAAGGCGAAGCTGACCGGACAGCAGTGCCTCGAGGGTTTCAACCCGCTCGCCGGCGATTTCGTAATGGGTCTCGTCTTCCCCCAGGCTTTCCCGCTGGGGGTACAGGGCCACCGGCTGATTCGTGAGTGCCCGCAGATCGCTGAGCCAACGCTCAGCTTCAGACGGAGTTGGTGCGATGATCGTGAGAAGGCGCTGGGGGAACGACCT
Source organism: Gemmatimonadota bacterium (assembly GCA_039931815.1). GTDB lineage: Bacteria > Gemmatimonadota > Gemmatimonadetes > Gemmatimonadales > GWC2-71-9 > DASYPP01. Next base: position 2,607 of record JBDTRF010000088.1, read on the forward strand.
CGCAAGCCAGGCCGCCATCGTCGCTCCGCTTGAGCCGGCGACTCCACCCACGCGCAGAGACGACCCTCGTCCAGGCAGGCGAGTCGCCAGGTCCTGGGCCGATGGAGCTCTCCCAAACGCGTCGAGGATGGTTTCGAGACTCACGCCGTCTTTCGCCAGATGCTGGCCAGGAGTACTTCCCCGAGCCCGAGCAGACAAGCTGCCCAGAGCAATGCCCCTCTCAAATCCGATCGAACACCGAGCGAGAATGCCCGATCGGGGCCATCCTCGGGGGAGGTGATGGTCGCGCCATGCCAGAGATCCCTGGCGCTGGCATCATCCGCCCGCTTGAGCAGTGATTCCCGCGAATCGAAGTTCACAGCCAGGGCACCGACCGTGTCGAGCCCCGCCATCAGGTAATGGATCCCCGCCTCGGAAGGCAGGAATGGCGCCCCACCTTCAACGGCATACCGGTGTTCACCAAACCGCACTTCATTGACCAGGTCGGGCAGTGGCACCGGAACGCCAGGAAAACCGCCCGCCATGGTTAACTCACCTCGAGCCACCCGGTTGATGAGCCCGTCCATGAAGGGCATGAACCCGGCACTGATGGGAAGACTGGTCCAGGCGGGATCAACAATACTTCCGAGAAGCACCACGCCTCCGGATCGAACGATCCACGGCGCGCCATTCACCGTGGCCATGACTCCGGTGCGACCGCTTCCGACCGGTCGCAGCGTATATCGGCGCTCCACGCGCTCATGTCCGACTAACGGACCGCTATCGGTGGTCGCGCTACCGACAACGATCTCGCCGAATCTCCAGCCAACACCCCGTCCGTCCAGTGCGCGATTGATGGCGCCAAGCTCCGCCGGATCCGAAGGCGGCTCTACAATCGAAAACCCTGGGGCCAGCCGACCGACCGTCACCTCATTGCCCCGGGAGATTCGCCCATTCGTCACCAGCACTTCACAGGCAGCGGCCAGGTAGCGAAGGGTCGTATCCCAGGAGACACGCGCGACCGGCGCCACCCGGACGACACCCGTTCGCTGGTTATCCGCCAGCAGTTCATCGGGATCGAGCTCTGCGCGCACAGGCCACCAGCCGGCCGGGGTTCCGCCCAACGAAGCCGAAACGGGAGAGCCCACCGTCGCCAGGGCCTGGCGCGGAGGGCGATCATCGATTCGAATGGAAACTGGAACCGCGAGGGCGGAATCACCAGTGACCGAAAGCGTAACCCGCGATCCCGCGAGAGACCACGGCTGGGGTCCGGGATCAATCGCCGAAATACCCAGATTTCTGCTCTCTGGATCCTCCGGCCGGATCACCAGGAGAGGTCGCCGGACGTCGGCGGCGGATACCGCAGAGGCCTGGAGATCCGTGAGAAGAATGACCTCACCGGGAAAGCCATCCGTCGCCAGGACCGCCTCGGCCTTATTGATCGCCAACCCGAGATCAAGGCGAAGGGGAACTGGCGAAGCGCTGTCGATCAGCTTCCTTAACTGGTTCGCATCGCCGCGACGGACGAGGCCGTCCGCCAGCATCAACCAGAGTCGATCCTCGGACGTGGCCCGAGCCAGGATACGATGCGCGACGGCCCGAAACGTGGAATACCGTGACGTCCCGTTGACCACCGCTCCACTGCTCAAGCTGTTATCGAGAATGACCACAACGGCCGCTGGCGAATGCCCGGCGGCGCCGCGAATCGGTGCCGTCGGTCCGGCGGCCGCGAGGACCAGCGTCGCAATCAACAAGGTCCGGATAATCAGCAGCAGCCAGTTTCGGAGCTTGAGTCTTTTCTGATGCTCTCGAGTCGTGTCGACCAGGTAGCGGACAGCGGGGAAAACAACGAGCGGGGGTTCTCGGCGTTGAATGAGGTGAAGCAGAATTGGTACGCCAGCGGCAACCAGCCCCGCAAGGACCCAGGGGTGAAGAAAGCCCATCAGGCGATACCCGAGGGTTGTATCAGGGCGCGCCGTAGCGCGATTCCGAAGGGAGTGTCGGTGGTGATTCGATGATAGCTGATCCCCCGTTTGCGACATTCCCGATACCAGTTACCCACCACACCCGCGACAGTCTTCCGGTAAACGTCGGCCCAGTCTTTCGGTCGCAGCGTAATGGTGGCGCGAGTTTCGGGGTCTTCGAATCGGGCTTCGGCCGGACCATCGAGGTTTACTTCGGCTGGATCCATGAGGTGAAACACCATGACCTGATGGCCGCGATGACGAAGAAATTGAAGCGCGTGGAGAGCAGTATCCCGGTCGAGCAGCAGGTCCGACACGAAAATGACGAGGCCCCGCCGCCGCAGGCGATCCATCACCCTCCGAAGCGCCGGTTCCGCCGCGGTGCCCAGTCCGGGCGCGAGCGCCCCCAGCACCTTGAGCAACGTGCGCCAGTGGCTCAGCCGCGCACGTGCCGGGGTAATCGAACGGACTTCGTCGTCAAAGGTGATCAGGCCCGTGGCGTCCCGCTGCCGAAGCAGGACCAGTGCAAGCGCGGCGATTAATCGTTGCGCGTAGGCAAGTTTGGTGAGGGTGGTTTCGGGGGCACCGGTCCAGGCCATGGACCGGCTGATATCACTCACGATCATGGCGCGGAGATTGGTTTCCTCCTCGAACTGCTTCACGTACAGTCGGTCGTTTCGGCCCAGGATTTTCCAGTCCACGTACCGCAACGCATCGCCCGGCTGATACATGCGATGCTCGGCAAATTCGACAGAAAAACCCCTTCGGGGGGAGCGATGCAGCCCCGTTAGAAACCCTTCCACCACTCCTTCAGAGACCAATTCCAGTCCGCCAAGCCGGGAGACTTCAAACGGATCCAGCAGATCAATGCGGGCGGTTCCAAGCGAAGACGCTGGTCGATTCATGCGGGCCGCAACGTACGGGGATAAGAGGGTTGAAGTCAACGCGGAAGGAGCCTGTCATCACGCAGAGACAAAATCGATTTTGGATTCGGCCACTGGCAAGTGGCCAAGGTGCGCTGGAGTAATGAGTTAACATAGTAGGTTGGATGGCACATGGAATGCATCGGATACCAATTCCCGTCAGTATTCCTTCGGAGGAGACATGTTTACATCACTCATCGGCCTGGCGCTCGCCTCGTTCGTCTCCGGACCGACCTCGGCGCCCAGCCCGGGACCCACTGAACTCAGCCGGATCGCCTCGTGGGTACGCTCTACCGAACGCCAGCGCATTTCTCTCTGGACCAATCACGACGACGACCCCTACCGACGGGGCGATGAGGCGCGGGTCTACTTCAAGGCCGAAACCGACGGTTATGTCACCGTTCTCCGGATCGATACCGATGGCCGCATCCGGGTGCTGTTCCCCCGGGAGCCCTGGGAAGACAACTTCGCCCGGGGTGGCCGCACGTTTGAAGTGCTGGATCGCAATAACCACGCGTTTCCCATCGATGACTACCCGGGCGTCGGATATATTTTCGCCGTGTCGTCTCCCGATCCCTACCGCTACGACGATTTTGTCCGGGGGGACCACTGGGACTACCGCCTGATCGCCGATGGTCGGGTCCGCGGAGACCCCTACGTAAGCATGACTGATTTCGCTTCGCAGATCGCCGGCGAAGGCGAATACGATTACGACATTGTGCCATACTATGTCGAACAGCACTACGACTATCCCCGATTCGTCTGCTACGACTGCCACAACTACGTCGGCTATTCATATTGGAACCCATATCATTATTCGTGTAATCGGTTCCGCATCGTCGTCTACGATGATGACTACTACTACCCTTACCGCTACAACCGCGGTCGGAACGTCGTGGTCGTCCGGCCGTACCGCCCCCGTCCACGGTATGTCTTCAAGGACTACAATGGCCAGGGGAGTTACGTGACCCGGGTGAAGAACCGCCCCGGCGATGAAGGCCGACGAGTGGTCGAACGGGATCGTACGAGTGCGGATATCGGGGGCCGCGGATCCATTCCGGCGCCGGTTGAACCGCGTGGTCGGCGCACCGTGGATGGAAATGGCCAGCAGCAAACTGGGTCTGATAGCCCGGATTCACCCCGGCGTCGTCCGGGAGACCAGACCGGTGTCAACGGGGATCGCCCATCAACACCCGGCACTCAGGATGAGCCGCGGCGCCGGACTGATGAACCCGGGTCGGCAAAACCGAACGTGCTTCCGCGGAGTCTCCCGGGAACTTCCGATGATCCGCGGCGCAGGAGCGGGGATCCATCCAGCAAGCCCAACGTACTGCCGAAGAACAACCCCGGTGCTGACAATGGTCCGGAACGACGTCGTGAACCAGCCGACAACCCAAACCTTCGGCCGGTTGATCCGGGGACACCTGATGTCCTGCCGCCGTCGCAGCGGCCTTCGCGCGATCAACCCACGTCGGAGCCACGGCGGACGGAGTCAACCCGGCCTGAGTCACGATCACAGCCGGATCAGCCTCGGTCGGAGCCACGGCGTTCTGACCCGCCGCCCACCCGGGCCGAGCCGCGCCGCGACCCGCCGCCGAGTTCGCCCCCACGGGCAGAACCACGACGGGCCGATCCGCCGCCGCAATCGCGTCCGCAGCCAACCGGTGATCCGCAGTTGAGACGCCGGAAGCCAAACTAGGAGCCGATAGCGGCCGGGTTCGAGCTCAGAGGACCTGAAACACCCCAGGCGCCCGACCGTACCATTCACGGTCGGGCGCTGCTATTGTCCGAATTCGCTGGACAGACCCCCAGCATCCGGGCGTCAGCGAGTCCCCGGATTTCAACCTCCAACAGGACCCTTCATGCGCCGAATTGTCTTTCTCTTCATTCTCCTGGCTTCTCCGGCAATCGCGAAAGCCCAGAATCGATCGCTGGATGGAGCCGCCGCAACTATCACCGAAAGCGATGTCGCTCGCAGGATCAGGATCATCGCTGATGACTCGATGATGGGTCGCGACACGCCGAGCCGTGGACTGGAGTTGACGGCTCAATACGTGGCGGACGAGTTCAAGCGATTTGGCCTTACGCCGGGTGGAGAGAATGGAACCTGGTTCCAACGCTATAACGTCATGCGGGCCAGGCTGAATCCTGCCGCCTCTCACGTCGGCTTCATGGCGGCCGGCTCACACCTGCATGCCGAACTGTCCAGGGATGCGCGTTACCTGTATGGCGGCATTCCGGCCGGTGAGGTCGGTGGACCGGCGATCATATTCTCGGGAACCTGGGACACCACGACCACGCTCGGCGAACAGGTCAAGGACCGGGTCGCCCTTGTTGTTATCGATCGCTCGCAGGGGCCCATGCCGGAGAACGGCAGCCGGCTACTGCGTGCCCTCATTCAGGCCAGGCCCAAGGGAATCGTAGTCGTTTCCAACCGCGACTCCGCGACCTTTGCCACCGAAATTGGAAGGACCTCGAACCCGCGGCTGAGTCTCGAAGGGATGCAGTCTTCCTCGGTGCCCGTGGTTGAGGTACATCAGCGCGCCATTGGCGACCTGCTTCGGCAGGCTGGTGTGGATCTCTCCGCGCTTCGAGGATCGGCCGCCTGGACGCAGAAGGACCTGCCGGGTCTCACGGTCATGATAGACCTGGAGCAGGAAGTGATCGAGCGTGTCAGTGCCCCTAACACCATCGGCCTGCTGGAAGGGACCGACCCGAAACTCAAGGCTGAATTCCTGGTGTTTTCCGCGCATATGGACCATATCGGGATTTCGTCGGGCCAGGCGGACAGCATCAACAATGGAGCGGATGATGACGGATCGGGCACGGTTGGTGTGGTGGAGCTGGCTGAAGCGTTCAGCCAGGCCCGGCCCCGGCGCTCCGTTCTCTTCATCACGGTCAGCGGAGAAGAAAAAGGGCTGTGGGGGAGCCAGTACTTCAGTGAACATCCCACGGTTCCGATCGCCAACGTGGTCGCCGACCTGAACATCGATATGATCGGGCGCAACTGGAAAGACACCATCGTGGCAATCGGCAAGGAGCATTCGAACCTGGGAACGACCCTGAACCGGGTGAACCAGAGCCATCCAGAATTGCGAATGAACGCGATTGATGATCGGTGGCCGCAGGAGAATTTCTACTTCCGCTCGGACCATTACAATTTTGCCCGGAAGGGCGTCCCTATTCTCTTCTTCTTCAATGGGACCCATCCGGACTACCATCGCCCGAGTGATTCGCCAGACAAGATCGACGCGGAGAAGGAATCCCGGATTCTCAAACTCCTTTTCTTCCTCGGCCAGGATATCGCCAATGCCACGGCACGTCCAACCTGGAACCCCGAGAGCTACAAACAGATAGTGGAGGGAAATGGCGGCCGGGCACGTTAAGACCTTAAACGTTTTGAACCTGTCCACGTAGATCCGAGGCCGGCCTTTCAGCCGGCCTCTTCTTTCACGCCAGGACGGACCCTATGAAACAGCTCTTGCTCTTTGGATTCTGCCCGAAACGATCGGTGGTGTTCATTACGGTAAGCGGGGAGGAAAAAGGGTCTCTGGGGCAGCCGCTATTTCTCGGATCATCCCACCGTCCCGATCAAGGACATCGTGGCGGACCTCAACATTGACATGATCGGCCGAAACTGGAAGGACACGATCGTCGCGATAGGTATGCAGCATTCGGACCTGGGCACCACCCTTGTTCGGGTCGGAGCCGCGCACCGGGATCTCAGGATGACGCCGATCGACGACAGGTGGCCGGAGGAAGGACTCTACTTCCGATCGGACCACTACAACTTCGCGAAGAAGGGCGTCCCCATCCTCTTCTTTACCAGCGGACTCCACCCCGATTATCACCAGGTGAGTGATTCTCCGGAAAAGATCGACGGTGAGAAAGAGTCACGAATTCTCAAGCTGCTCTTCTTCCTGGGCCAGGACATCGCCAACAATCCCACCAGGCCACAATGGAATCCGGCATCGTACCAGGAAATTGTTGAGCAGGCGGGTTCCACCCCATGAGACAGGGTGAAGGGTGAGAGGGAAAGGGGATTCCATTCACGGATGGACACGCCGGTGACTCGAGATGAATCGCCTTGCCCTTTCACCTTTTACCTTTCACCTTTCACGCCTCAACTTTCCCCGATCCTTCAGCCCCAGATTCACCTCATGGCCGACGCGCTCGAAGATTTCAACCAGTTCCGTACCCGGATGAACGACGTAATCCTCGGCACAGGGAATGTCACAATCAATCGATTTTTCGCACTCGACAATCGCGCATATGAGGCCGGCGCACTGGGCGTGAAAACCAAGGAAATGCTGGGACTGGTGTCGTCGATGGTGCTCCGCTGCGATGATTGTATCACCTATCACATCGAGCGGTGCCACCAGGAAGGCGCGACCCGGGAAGAGTTCATGGAGGTCTTCTCGGTCGGGCTCATCGTCGGCGGGAGTATTTTCATTCCTCACCTGAGGCGTGCGATGGCGAGACTTGAGGAGTTGGAGGGACGCCACTAGGAAGGGATCCGGGCGCACCCCAGAACCACGTGACGGCTTCCGGTGCGAATGTCGGCGAGATCCCCCATATCCTCATCGCATTGTCCTCCAGGAGATCCTTACCCGGCCTCATCGGGTTCCCCACCCACCTGATCAAGGGCAATCCAGAGGAGAAATCACCCCCGGGGACGAGGGGGGTCGGTCGGGCTATATTCCCCCCATGTCACGAGCCACTATCCGGAATTTCTGTATTGTCGCCCATATCGACCATGGCAAGTCCACCCTGGCGGACCGGCTGATCGAAGCCACCGGCGCGGTAGAGAAGCGGCTCATGCGAGAGCAGCTCCTCGATACCATGGACCTGGAACGGGAACGGGGAATCACGATCAAGCTCAACGCGGTCCGAATGGCGTACAAGGCAGCGGACGGCCTGGAGTATGAGCTCAACCTGATCGACACTCCCGGACATGTGGACTTCACCTACGAGGTCTCCCGGTCGCTCAACGCCTGCGAGGGCGCCATCCTTGTTGTCGATGCCTCCCAGGGCATCCAGGCCCAGACCCTGAGCAACCTGTTCCTGGCGATGGACGCGGGACTCGAAATCATTCCCGTGCTGAACAAGATCGATCTCCCCGGGGCCGAGCCGGACAAGCGTGCCCTGGAGATCCGGGAACTGATCGGAGCCCGGCCGGAGGAGATTCTTCATGTATCGGCGAAGGAGGGCACCGGAGTGCCCGAGTTACTGGAAGCGATCGTCGCCCGGGTCCCGCCGCCTCGCGGGGAGGTCCAGGCGCCACTCCGGGCGCTCATTTTCGATTCCTACTTTGATCGCTATCGTGGAGCCATTCCCAGCATCCGGGTCGTGGATGGCCGGATTGCGAAGGGAATGAAGATCGCGTTCGGCGCCCACCCCGACGACGTCTATACGGTCGATGAAGTCGGATATCTGCAGCTGGGCCAGCGGCCGGTTGAACAGCTTGAAGCGGGCGAAGTCGGTTACCTGGTCGCGAACCTCCGAAGCGTGAGTGACAGCCGGGTCGGGGATACGATTCTCGATGCCACCAATCCCGCTCCCGAGTTGTTGCCGGGATACCGCGAAGTCAAATCCATGGTCTTCGCCGGCATGTATCCGACCGACTCGGAGCAGTACGAGCCGCTCCGGGATGCCCTGGAGAAGCTCAAGCTGAACGATGCCAGCCTGAAATACGAGCCGGAATCATCGACCGCGCTTGGATTCGGGTTTCGCTGCGGCTTTCTCGGCCTGCTGCATATGGAGATCGTGCAGGAGCGACTGGAACGAGAATTCAATCTTGACCTGATCTCCACGGTGCCGACCGTTGAGTACCACGTCTACAAGACTGACGGGACGATGATCGACGTGGAAAATCCGACGCTGCTGCCGGACCCCGCAAGCATCGATCGCATCGAAGAGCCTTTCGTCAAGGCACGGATCATGGCCCCGGTGGACTATATCGGCGGGATCATGAAGCTGGGCCAGGACCGTCGCGGCGTTTACCTCGGCATGAAATACCTGGACCAGACCCGGGTGGAGTTCGACTGGGAATTCCCCCTGGGCGAAATCGTCCTGGATTTTTACGACAAGCTCAAGAGCCTGAGCCGGGGCTATGCCTCCTTTGATTACGAGATGGGCGGGTTTGTCGAATCGGATCTGGTCAAGCTGGACATGCTGATCAACGGCGCCCAGATCGACGCTTTCAGCGTCATCATTCACAAGGACAAGGCTTATGAATGGGGACGGAAGGTGGCGGAAAAGCTCAAGGAACTGATTCCCCGCCAGCTTTTCCAGGTCGTGGTGCAGGCCGCGATCGGCCAGAAAATCATCGCCCGCGAAACGATTTCCGCGCTCCGGAAGGACGTGCTCGCCAAATGCTACGGCGGGGACGTCACCCGGAAACGAAAGCTGCTGGAGAAACAGAAAGAAGGAAAGAAGCGGATGAAGCAGGTCGGCGCGGTGGAAATTCCCCAGGAGGCATTTCTTGCGGTGCTCCAGGTCGACTAGCCGGGTGAGGTGAACGGTGAACGGTGAAAGGGATGAGCACCCGCGACCCGTCGCGGGTGAAGCTCTTTCTGCGACGGCCTTCGCTTCGCCCGGCTTGCCATCTTCGCGCGTTCTCGTGATCCAGACCGCATTTCTCGGCGACGTCGTTCTCACGACCCCCCTCCTCTCGAGCCTGGCTCGCCGGCATGGCCCGGTCGACGTCGTGACCACCCCCGCCGCGTCTTCCCTGCTGGCGCACCACCCAGCCGTGAGCCAGGTTATTCCCTACGACAAGCGAGGACAGGATGCCGGCTGGGGAGGATTATTCCGGCTGGGGCGAACGTTGAGGAGCAATCGGTATGATCGCGTGTACCTTCCCCATCGCTCCTGGCGCACGGGAGCATTGGCCCGCATTGCCGGTATTCCCGAGCGAGTCGGTTTCGACGATGGAGCCCGGATCTTCTATACTGTCACCGTCCCGCG
>JBDTRF010000089.1:0-12394 GCA_039931815.1 Gemmatimonadota bacterium
AGTCGGGTCCGTACCCATTCCGCGCACCGAGGTTACCAAGAAGCTTTGGGCCTACATCAAGCGGAAAGGTCTCCAGGATCAGCGCGAACGCCGCATGATCAACGCCGATGACAATCTCAAGGCCGTATTCGGCGGCAAGACCCGCGTTTCGATGTTTGACATGACCAAGCTGGTGAACAAGCACCTGTCATAACCACCGCGGTACGCACCTGTCATCATCAAGGGGCACGCCCGCTGGCGTGCCCCTTTGACATTCTTCATCACGCCACGTCGTCGCCTGGTCACGACGCGCGTCCGCCCCACTTGGTTCGCATACTCCACTGTTCCACTCCGCTTCTCGCAACTACCCGTCGGGATTATCTTCGGCCCATGGCCGGAGAATACATCTTCACGATGCGCGACCTGCGAAAGGTCGTGCCCCCCAGCAAAGAGATCCTCAAGGGGATCTACCTCTCGTTCTATGACGGTGCCAAGATCGGCATCCTCGGTTCCAATGGAGCCGGGAAGTCGACCCTGCTTCGCATCATGGCCGGCGTCGACAAGGACTTCATCGGCGAAGCGCGTCCCCGCCCCGGCATCAAGATCGGCTACCTGCCCCAGGAACCGGACCTTGATCCCACCAGGGATGTGCGGGGCAACGTCCTCGAAGGCGTAAAAGAGCACCAGGCGTTGCTCGACGAGTTCAACGCGATTTCGATGAAATTCGCCGAGCCGATGAGCGATGACGAGATGACCCGCCTGCTGGAAAAGCAGGGCAACCTCCAGGAGCGGATCGACAACCTCAATCTCTGGGAACTGGATCACAAGATTGACCTCGCCATGGACGCGCTCCGGCTTCCGCCGGGAGATTCCGACGTCAGGAAAATCTCCGGCGGAGAGCGTCGACGGGTTGCGCTGTGCCGACTGCTGCTCTCCGAGCCGGATATGCTCCTGCTGGACGAGCCGACGAACCACCTGGACGCTGAAAGCGTCCTGTGGCTGGAGCGATACCTGGCCGAGTTCAAAGGCACCGTCCTCGCCGTCACCCACGATCGGTACTTCCTCGACAACGTGGCGAAGTGGATCCTCGAGCTCGATAAAGGCGCGGGAATTCCCTGGGAAGGAAACTACTCCTCGTGGCTGGAACAGAAGCAGAAGCGAATGGCGGTGGAAGAGAAGCAGGCCAGTTCCCGCCAGAAAACACTGGAACACGAGCTCGAGTGGATCCGGATGTCGCCCCGCGCCCGCCAGGCAAAGAGCAAGGCTCGAATCCGGGCCTATGAAGAGCTTCGCGAAGCGGCGGAGCGGCAGACTGAGACCAACGCCGAGATCCTGATTCCGGTCGCGCCGCGACTGGGGGATGAGGTGGTCATTTCGGAGAACCTGGCCAAGGCGTTCGGCGACAAGATCCTGTTTGACGATCTGACCTTCGCCCTTCCCCGGGGCGGCATCGTCGGGATCGTCGGCGCGAACGGCAGCGGCAAGACGACGCTCTTCCGGATGATTGTCGGGCAGGAAACACCGGATAGCGGGACGCTCAAGGTCGGCTCGACGGTGCAGGTGGCCTATGTCGACCAGAGCCGGGATACGCTGGACGGCAGCAAGACGGTGTTTGAAGAAATCAGCGGGGGCGAGGACACGCTGATGTTCGGCAAGCGATCGGTCAACGCGAGAGCCTACTCGGCGGGATTCAATTTCCGCGGGGCCGACCAGCAGAAGCGGGTCCGGGATCTTTCGGGCGGCGAGCGCAACCGTCTCCACCTGGCGAAGCTGCTCAAGAGCGGCGGCAACCTGCTCCTGCTGGACGAGCCGACCAACGACCTCGACGTCGACACGCTGCGAGCACTCGAGGACGCGCTCCTCAGCTTCTCGGGATGCGCCGTGGTGATCAGCCACGATCGGTGGTTTCTCGATCGCATCGCGACTCACATCCTCGCCTTTGAAGGCGACAGTGAAGTCATCTGGTATGAGGGCAACTGGCAGGATTACGCGGAGGATTATAAGCGCCGCAAAGGTGCGGCGGTCGATCAGCCCCATCGAATCAAGTACAAGAAACTGGTCCACTGATCCCGGATGGGTGCGCGGTGAACTGTTGAAAGGCACGATGACCTTTCATTTTTCGCTCTTCCCTTTACGCCCATGGCCCGCATCTGGAGCACATGAATCCTCTTCGCAGCAAGATTCCGTTTCTCCCGGCAAGAATCGAAGGACTGGCGGATCTCGCCACCAACCTGTCGTGGAGCTGGAACCTCGACGCCCGGGCCCTCTTTCGCGCCATTGATGAACCGCTCTGGCACCTGACCCGACACAACCCGATTGATCTCCTGCGACGGGTGGACCCCGGGCGCCTCGCGGCGCTGGCACAGGATCCCGGGTTCCTCAGCCGGTACGACACCCTCGTGGCCTGGATGGCCGGAGAGGTGTCCCTCGATCAGACCTGGTTTCATACCAGCCAGCCAGTGGAAAACCGGCAGACGATAGCGTACTTCTGCGCGGAGTTCGGCCTGCATAATTCGGTGCCGATCTATTCCGGTGGACTGGGGATTCTCGCGGGCGATCACTGCAAGGCCGCATCCGACCTGGGCGTTCCACTGGTCGGCCTCGGTTTGATGTATACCAAGGGATACTTCGATCAGCACCTGGGGCCCGACGGATGGCAGGAAGACAAGGACGAGACCTTCGACTTTACTTCCACCCCCCTGGTGCCGGTGCCCGGGCCTGCGGGAGAGCCCTGGCTTACCACCATTCGGTGTTTCGGCCGCCAGGTGCACGTCGGCGCCTGGAAAATGATGGTCGGACGGGTACCCCTCTACCTGCTGGATACCGATCTCGAGCAGAACGATCCCCAGGACCGGGAGCTTTCCACCAAGCTCTACGGCGTCGGGGTGGATCTTCGCCTGAAACAGGAATGGATTCTCGGCGTCGCCGGCGTTCGCGCACTGCGGGCCGCGGGCTTCCACCCGTCGGCATGGCATGCGAATGAAGGTCATGCCGCCTTCATGCTGGTCGAACGCCTTCGCGAATATGCCATCCAGGGAGTGAGTCACGACGAAGCCGTCAAGCTCGTGCGCAACGGGAGCGTCTTCACGACGCACACGCCGGTCCCGGCAGGTCATGATCACTTTTCCGCCAGCGAGGTTGAAGCGTGTGTGGGGCCGTTCTGGGACGAGATGGGAATTTCGAAGGAGCGATTTTTCCAGCTGGGCCAGCACCCGGTGGAAGGGCCCGGCGAGTTCCACATGACGGTGCTCGCCATGCGCCTCTCCCGCGGAATCAACGGCGTCTCCCGCGTTCACGGCGCCGTTTCCCGGGAACTGTGGAGGGAGTTGTGGCCCGGGCGCTCCGCCGACATCGTCCCGATCGGTCATGTGACGAATGGCGTGCACGTCGGAACCTGGATGGCCAAGCCCGCCCTGTCCCTGATGGAACAACACCTCGGCCCCAACTGGGACTCCCGGACCAATGAGCCGGAATTCTGGAACCGGGTGCTCCAGCTCGACGACGCCGAGTTCTGGTATATCCACCAGCGCCTCAAATACAACCTCATGAACGCGATGCGGGAAGATGCCCGTCGTCGCTTCACGACCGAGTGGAAAGAGGCGGCCCACGTGGTCGGCGCGGGCACCCTGCTCGATCCCAACGCCCTGACCATTGGTTTCGCGCGGCGGTTCGCAACCTACAAGCGGGCGGACCTGATGTTCCGCGACGCCGATCGTTTGCGCCGGCTGCTGGTGAACCCGTGGAAGCCGGTGCAGATCGTTTTTGCCGGGAAGGCCCACCCGGCGGATCAGCCGGGCAAGGAACTCCTGCAGCGGGTGTACAAGTTCACCCGCGAGCCCCAGTTCGAGGGACGCGTGGCGTTCATCGAGGACTACGAAATGCACGTCGCCCACGTGCTGGTCCAGGGCGTGGACGTCTGGCTTAACCTTCCCCGCGTCCCCCTCGAAGCCAGTGGAACGAGCGGGATGAAAGCGGCGCTGAACGGCGTGCCCCAGATCAGCACCCTCGACGGCTGGTGGGCCGAGGGATATGACGGCACCAATGGATGGGCGATCCCCCAGACCGCTGCGGAGGAAGACCCGGATTCCGCCGATGCCGACCGGTTTTATGGGTTGCTGGAGGAGCAGGTGATTCCACTTTACTATCACCGGGATGATCGCGGCATTCCCCTGGGCTGGGTCGAGCGGATGCGAAACGCGATTCGCGTCGCCGGCAGCCAGTTCAGCGCCCGCCGGATGGTGCAGGACTACGTCCAGAACTACTATGCGCCCGCGATTCAAGGATTCTCCGCCCCGGACGATCCACCGCCAGACCCCGCGGCCTAGGAGTGGTTGCATTGCACGGAGATGCATGATCGGAAGTGCACTGCTATACTGAGGGAGAATGACTTCCAAGGCCGACCTCGCGACCCTGCTGCCCCACGAATCGCCTCTGGGCGCGGTCGATGGCGTGCCCGTCGGTGTCGTGCACCTCGCCGCAGAGTATGATTCCCTGGCACGCACCGGGGGCCTGGCTGAAGCCGTGAGCGGCCTGGCCGCCTACCAGGTATCGCAGGGCATTCCCGTCACGGTCATCATCCCTCTCCATCGCTCCGTCCGCAGCGCGGCACCTCAGCTGGAACGCGTCGGCCAGCCATTCACCATCCAGGTGGGACCGCGGCTGGAAGAAGGCCGCCTGTACCGACTCCCGTTTGAAGCCGGCAAGCCCAAGGTGTATTGCATCGAGCACGAGTATTTCGATCGCGCGGGGCTCTACGGCGAAAGCGGATCCGACTACGGGGACAATCCTCAGCGATTCGCCTTCTTCTGCATGGCGGCGCTGGAGTTGTTGCCCCGCATCGCACGCACTCCCTCGATTCTTCACGCGCATGACTGGCACACGGCGCTGGCGCCGGTGTACCTCCGGACCATCTTCGCCAACAGCACGTTTCACCGGGGCTTTCGCACCGTCATCTCGATACACAATGCCGGCTTCCAGGGATATTACCCGGCAGCGATGATGCCCGAGGTCGGGCTGCCGTGGGAACTCTTCAACTGGCGCCACATGGAATGGTATGGCCAGCTGAACCTGCTCAAGGGAGGCCTGGCCTTTTCCGACGCCGCCGTCACGGTGAGTCCAACGCATGCCCACGAGCTGCGCACGGTGAAGGGCGGATTCGGGCTGCACGATGTGTTTATTTCACTGCGCAACCGATTCACCGGTATCATTAACGGCATCGATTTCGAAGAATGGAATCCGGAAACCGATCCCTACATCACGTCTCGATACAGCCAGGCGAACCTGGCCGGCAAGCGGCGCTGCAAGGCGGCGCTCCAGCGAAGCTTTGGATTGCCCCAGCGACAGAAGATGCCCCTGTTCGTCATGACCGCACGCATGACCTCGCAGAAGGGGCTCGAGCTGATCGTCGGGGAATACACCCTCTTCATGCTGGAGGCACAATTCATCTTCCTGGGCACCGGTGAGCCGCGGTACGAGGCGATGCTCAAGCACTACGCCGCCCGCTGGCCGGAACGGATCAGCGTCCACCTCGGCTTCACCGAGCGGATCGAGCATCGGCTCATGGCGGGCGCCGACGTGTACCTGATGCCTTCGCTGTATGAGCCCTGCGGCCTGGCCCAGATGCGGGCGCAGCGCTACGGTGCCATTCCCCTCGCCCGCCGGGTGGGCGGACTGGCCGACACGGTCGAGGACGGAGTGACGGGGTTTCTGTTTGACGAATACTCTTCGGAGGATCTGCTCCGGGTCGCGCGGGCAGTAATGGACTACTACAACGATGAGACAGTGTGGCATCGCCTCATGCGGGCGGGCATGTCGCGAGACTTCAGCTGGGCCCGCTCAGGCGAGAAATACACCGAGGTGTACCGGCGCGTGCTGGCGGATCCACCGGTCCAGGCCTGACGCCCATGGACGTAGTTCTCGTCCTTCACAGTCATATCCCCTACGTTCTTCATCACGGTCGCTGGCCCCATGGAAGTGACTGGCTCTGCGAAGCCGCGATCGACAGCTATCTCCCCCTCCTTGATGCACTCCGGCAGTTGGCCGACGAGGACATTCCCGCCCCGCTGACCATCGGTTTTACGCCGGTATTGGCGAATCAGCTTGTCGATCCGGCATTTCCGCCGCTCCTGCGCGAATACTTTGCTCAGCGCGACGCGGCGTGCGTTGAGGCCACCCGCGAGCTCGGCGCTTCGGCGGACCGGGCGCTCCTGCCCGTCGTCGCGTTCTGGCGGAAACGGTACGCGGACCTGCGACTCCTGTTCGAGCGGATCGCGGGGAATATTCCCGCGGCCTTTGCGGCGCTGGAACACGCGGGCCGGATCGAAATCATCGGCTCCGCGGCGACGCACGGCCTGCTCCCCCTGCTCGCTCGCCCGGAAAGCGTCGCGCTGCAGCTGCTGGAAGGTCGCGCGGAGCATCGGCGCATCTTCGGCCGCCAGCCAGCCGGGTGCTGGCTGCCCGAGTGCGCCTATCGTCCGGGCCTGGAGGATTCGATTGCCAATGCCGGCTTCCAGTATTTCTTCTCGGATGCCCACCTGGCGCGGGCGGGACAGAAGGCGGATGTCTATGGGGATCTCGAGACCGGCCGGGGCATCGACGCCCCGTTCGAACCCGTGCCGGCGGAGCGATCCCCGTATCATCCCTACCGGGTGGGAAGAGCGACCGCGTTCCTTCGCGACCCGGTCACCTCGCGCCAGGTCTGGAGCCGCTACGAAGGGTATCCCGGGGATGAGCATTACCTTGAATTCCACAAGATGCGCTGGCCCGGTGGGCTTCGGCTCTGGCAGGTGAGTGCACCCGGCACCGGACTGGGCGAGAAGCGACCCTATCGACCTGAAGCCGCAAGAACGCGCGCAGCACATCATGCCCGGCACTTTGTCTCTGTCCTCGCCGACACCGCCCGCGGCAGTACCGCCGAGGATACCGTGATGGTCGCCCCGTTCGATACCGAGCTCTTCGGACACTGGTGGTTCGAGGGTCCGGTGTTCCTGCGTAACATGTTCGAACTCCTCGCCCGATCACGAAGAGTGCGGGCCTCCACTGTCTCGGGATCGGTTCACCCGAATCCTCCGGAAGACCTGGCCCTCTCATCCGGCACCTGGGGTGCGAACGGCGACTTCAGCATGTGGCAGAATCCCCAGACCGCATGGACTTGGCAGCGGCTCTGGTCACTGGAGGATTCGTTCTGGCGCGTGGCGGGGGACGCCCTGGCGAATCCGCCGCACCACCACGTGCTGGCCCAGGCGGCGCGGGAGCTTCTGCTGGCCCAGAGCTCGGACTGGCAGTTCATCATCACGACCGGCGCCGCCGCGGACTACGCGGAAGCCCGGTTCGTCGGCCACTGCCTTGCCGCCCAGCGACTGATCACCGCACTGGGACAACCCGGGCACCTGGACTCCGCCAACCAGCTGGCGACCGAGCTGCGGGCGCTCGACAATGTGTTTCCCGATATTCTCACGACCCTTTCCCTTGTTCTCTCGAACCGTGAGTGGACTATTGGCACGACCTGAATCCGCGACTGGTCGACTTTCTCCATGACCCAGGCTCCCCCAACTGACGTCACGTCGATCATTATCCACGGCCACTATTACCAGCCGCCCCGGGAAAACCCATGGCTGGAAGAAGTGGAAATCGAGCCGACGGCCGCCCCGTTTCACGACTGGAACCAGCGCATCGAGCAGGAATCCTACCGCGCGGTCGTGGCCGCGCGGGTTCTCGGGCATGAAGGCCGCATCGCCTCGGTCCTCAACACGCTCTCCTATTCCAGCTTCAACTTCGGGCCGACCCTGCTGTCGTGGATGGAGTCGGCGGCACCGGACACGTATGCCGCAATCCTCGAGGCCGATCGCGAGAGTATCCGCCGCCTGGGGCATGGCAACGCGATCGCGCAGCCATATCATCACGTGATCCTTCCGCTCAGCACCCGACGCGACAAGGTGACGGAAGTGCGTTGGGGAATCGCCGACTTCCGCCGGAGGTTTGGCCGGGAACCGGAAGGGATGTGGCTGCCGGAGACCGCGGTGGATGACGAGACGCTCGATGTCCTGGCCTCGGAGGGAATCCGATTCACCATCCTGGCTCCCTACCAGGTCACGGCACTGCCGCCGTCCGGGCTTCCTGGACTCTACCGGACGAAGAGCGGACGCAGCATTACGGTATGTCTCTATGACGGTCAGCTGGCGCAGGGCGTCGCGTTCGGCGAGCTGCTCAGGGACGCGGGCTTGTGGATCGCGCGCCTTCGCGTCAGCGCCGCGGATCACCGTGGGGGCGTCGTCGCCATCGCGACGGACGGCGAGACATACGGCCATCACCACAAATTTGGCGAAATGGCACTGGCCCGGGTGATCAGTGAATTTTCCGGAGAAACCAGCGTGGGGGGGCCGTCCGCTTCGGAGATAACGATCGAAAATTTTGCCTCTTTTCTTGCCCGGCATCCGGCGACGCATGAAGTCGAGCTGGTGGCACCCAGCAGCTGGAGTTGCGCGCATGGCGTCGAACGCTGGCGGTCTGAATGCGGCTGCAAGATCGCCCCCGACCGGCCGACGCAGCAGAAATGGCGGGCGGTGCTTCGCAACGCCTGCGATTGGCTGGCCGGGGAGATCCATTCCATTTACGAGCGGGAAGCCACGCCGCTGATGGACGACATCTGGGGCGCACGGGACAGTTACGATCCCACACGCCGGGACGAGCACCGCGGCGCGAATCAGCGCGTGCGCGAGCTCCTCGAGCTGGAGCGGCACGCGCTCATGATCTTCACCTCGTGCGCCTGGTTCTTCGACGATATTGCCGGTATCGAGCCAATTCAGAACCTGAAATACGCCGCCCGCGCCATCGAGCTGACCGGCAAGGACGCGGCGCGACTGGAGACCGAATTCCTCCTCCGTCTGGCGACGGCTCAGAGTAACGATCCGGGCCAGGGGAACGGTCGTGACATCTACCTCAACCGCGTCAAGCCCAGGATTCCGGCCGAGGCTCGCCTTGCCGCCGGGTTCGGGCTGATCGCCACCGAAAATGTTTCGATAACCGAGGCGCAGGCGAACGCGTTCAGCGCGACCGGGTCCCCGCCGGGGGTAGCCGGGTCACTGGTGACCCTGCGCCATCGACGCATCGGCACCGAACACAGCTTTCGCGTGGCACTCCTCGAGACTGAAATCGAGGTGACCCTGGTGGAACCGTCGCTCGATCGGTCCCTGGGCTGGAGAATCCTGGAGGGGGACCTGTGGGATCGGCACCGGGAGATGCTCCGCAAAGCTCGACTGCATCGACTGTTTACAGACATCGTGGGAAATGACGAGCGCCATCTGCTGACCTCTGGCGATCTCGAACGGTCTGAGGCGGTCCGACTGGGCGTCGCCCGGGCCCTCGGCCAGTCGCGATCGGGTCAGGACGCTGATATCGCCCGGGCGCTTCGGGCAATCGATCTGCTCGACATGCTTGGTCTTTCCATTCCCTTTGACGCACAGACCGCGTTTGGCCGGGCGCTGAGGCAGGCAGGACCCGATCTCGCGGCGAGGCTTCAGGCACTGGCCTGGCGGCTGGGATTCGTGCAGAAATGATATTTTCTCTTTCCCAATACATGTGAATATGGATCCGATCCGGTTCGCCTTTGGCCTTCACCTGCATCAGCCGGTGGGGAACTTTGACAGCGTGTTCGAAGAACATGTGCGGGACGTCTACCTGCCTTTTCTCGATCGGGTCACCGAACGCGAATTTTTCCCGCTCGTGCTCCATATCTCCGGGCCGCTCCTGGAGTGGCTCGAGGCGCACGACGCGGCCTATCTCGACCAGGTGGGGCGACTGGTCACGGATGGGAAGCTGGAGCTGCTCCTGGCGGGCATGTACGAGCCCGTCCTGGTGTCTCTTCCGCGGGCTGACAGGGTCGAGCAGATCGGATGGATGCGTGAGGCGCTCGAACGCCGGTTCGGCATCCAGGCGAAAGGACTCTGGCTCACCGAACGGGTCTGGGAACCGGAGCTGGCCGCCGACCTCGCCGAGGCCGGCGTCACGTACGCCCTGGTCGACGATCGACATTTCCTGGCGGCGGGATTCACCCGGCGTCAGCTCCACACTCACTTTCAAACCGAAAGCGACGGAAAGCACGTCGCCCTGTTCCCCATCGACGAGCGACTGCGTTACCTGATCCCCTTCCGACCCCCTGCCGAGACCGCCGCGTACCTGCGGGAGATGCGCCAGGCCGGCCACCGCCTGGCGGTGCTGGCGGATGATGGCGAAAAGTTCGGTGGTTGGCCCGGCACAAGGGAATGGGTGTACGACAAGGGATGGCTGCAGGACTTCCTGGAAACGATGGGAGGCCTCCTGGGCGCCGGTGAGGTCCGGCTCTCGACCCTGAGCGACGCGCTGGAGGAGATCACGAGTGGCGGACTGGCCTACCTGCCCACCTGTTCCTACCGGGAAATGGAAGGTTGGTCACTGCCGACCGAAGCCGCGGTACGCTTCGCTGCGCTGGAGCACGACATCGGGCCTGACCGACGGGATGGTCCCGACGGCGCCATGATCCGGGGAAGCCATTGGCGCAACTTCTTCGTCAAGTATTCGGAATCGAACCGGATGCACAAGAAGATGCAGGCGCTCTCGATGCTGGCGAGGGCGCGGGAGGAATCGGCAAGCGTTCGTCGCGCCATCGGCCGCAGTCAATGCAACGATGCGTACTGGCATGGGGTGTTTGGGGGACTCTACCTGCCCCACCTTCGGGACGCGATCTGGCGGGAGCTGGCGCTGGCTGAGTCCGGGCTCCGGGAAGGAGAATCCCTGGCATGGGAAGCCCTCGACATCGACGGGGACGGCCAACCGGAGATCTGGGTCCATTCCGCCTACTTCTCCGCAATCATCGCCCCTCATCGCGGTGGTGCCATTGAAGAGCTGACCGTCTTCTCCCGCCAGCTCAACTTCGCCAACACCCTCAGACGCCGGCGCGAAGCCTACCACCTGCCCCGACCGGCCGAAGCAACGCATGCGGCGTCCGGTACGCCGTCCATCCATGATCTGGAAGAGTCCATGCGCCTCAATGAGCTCCCTCCAATGGACCAGGAGGAGCGAGGGCTTTTCGTTGACCGGATACTGTCAGGCGATCTCGAACTGCCCGCCTATGAACGAGGCGACTACGATCCGCTCTGGTCGGCGGCCACCCGGACGTATGATGTCCACTGCTCGATGGCCCACGATGGCATCGACATCCTGCTCCAGAGTATCGCACGCGATCCATTCCGGATCGAGAAACGCTATCGCTTCCACGCGGAAGGCACTCTCACCGTTGATTACCGGTGGGATCCCCGGGGCTTTCCGGAGAATGCCATCTTTGCACCGGAAATTTCCCTGGCGGACCCGCTGGAGCTGATCCTGGTTCCGGCCGCATCGGTCTGGAAATTTGATATCGCCACCATGTCAAAGTCGGAACGCGGGTTTGATGATACGATGCAGGGAGAATCGCTCACGCCCCGGTGGGCGCTGACGGTGGGAGAGGCTCGGATCGAGGTGGATCCAGGGTAAGCGAGTGGCGTCTCAGGCCGAACCGCTGGTTACAGGAAAACAAAAAGCGGGGCGATGGTAGCCCCGCTTTCTGCCCACTGCACAACACCTCATGGTGTCAGGCGCGCCGCCTTGGGCTGAAGCCGGAGAATCCACAGGCCGCTGTTGATGTCGGGCACATAAATATTGCCATCCTTCACCACGGCACCCCACGCAAACGTCGCCCGGGGCTTGACGCCCATGGAGTCGGCCGTGGAGATCCAGCTGATCTCGCGGCCCTGGCGCAGCAGGTCACCCTTGAGCTCACCCGAAATATCGAGCATGCGGGCGCCACCCTGGTAGGTCCCCATGTAGAGCGTGTCTCCCTCGACCCAGACGTTGTGCACGCCGCCATCGGTCGGTTCGTACCACGCCACCTCCCTCGGCGCGTTGATGTCGGAGACATCGATCACATGCAGACGGCCGAAGGTGAGGTCGTTCCCGTCCTTCATTCCCTTGTACGGGCCCGAGGGGTAGACCTCGTCGCCAACGAAGACATAGTTGCCGTGGCGCCATGCGGTGTGGGTTCCCCGAGCATCGAGGCCCCAGATCTGGTCCACCCTGGCGTAGGTGGCATCGAGGTCATACTTGATCTGGGACACCAGCCTGGGACTTTCCGGCGAGCCACCTTTCATCCCGTTACCAACATCGAGAATGATGAGCCCGTCGTTCCAGTAGGACAGATACGCAAGACCGTCGACCACCATGACATCGTGCACATAACGTCCGATCTCGGTCTGCTCCGTCTGCCAGCGGCCAACTTCCTTTGGCTCGTAGGGATTGCGGATATCAATCACCCGGAGCGACCCGGTGGCGTCGTCCGTCAGGTACACATGCCCCTGCGAGACATAGCTCGAGTGCACGCCGCCGGAGACAGTCTCGGTAAACGCCG
>JBDTRF010000090.1:0-12383 GCA_039931815.1 Gemmatimonadota bacterium
GCGTGGGCAGCAGGGCCACCCCGATCTTCATCGCGTGCTGACCTTTCTCGCCGAGCGCGATTCGCCGGTGCAGAGACACCTCGCCCAGCCGCAATCCGACGAACACCACACTCATCACCAGACCGGCGAGGATGGACCAGCCTCCCAGGTCTACCAGGTGAATTTCGCTTCCTGCCTTGAAAAAGTAGAAGGGGATGAAAACCGACGCGAAGGCCTCTACCGCGGCGAGCATTCGATTGGAAGACATCGCCGGCAGCTGATCACGGAACTGGCGGGCGGCCACTCCCGCTACGAAGGCCCCCACCAGGTAGTACACCCCGAGATGGCGGGTCACGTAGGCGCTGACCATGGCCACCATTAGCAGGAACGCGAATTCGGATCGCGGGGCATACGGCGAAATTGTGACGGCAAACCAACGAAAGACCGGTGGAAGGAGCAGGATCAGGAGGACCAGGGCCACCAGGCTGAGGCTGAGTTCCTGGAATGAGCCGGACCGCAGGGCGACGAACATGACGCTCAGGGCCATCAATTCGGAGCTGATCGCCTTTGCCTTGGTCCACCGCTTCTCCGTGGGCGTGAGTCCGAAACTCTCCAGCGAATCGAGAATGAATCCGGTTGAAGGGGTGACGATGGCGAGTGCGAGGAGGGTCGCGGTGCGCAAGGGTAAGTGAAAGATCATCATGGCCGCACCGGCGGTGACGATCAGGGTCACCAGCCAGATGACCAGGTGCTGGACAAGAATCTTGGCCTCAGGTCGCAACTCATCCAGGTCAACTTCGAGGCCCGCAAACAGGAACAATGCCACGATACCGAGGCTGGCTAGGAGGGCCAGGGTGTCGTCGTGCGGGAACAGGCCAAAAGCACTGGCCCCGATGCCCAGGACCAGGCTGGTAACAGCAGCCGGAAGCCGGAAACGCTGGAGCAGCCGCGGGACCACGAACAGCACGAAGAGCAGCGCGACATAGGAAAGGTCGTTGGGCACCCTAAATCATACCCGAGGATGAGCCCGTGACCAACTCTGCAGGTTACCCAGGCATCTGGTCAAATCGCGACCGGGGAGTTACCAAGAAGAAGGAACAATCCATCATTCCCCACCTAACGTGGCTCATGGTCAGTTGCTTGAGCATCGCCGCGCGATCACCCGTCATCCTCGCTCTCCTGCTGCTGGTGCCGTCAGGCTTCACCTTTGCTCAGGCGCCTGTGACGCCCCAGGCAACGTTACCTCGAGATGCGCCCGTTCTGAGTGGGCACGGATACCCTGTTTCAACTTTTTGGAAATCTGGGATCCTTCTCGGCCGGCTCCCGGGATAGCCCGAGGTGATGACACGCTGCGAGTCACCGAAGCGGTGACCATACCAAGATCCTGGCCGGCAACGGCCCGGCCATGCCCCAACTCCGGAGTAGCGCGCTGGACCCGTCCGGCGGAATGCCACTTCTTTTCTTGAGGCGGCGGAACGATGACGCCGCCCGCTACGCGGGACAACCGAACAATCAAGTCATCTCGGTCGACGAACTGGTTTCTTGACTGGCAGGTCTCGTTGAATCTCGGCCAGGGCCCGATTGAACTTCGCGATTTGCCTGATGCCTTCAGGTGTCGCTGCCAGGTCCCTGGTTTCCAGTGGATCCTCGACCAGGTTAAAGAGCTGCCGCGGGTGCTCGAACCACTGAATGAAATGGTAGTTCCCCTGGACCAGAGATGTTGCGCCCGGTAGCTCGAGCGCCGGCATTTCAGAGAGCACGATGGCATTCGGATCAAATGTCGAATCGTGCTTGATATACCGATTCAGAGAATACCCAGGAAAACCATAGGGATCGGAGAGCGCCGCCATGTCGAGCACCGTCCGGGGCAGATCTGCGAGGCTTACTGGCTCCGAAACCACTCTGCCCGCGGGCACCCGCGCCGGATAACGGATAATCAGCGGCACCTCAAGAAGTTGACGATACAGGCTATTGCCATGGGAGACCTTCCGATGATCCCCGAAGTGCTCACCGTGGTCGGCCGTGATGATGACGATGGTATTGTCGAGCACTCCGCGAGACTTGAGAGTGCTCATGAGCTGCCCCAGGGAATGATCCATCGCCGCGAGCGATCCATCATATTGCTGCTCGGACCACTGGATCTCGTCCCCGGTCATATCGGAGAAATTTACGTCGACGTCACGAGGAACGTATGGTCGCGTGATCGTCGTGAACCTGGAACGGAAAGGTTCGGGGGGGATATAGGGCTGGTGCGCGTCAAAATAGTTGAGAAATGCGAAGAATGGATGCGTCTGCTGGTGCTCCTGCCAGCGAAGAAATTCGCCGGTGACCTCGGCCGCATTCTTCCGCCAGAGGATATCATGAAATCCGACCAGATTCTGCACCCGCTGGAATTCCATCAATACCCGGCCCAGGCGCGATGCATAAACGAGGGTCCCAAGGCTCATCGGATAGTCTTCATAGTGATGGAATCCGCGGCTCAGCCCCAGTTCCCTTGGACAGTAGGCGAGATTGGCCACGAAACCACCGGTGCTATATCCGTGGGCTGCCAGGGCTTCACTGATCGTTGGATACCTGTCATCCAATGGCTCGTTGCGAACCGTACCCAGGCTGGTGGGACGCCGCCCCGTGAAGATGCTTCCGTGCGATGGAAGCGTCCACGGCGCTGGAGCCAGGGCCAGGTCGAAGCGGGTACCTTCCGCGGCGAAATGCTCCAGGAAGGGGGTAGTGGGTCGCTCGTACCCGTAGGCGCTCAGGTTTTGTTCCCGCACCGTATCGAGGATGATTAACAGGACGTTCGGGGCGCCTGCCCGCGCGGCCGGTAGCCCGTGTCGGGCACGGTACTCATACCACCGACGCCAGCCCCCGATTCCGGCAGCGCATGCCACAACGAGAGCCGCGAGCACCGGAAGCGATCGACGGACCAGGCGAAGGAGCGAGTCGCGGCGGTTGGTCATGAGCCGACTGGCCCGGACGGCCAGGCCCAGGCAGACCACGAGGACCACCAGTCGGTTCATACTGGTAAAGAGAAGCACGAGTGAAAGGCTGCTGAAAAACACCAATATCCCCATGGCGGCTCGCCAACGGAGCCACCTGGGGCAGGCCAGGGCTGTGAGAGCCAGCAGGACTCCGGGTAGGCCGACCCAGATCAGGTTTGCTACCGGATCCATCCAGATGACGTGGACGCTCATCCGGATAATCTCGCCCCAGATGCGCTGCTTGATGAGCCAGCTGATCCCCTCGACCAGGCCAGTGACCAAAGCAAGCCAGACCGCAACCGAGAGGATCGCGGTTGCGGTCTGGAATGATGACGCAGGTCGGGCGGACGCTGTGATAGTAATAACTCCTTACGGAGAGCGTCGTTGTCTTTTCGGTCCCAGGCAGGACCGCCGGTCCAGGGTTTACATATAACCATCTTTCCGAAGCGTCTCAAGGCCACCACCATCGTCCTTGTCCTGGGCCCGTCCAGCGCGTTCGGCGATATTGGCGAATTTGCCCGTCTTGAGCTCGACAATAATTTCCTGGACATTACGGGCCGGCGAATCCACCCGGTTGGTGCAGGGCCCACAGCCCAGGGACCGGTAGCGCATACCTTCGCCCTTATCATAATACAGCGAAACGGTCGGGATGTTTTCCCGCTCGATATACTCCCAGATGTTAAGCTCAGTCCAGTCGAGCAGCGGGTGAATCCGCACATGGGTTCCGGGCGCGAAATCTGTCTTGTACTGATTCCAGAACTCGGGTGGCTGGTCGCCCACATCCCACAGGTTCTGATTGTTCCGGGGCGAGAAGTAACGCTCCTTGGACCGACTTCCCTCTTCGTCCGCCCGGGCCCCGACGATGACCCCGGTGAACGGTTCCGTATTGGTGTCCCGCTCGTACGCCTTCTTGGAGTGGTTGAACCGGTAGCGGGGCCACTCGCCGGAGAGCGTATGCTTGAGTGCCTCGGTCTTGAGGAGGCCGCAGCAGGTAATGCGATCGACCGCCCCATCGGGGAAGGTCCGCTTTGCCTCCAGCGCGCCGGCGTTCTCACCGTAAATCAGGTTCAGGTTCCACTCCGCCACCAGTCGATCACGGTACTGGATCATCTCCGGGATCTTGAAGTGGGTATCGATATGCACCAGCGGAAACGGCACGTGTCCGTAGAATGCCTTGCGCGCCAGCCAGAGCAGCACGGTGCTGTCCTTGCCAATCGACCAGAGCATGCCCAGCTGTTTGAAGTTGGCGTACGCCTCCCGAAGGATGTGTACGCTCTTGTTCTCGAGTTGATCCAGGTGATCCATAGACCCTGCTGGTTAGAGGCCATTCGCTAATCGCTTATCGCGTCCGGGAAGGCGATCGCACATATTGGCTGCCGCCCTGCCGCCCTGCCGCCCTGCCGCCCTGCCGCCCTGCCGCCCTACTGCCCTACTGCCCTATCAATCCCAGCACCTGCCTAACAGCTTCCTCCACCGAAGTGTTCCGCGTGTCGATGACGAGCTCGGGGTTCACCGGCGGCTCGTAAGGATCGTCGAGGCCGGTGAAATTCTTGATCTCACCCCTCCGCGCCCTTGCGTAAAGCCCTTTGACGTCCCGCCGTTCACACTCTTCGTAGGGGGTGGAGACATAGATCTCCTGGAAATTCCGCGACAGCTTTCGCACGAATTCCCGCGACTCCGCATAAGGCGAGACAAGGCTGGTTACAGCAATGACTCCATGAGCCTCTAGCCGGCTCGCCATGTATCCTACCCGGCGTATATGGGCGTCCCGGTCGGGTCGAGTGAAGCCGGTGCTGGGGAAAATGTCTCGAATATTGTCTCCATCCAGATATTCAACCTGCGCCCCTCGACGGCTCAACTCCTCGACCACCTTGGCCGCTATGGTGCTCTTGCCGCTTCCTGAAAGACCGGTGAACCAGAGCACGACACCATCGCCACTTCTCGAGACCCGTGTCGCATCTTCCAAGCCAATAACGAACCCCTGGTTCTTGAGCTCAGGTTGATTATAGACCATCGAAGAAGCACGCTGCCCGACCACGGCGGAATTGCGAAACACGCAATCGCCGGCGGCAACATCCCATTCCATCGTGGGGCCGAGCCGAGGGTAGATATCCGCCTTGCCTTCGGCGACCCAGCAGAACTTGAGCGAACTCCCCGCCTGCACCCGGCGCGCAACGTTGATGGTCTTGAGATACTCCTCCAGCTCAGCTGAAGGATGCGACCTGCTCTCGGCCACGACCAGCCCGTGACCCGGGTGGGGCGCAGCCGACGTAATGCGAACCGGCGCTGAGTTACTTTCCCGTCTCCAGGAACCAAGCCCATCGCCGGCATAGTACATCAGGTCGAGGGCCGGGGCGAACACCACACCCATGACCGGTCGGCCATCCTCGATCAGCGCGATATTGACGGTGAACTCACCGTTCCGCTGAATAAATTCCTTGGTGCCATCCAGCGGATCGACCAGCCAGAACCGTTTCCAGTGTTTACGGACCTCGTAACCGGGGATGTCCCCTTCTTCCGAAATCACCGGAATGGACGTGTCCCACTCGGCCAGGGCGCGCGCGATGACCGCGTGGGCGGCATGATCCGCCGCGGTGACCGGCCCCTTGTCGCCCTTCTGGGTGACGGACACCCCGGCGTGGTAGTGCTCCATGGCCGCGTCGCCCGCTTCTCGCGCAATCATCGTGAGTTGAACCAGCGCATCCGGTGATACTGCGACCCCGGTTTCCGATTGGGTGCTGTTTACCATGGACGGAAGATCACTCCCTTTTCCTGGAGCAGCGCCTTGATCCGGTCAACCCGTTCCAGCTCTTCTTCCGGCTCGGTGAGCGTCAGGTCGCAGGTAATATCGGTGGTCACCTGGTCCCCGACCCATACCGTCTCGATGCGTTCGGGCTCGACCGTGGCCTTGATGACTTCCAGATCTTCCTGCGTAAGCTCCGCCGCGCTGACGATCAGGATGACACCGGCATCGAGCATCAGGTTGGCCACTTCCGCCAGTCGCCGCATGTGTTCCTGGCGATTGACCTCCTTCCGTTCAATGTCGGCATCAACTCCGTATAGAACGTTTCCAATGCCAAGGAAGTAGACCACCTTGCCGTCTTCAAACAGGCGAGACTCCAGGCTCTTGGCCAGGCTCTTACGATCGGTCTCCTGGTCGCCGGTGATGAGTAGCAGCGTCGAGCGCTGGTTGTACTTCTCCGCGCGGCGCTCAGGGGGAACACTGCTCGCTTCCCATTTGTAGTTTCGAAGCAGGACCTTGTCGCGAACCCAGGTCTGCCGGTCGGGCAGGGCTTCACGGATAATCCCGCCACCCCGGATCTCGAAATCATCGATGACGACGAAACGGCTGGTCGCGGCGATCTCGTCCGCCAGGTCGAAGGCGATCGCGCGGTTGAGCTTGATCGTGCATTCGGCGACATCATTCCGATCGATCCGCTGCTTCTGATCTTTGGTGCTCAGGTCTGATGCATCAATGACCCGGTGAACTTCTTCCAATCGCATCGGAACTCGGGCGGTGCCCAGCTTCAGCAGGTAGTCTTTCTTGGTGACCAGCGCGTTCTTGCCGAGCCAGAAGAGATTCACCTTGAGCCTGGTGGTGACTTTCGGCCTGGGTTGGGTCGAGAGTGTCGCCATCTCGCCCCGCGCAACGTAAATCTGCTCCTGCATGGTGAATCCAGCCGCCTGCCCGGCCTCGGCGCTGGTGGCTGGCGCTCGGTTGAATCCCTCGATCGCCTTGACCCGGCTTTTCTTGCCGGAAGGGTAGAACACGACCTCGTCACCGACCGAGACGGTTCCCGTCTCGATGGTGCCGGCGATGATTCGCCGATCGTCGCCCTGCTTGGTGAACTTGTAGACATCCTGCACCGGCATCCGGAAGGACGCTTCGGTCGGTTGCGCTTCTGTGCGAAAGGCATCCAGCATCTCGAGCACGGTGTTGCCCCGGTACCAGGGCATGGCCCTCGACTTCTCGGTAATATTCTCGCCCTCGCGGCCTGCTACCGGTATGAAGGCTGCCGGAACGACCTTGAGCTGCGTCAGGAAGGCGGTGTACTCCGTCACGATCTGGTCAAAGACTTTCTGGTCGTAGTTGACCAGGTCCATCTTGTTGACCAGGACCGCGATCTGGCGAATGCCGAGCATCGACATCATGTACCCGTGCCGCCGGGAGTTCTCCTGGACTCCCTCCTTCGCATCGATGACCAGCAGGGCCGCTTCAGCCCGAGACGCGCCGGTAACCATATTTTTGAGAAACTCGATGTGACCCGGGGCATCGATGATGATGTAATCCCGCTTGGCCGTCTTGAAGAAGACCCGGGCGGAGTCGATGGTAATGCCCTGGGCCTGTTCATCCTTCAGCGCATCGAGCAGGAAGGCATATTCGAACGGTTTCGCGGTACGCTCGCAAAGCGCCTTGATCTGTTCCAGCTTGCCTTCAGGCAATGAATGCGTATCTGCCATGAGCCGGCCGATGATCGTGCTCTTGCCGTGGTCGACGTGCCCGCCGATCACGATGTTCATGCGATTGCGCTCGGCGGCTTCGGCCGAAGGCGTCGTCGAAGATGTGCGGGCAGTCACTGTGGATGAAGACATTTCCTTGAAAGCTCCGATGTACGAGTCAGTCTAAAGTCGCGAATCATGATCGCGACGGAACCTGCGAGAGACCTGCTTCGGTTCTGAACTACTGCCCTGGCGCGATAATGTCCTCGCCGGCCTTTCTGGTAGAATCCTTCTCAACGGCCCTTTTCCCGACATAGTGAACGCCCATCTCGAGGAATGCGGGCATGAGGGCAGCGCCTTCAGGATGCTGGGCAAGATCCACGTTTTCCAATGGATCGTTGGCCAGATGGTACAACTGCGACGCCCGGATCTGTCCCTGCCACCCTATGTAATGATACCCTCTGTCGATCAGCGAATACGGGCCCATTCCGAAGCGAGTTCCCACCTCCGAAAACACCGGCTCCGGGGCAGACGAACGGTCGCTGGGCACGCCGTTCCAGTATCTCGTCATCGGTACCCCGGGAATGCCCCCAGTGTCGGCGATGCCGGTAATCGACAGGATCGTCCGCGGCAGGTCGCGCAGCGAAACGGGGGTCGTCACCACCTTGTTTGCCGGAACCCGCCCGGGAAGTCGCATGATGAGCGGAACCTGGAGCAGTTGACGGTACAGCGAGTTCATGTGGCCCAGCCGGCCGTGATCACCGAAGTGTTCGCCGTGATCCGAGGAGACGATGACCAGTGTGTTCTCCAGCATGCCGCGGCTTCGAAGTTCTTCAATCAGCAGTCGCACCTGCTCATCCTGGTATGCCAGCGCGGCGTCGTAATTGTCTTCCGTCCAGCGAATCTCATCCCTGGACGCATCCTTGAAGTTCAGGTGAGAGGTGCGAGGCTGAAAGCGCGATGAGCTGTCCCGAACGAACTGAGACTTGAACGGCTCAACGGCAATGTAGGGCCGATGAGCGTCGTAGTAGTTGAGGAAGGCGAAGAATGGCCGGTCTTTGCCTTGACCGAGCCAGCTCAAAAACTGGTCATTCACGTCGGCCGCGCTCTTCCGGTCGAGCTCGTTCCAGTAACCCAGAAGCGCGCGCACGCGTTCCTGGTCCATAATGGCCTTGCCCAGCCGGGATGAGACAATCACCGTCCCCAGCGTCAGGGGGTAGTCATCGTAGTGGGCAAAATCCCGGGACAGGCCGTGCTCCCGCGTGGTAAACGCCATATTAGCGACGAAACCCCCGGTGGCGTAGCCGTGTGCCGCCAGGGCTCCGGCCAGCGTCGGAAACGTATCCATGATGGGTTTCATGATGTTGATCACCAGATTTCGCGGCCGTTGGCCGGTAAACATGGCGCCATGAGAAGGCAGGGTCCACGGCGCGGTCGCTATGGCGCGATCGAACCGGGTACCTTCGCTTGCCAGCGTCGACAGGAATGGAGAAGTTGGCCGCTCATAGCCGTACACGCTCAGATTCTGGCCTCTAACCGTGTCCCAGATGATCAGAAGCACATTGGGCGAACCACTGGCTGCCGACGGCAATGCCGCCAGTTCCCGGCGCTCTTTCAACGTACGCGCGATCCCGATGCTGGCCCCCGATAGGATTACCACAGCAAGAACGGGGAGAACCGTACGATGCACCAGGCGACGGAAGCCGGTAGGATGCGCGAGAATCATTCGAGTCAACTGGATCCCCAGCCCGATTGCCAGCACCACAGCCGCAATCTTGGCCATCGCGGTAACCAGCAGCACCAGGGGCATTACGGCGATGATGACCAGGGTTCCGATTACGAACCCCGATCGCACAACATTGGGCCAGAATCGATGCAATCCGACGAGGACCAGCGCAGGGAAGCCGATCCAGAGGAGATCAGCCAGGGGAGCCATCCATATGACGTGCAGTGGCATGAGGATGATTTGATGCTGTACCCCGACCTGGAACAACCGCCAGGACCCTTCGACCAATCCTGAGGCCAGCGCAAGCCAGAACGCCAGGAGCAAGGGACTGGGGAGACGGTTTTCAACAAGTTCGGGTGTTGCAGCCATGCAGCAATTCTCCAGAGATCCTGCAACAAGAGGTAAGGACTCGACATCTCCGAACTGAAAACGCGCTCCCCACTCAAAGATCAGGGAGTAAGACCCGATTTTCTGCCAGGCGAATCATGGGGTTCGGTCGAACCCGCAGACATGGCGAGAATCGGGCCAACCGTAGGGATGACAGGATATTAGCGGGGTTTTCCCATGCTACCAATCGCGGAGTCGAGAGAGGCGCGAAGTTGACCCAATCGAGCGATTCCGGAAGGGGTGGTGGCGAGGTTAGTCATTTCGGCGGAATCTCGACTGAAATCGTAAAGTTCAACCGAGTCCAGACTCCAGATCGCGTGAAAGCCACCCGATACTGTTGCCTGAAAACGACGTTTCGGGCTCGGTCCGGCAGTCTCAGAGATAACAGGACCGGTTATGGGACGCGCTCCAGCCGTCCACCACGGGCGCAGGCTTTCACCCGGCAACCTTCCATCACTACCGCTCAAATCGAGAAGCGTAGCGGGGAGGTCCCGGAGAGAGACGGGGTTATCCACCACCGCTCTCGGAAGTGAGTTTCCCAGGATTATCAGGGGAACTTCCGTGGTAAAGCGATAGAGGCTGTTCCCATGGTCGAACAGGCCGTGCTCACCGAACTGCTCGCCGTGGTCTGACGCGATGACAATGATCGTGTTCTTGAGCGATCCATCCTGGTCCAGCGTGGTCAGGAGCCGATCAAGTTCCTGGTCCAGGTAGGCCAGGGTGGCGTCGTAGGAGTTGCGCTCCGCCGCCACCTGCGTGGGCGTGAGCTTCTCGGCAGCATCCTCGATTTTCCCCATGTAGGGTCTGAGCTCGAGGAGGTCGTAGTTCCTGCCTTCGGTCGGCCCAAAACGAGAAGCCAGCTCAGGGGGCGGAAAATAGGGCTGGTGCGCGTCGAAATAATTCAGAAATGCGAAGTAGGGCCGGGTGCCGTTGGCCTCGCGCCAGGCCAGGAACTGGTCGGTGACTTTTCGCCCCGGTTTGCGGCCGGCGATGTCGTACCATCCCGTCACTCGTCGAAGGAAGTGGCTCTCCGAGAGTGCCCGGCCCAGGGATGAGTTCACCAGGAACTCGCCCGGGGTTATCTGGTAATCCTCGTAGTGGACAAACCCGCGAGCCAGCCCGAATTCTCGATTGCAGTACAGCAGGTTAGCCACGAATCCGGCGGTCAGGTACCCGCTGTCACGCAGGCGCTCGGCGAGAAGAGGCTGCTTGTCATCCAGAGGCGTCAGCCAGGCCGCAGACATCTCGTTGGGGAATCGGCCGGAGAACATGCTGGCATGGGAGGGCAGCGTCCAGGAGGCCGTTGAAAAGGCATGCTGGAAAAGCACCCCGCGCTTTGCCCACCGTTCCAGTCCTGGTGTTGTGGGACGATTGTACCCGTACAGGCTCAAACTGGCCCGCCGCACGGTATCGAGCACAATGAAAATGATGTTAGGCGCGCCCTCCCGGGCGTGCCCGATCAGTCGTGCTTGTCGTCTTTCGCGAATCGTGCCCCAGGCAATGGTCGCCATCGCCGCCACCAGCACGCCCGCGACCAGGAGCGGAAGTGTTCGTCGAACCAGGCGATCAAACCCCGTCCGGCGCGCGAGAAGAATTCGGGTTCCCTGGATCGCGATGCCGAGTGCCAGGCCGACCGCGGCGATCCAGTGCAGTTGCGAAGGTAGGAGCAGGATGGACAACGCCGCGAGGAAAAGACAGATCCCCCAGGTCGCCCGCATCGTCCCGAGGCGCGGAGCAACCCGACTCAGCAGGAGGATCGATGCTACCGGAATGCCGAACCACGCCAGGTTCGACAGCGGTGCCATCCACACCAGGTGAGGGCTCAGGTAGATGAATCCGTGAATCAGCCGACCATGAGCCAGCAGCAGCGCCGCCTCGAGAAGGCCGGCGGCGAGGGCAAACCAGGCCGCGTCGCGAAGCGCAGGGAGGGGAGAAACCCGCTCAACATCCTTCACCTGGTTCGCTCGTAGATCTGGACCGGCGGATTGACGATCGGCAGATTGTAGAGATGCCGTCCCAGGATTGGCTCCGTCTTGAAATGGGCCGCCTGGGAAAAGCCCAGGCTTCCGTCCCGCAACTGGTTGTAGGTCCGAAGCGGCAGGTACTGACTCCGCTCGAGTCCGCCACGACTCGAATAGTCCGGAATGACCAGCACCAATCTCACGCCGCTCTCGATCAGGTGTTGTGAGGCGAGTGAATCGTCCTCGATTCGCACCGGCAATACGTCCCGGGGGATCCGTGGCAGCTGGCCCACCGAACCGAAGAACGCCACCTTGTCTCCCGGCCGGGCGTGTTGTTCCAGCCAATCGCTGGCCCCATTCCGCGCATCGAACCAGACCTGGTAGCGCATGTCGATCGCCCAGGCCGCAAGCCAGCCCAGTCCCACCACGGTGGCGGCCACCGCGGCGTACTTTCGTACCCCCGCGCTCCGCAGGCCCAGGGTCAGGAGCCTCGCCGCAAAAAACACGAGAAGGAGCGCCGGGACCATGGCCCATCGATACTGCATGTGTCGGATGGGTGCGATGACCAGCAGGAGGTATCCGAGCAGCATGGCGACCAGGAGCCAGGCAAAGCGCGTCGTCCGCCAGAGGGCCACGATCCCGGCCAGTGCCGCCACCAGGAAGACCGGACCCATCGATTCGTATACCGCCATCGTGACGTCACGAAGAACCATGAGGTATCCCGCGGCCGACCTGGGACGGACCACGTCGAGGTGAACCACGTTCACGAAGGTGTGTTCGAAATCCAGCAGGAATTTGACGTGTTCAATAAACCGATGCGGCCGAAACACGATGCCATTGGCGACAGCATAGCCTGCCAGTCCCGCGACAATCATGGCGATGGGCGCGCGCCACGGTGCATCGGGCCCGGGC
>JBDTRF010000091.1:0-12294 GCA_039931815.1 Gemmatimonadota bacterium
AGCAGGCCGGCGAATTCCCCTTGCGACCCCGCGTTCGGCTGGAGTGACACGGCGGCAAACCCGGTGATCTCGGCGAGGGCCGCTTCGAGCGCGCTGAAGAGCTCCTGGTAGCCGCGGGCCTGCTCCCGCGGTGCGAACGGATGGAGTTTCCCCAATTCAGCCCAGGTCACGGGAATCATTTCGCTCGTAGCATTGAGCTTCATCGTGCAGGAGCCGAGGGGGATCATGGCGGATGTCAGGGAGAGATCGCGGTCCTCCAGCATCTTGAGGTAGCGCAGCATCTCGGTTTCGCTCCGGTGTTTGTGAAACACGGGATGCGTGAGAAATTTTGTGGTCCGGTTGAGTCCGGCTGGAATCGCGCTCGTCACCGCAGACGCGAGCTGGTCAAGGTCGAACGAGAGCGGCTGTCCCAGAGCCAGCACCTCGACCAGGTCGCGGACATCGGTCAACGTGGTGGTTTCATCCAGCGATATCGAGAGACGCGTCGGCGAAAGTTTCCGGAGATTGATCCCGCGAGCCCTGGCGCCTTCGAGGATTTTCGGCTGGGCGCCGGTCCCCACTTCGAGCGCGACGGTATCGAAGAAATGCTGGTGGACGACCTGCAGATTCAATCGCTTCGCAGCGTCGGCCAGGAGGGTTGCGAGGCCATGCACCCGCCGGGCGATCCGAGTCAGCCCCTCGGGGCCATGCCACACGGCGTACATCCCGGCGATAACCGCGAGCAGAACCTGGGCAGTGCAGACGTTGCTGGTCGCTTTTTCCCGGCGGATGTGCTGTTCCCGGGTCTGTAACGCCATGCGAAGCGCGGGTCGTCCGGCACGATCGCGGGAGACGCCGATGATGCGCCCCGGGAGGACTCGTTTGTACGCGTCACGCGTGGCGAAAAAGGCGGCGTGGGGGCCGCCATACCCCAGAGGCACGCCAAATCGCTGGCTGTTGCCCACCGCGATGTCCGCGCCCCAGGTTCCAGGGGCCTCGAGGAGCACGAGACTCAGCAGGTCGGTCGCGACCGTGACCAGGGCGCCGGCCTCGTGCGCCTTGTCGCAGAAGGCCCGCCAATGTTCGACGGCGCCGTCGGTGGCGGGATACTGGATGAGCGCGCCGATCACGCTGTCCGTGAAGGTGAATCCGCGCGGATTCGTGACGATGATATCGATCCCCCGGGCTTCAGCCCGGGTTCGAACCACGGCGATCGTCTGGGGATGGCAGGCCTCGTCGATCATGAACGACAGCATGCCGGTTTTCGCGCTCAGCGCGTGGGTCAGATGCAGTGCTTCAGCCGCGGCGGTTCCTTCATCGAGGAGCGACGCGTTGGCGATTTCCAGGC
Source organism: Gemmatimonadota bacterium (assembly GCA_039931815.1). Taxonomy (GTDB): domain Bacteria; phylum Gemmatimonadota; class Gemmatimonadetes; order Gemmatimonadales; family GWC2-71-9; genus DASYPP01. Next base: position 1,328 of record JBDTRF010000091.1, read on the forward strand.
CGGTGAGGTCGGAGACGACGGTCTGGAAGTTCAGAAGGGCCTCAAGACGACCCTGGGCAATCTCCGCCTGGTACGGGGTGTACGCGGTGTACCAGCCGGGATTCTCCAGGATGTTCCGCAGGATGACCGGCGGTGTCACGGTATCGTTGTAGCCCATGCCGAGGTAGGAGCGGAAGATCAGATTCCTCCCGGCCATCAGGCGGAGGTCGGCGACGGCTTCGCGTTCCGTTCGCGCAGCGGGGAGCGCTAACGGCCGCCGCAGACGGATATCCTCGGGCACGATGGCGTCAATCAGGGCATCGAGGGTGGGAAAGCCGAGGACCTCAAGCATGGAACGGACATCGGCCGGGCGGGGCCCGATGTGACGGGAAACGAATTGATCTTCCGCGAGAAAGTCCGCCGCCGGCGCTGAGTTCGCGCGGTTGGTGGTGGCGGGCTTCTGTCCAGGTGCGGTCGTCGTTTTCGGCATGTCGCTTCCTTACAGTTTTTTGCCAGCGCAGGCGGGCACGGACCGTCGGGGACCGATGTGTCAGGCTCGATGGTTTTGTCGCGCTGGAGAGGTTTCCCTAAAGATAAGCGCCCCGACAGCTTCCGGGGCGCTTCCACTGGACTGCATGGATCATGGACCTAGGCGCCGATCTGGGACCGGTATACCGACGGCGCCAGGAGCCCGTTGAGGTCGCCAGGGTCATTCACCTTGAGTTTGATCATCCATCCCTCGCCGTACGGATCGCGATTCACGAGGTCCGGGCTTGCATCCAGTCCCTGGTTGACCGCCACGACCTCCCCGGCCACGGGCGAAAACAGCTCCGAAACGGCCTTGACCGCCTCGATGGTCCCGAACACGGCATGAGCGGCGACCTTCTCTCCCACCTTGGGCAGGTTCACGAATACCACGTCTCCCAGTTCCCCCTGGGCATAGTCAGTAATACCGATGACGACAGTCGACGCGTCAGTGGTCTTAAGGACGTATTCGTGATCCTGCGTGTACAGGAGGTTTTCGGGGATGTTGGCCACGGTGGATCTCCAGGTGAGCGGTGCGGCAGGAGGATAGAGGGAGATGGGCGTGAAATCAAGATATGAACACAGGCGCGATTTGTGATCCAGGGAAAGATCGATTCATGGCCCTGGAGTGCTGCTTTAAGGTTGTCGATCGATCACTCGGGATTCACCGTCGCCACGACGGTAAAACTGTATCATCCAAGTTCGACAATCCTCACTCGACCCCAATCATAACCCCCGACCTTTCGCCCTCTGCACCAAGGCGTCCCATATGATGCGCGCTTGCTGTTCGAGTTCTTCGAGCGTTCCATCGTTATCGATGACGTAATCGCTTCGCCGGCGTTTGGGTTCCGAGGCCTGCTGGGCCGCCAGGGCGTGGGTCGCGGCCTCGGTCGTCATGCGGCGGGTCGTTTCCAGTCGGCTTCGCCGAGTCGATTCAGGGGCATCAACCAGGATTACGGCGTCGAACTGGTCAGGGTCGGCGGATTCAAAAAGGAGGGGAATGTCGCTGATGACGATTCGATCTCCCCGCTCGCGCGCCTGGGCCATCATCCGTTCGCGTCCCCGCCACACCGCGGGATGGACAATCGCATTGAGGTCGGCGAGGGCCAGCGTGTCTGCCATGACCATCTCGCGCAGCACCGGACGATTCAGTGTACCATCGGGGTAAAGAACCGTGTTCCCAAACCGCCGGATAATGGCGTTCATGGTCTCGGTCCCTGGCTGTTGCGCTTCCCGAACCAGCTGATCGGCGTCAATGATCGTGGCGCCCCAGCGGCGGAAAAGTTCGACCACCGTGGATTTTCCTGCCGCGATATTTCCCGTCAGGGCAATACTCAACATTGGCGGGGCAGGGGGGCGGCGGGGCCGCGACACGGGAACGGCGTGGTCTCCCTGGTCGCGCTGTTGAATCGGAGGAATCTGACACGCATGCGGGAAGGTTCGAGCATCAGGGTTTTCGTCAGATTGATGACTCACACTCTATTCGGCGGGTTCTCAGCTTCGCTTGCCCGATGCCGATCCCGCTGCTAGAGCATTGCCGTCTGGTCTTCGTTCTGCCTGGGGACGCGATGACAGTGGCGACAGCGGGCCTCGTAGCTTTCGCGTCCGCCGACCATGATCGTGGGCGAGTCGTAGCGGGCGGGCCGGCCGTTGACCAGGCGCTGGTTCCGGCAAGCCAGGTCGCCGCAGACCACGCAGATCGCATTGAGCTTATCGACGCGCTCGGCGACGGCCATGAGCGCTCCCATCGGGCCGAAGGGCTCGCCCCGGAAATCCGTATCCGTCCCGGCGAGGATCAATCGCGATCCCCGTGTCGCGAGGGCATTGGCCACCTCGACAATGCCGTCGTCGAGGAACTGGACCTCGTCTACCGCCACGATCTCGGTCTCGGGCCGAACCAGTCGAAAGATCTCCGCGGCGCTATCGACCGGGGTCGCTTCGAACTCGGTGCCATCGTGACTCGCGACTGAGAAGAGGCCCATGTGGCGGGCATCGAGGTGCGACTTGAAGACCTGGATCCGGCGGCGCGCGATCACGCCTCGACGGACGCGGCGGATGAGTTCCTCACTCTTGCCGCTGAACATCACACCGCAGATGACCTCGATGGAGCCGGGGTGCGAGCCGTGATACATCGGGATTCAGGGTCCGGGACGGAGTTGAGGGCGGCTATCAGGGAACAGGAAACAGGACTATGGAACGGGTCTCGCGAAACATGCCCTGGATCGTGCGGCATGGCAGTTTCCACGGGGGCCGTCTTTGTCGATTGTGCCAGAATCTGTGTGTTGGTGATTGTTCTGCAACTTATGCATCTTGCCCTCTCCGGGGTAGGGTCTCATATTCCTCCGCCCGAGTCCTCTCACACCAAACGCAGACCGGTTCTCATCTCCTGCTGATTCAACTACCAAGGGGTGTTGCGTGAACAAGCTGGCCCTGGTCGAGGCGCTCGCCAAGCGACTTGTGACGTCGAAGACCCACGCGGCCGAAATGGTGGACGCGATCTTCGGGTCCAGCGGGTTGATCGGCCAGGAACTGCGGAAGGGGAACAAGGTCCAGATTACCGGATTCGGCAATTTTGAAGCACGCCGTCGGGCACCGCGCCGCGGACGAGACCCTCAGACCGGCGAGTCGATCAATATCAAGTCTACGATCGTTCCCGCGTTTCGCGCCGGGAAAAGCCTGAAGGACCTGGTCAATAAGAAAAATAAATAACCAGGAACGGGGGACACGGGCCCTGGGGGGATCCCTCAAGCGTCAGCTTCCGCAAACCTTGCTTCAACCAGGTTTAACCGTCGTACCAGGAGAAGGCGGTCTCGATTCATTCAGGGAGCCTTTGGCGCCAGGTCGGTAGGGCAAATCCGTCCGAATACTCTGCTGTCCGTTTCCTTCCGCAATATTCGCCGTGCCCGAAGCCAGATCAAGAAGCTGACTTCCGATTTCGAATGGGCGGTTGTCCCGGTCCCACTCAACTCTTGTCCGCTCGCACCTTCCCACCCCGGTCAATTCGCGCGGTGATTCGCCGCCGCCGAATGGTGACGCCATTGAGCTTTCCCACCAGCATTTCCGCGTCGGAGGCGGGAACTTCAACCAGCGAGTACAGTTCCCGGACTTCAATCTTCCCGATCCGCGATCGCTCGAACCGGATCTCCTTGGTCATCACCCCGACGAAATCATTGGCCGTCGCACCGTCCTTTTTCCCCACGCCGAGCCACACCCGGGCGGTGGCGGCGTTCATGACATCGCTCGTCGGCGTGACCGGCATCGGATGGGCGTCGGGGCGATCCTGCCAGAGCTGATACAGCGCGGCGGCAACACGTGCGGGGTCGTACCGTTCGAACATCGGGGCCAGAGCCAGTAATCCGGCTTCGCTCTCGTCTGCTTCCAGAACGGTCGCGATCTGCGCTCGTCGCGTTGCCGCCTGGCTTGCGACGTGATCCGCCGCGCCGGCGAGTCGGATCGGCTTGGCGGCAGGCACCACCCGCGACACCCACTGCTCGCCGGTGGGCGGCACCAGGAGAACTACTGGTCCGGCCTGGGCCAGCTGGCCCAGTTGAGTGGAAGTTGGCAGATCGTAGGCGATGACCAGATCAGCCTGGCCCAGGCGTCCTGGCCAGTGTTCCACACCGGCCGGCACGGCCAGGGCAGGCTCGATCGCATCGGTGAGCGTCCATATGGCGCTGGTCGCGGGGTCGAGCAGCTCGAGGACTTCCTTGAGCGCGGTTCCCCGGTGGATCCATGGCGTGATCACCGTCCGGATGTTTCCGCTCTTTGCGCGCGGCTCGTCGGCGGGAACGGTCGGGGAAGCTAGTGGGTGGATGGAAGGAGCCACGGTCAGTGCCCGGCGAGCATAACGCTCGACCAGGTCGTTGACCTGTTCCTGCTGCGTGGTGTAAACAATCCGCTGGATGTCACGCCCCAGGTCCTGCATGAGCTGCGTCGTCGCCCCGTCGTTGTCCCATGCTTCGGGCCACGCGAGAAGGAGCGACGTCACCTGTTCAAGCTTGAGGGCGGAACGCTGGGCCAGGGCGAGTGCGGCGTCGGGAGTCGCGAGGAGGACCTGGACTCCGCCGGCCAGCAGATGCCGGGTGGCGCGGGCCAGGCTGCGCACGGCGTGAAAGCGGTGACCGGAATCGCGGAGGAGCAGGGAAAGAACCGATTCCCATTCGGAGAGGGCGGCTTCGGGGACAAGGATGAGAAGCTGGCTCTGGGGGTTGCCCGCCATGGCGCTTAACGCCCCGGCGATACCCGGGACCGCATGGAGCGCCGCTGGCGGCGTCACCACCACGAGGTTGTTCCCGCGCGCAGCCGTGGGGACGATCTCCCCCAGGTACGGGTCGGTTGGGGCGAAACCCAGGCGCGAGAGTGCGATGCCGACAGCGTCGGTCACGTGGAGTACAGAAAAGCCAGCCATCCCATCCTCAGTTGTCAAAGAGTGCCGTGTGATCGTCGAAACTACTGGCCGGTATGGCAAATGACGAAATGACAACGGGTGGCGACCGGATCGTAGTCATCGCCATTGGTGGCAGGCCGTTCTTCATACCACCAGACTGGCCGCCGCTGTTGTGATCTGCGATATGCCTTGCTCGGAGCCAAACGTAATCCGGGAGGCAGGCTGAGGCTAGAGTTGACATCGCTCGACACTCATTCAACTTTACGGCGTGCTGACGGGGTTCCTGCGTGACGGGATCGCGGCGGTACCGCGCCATCTTCCGATGTTCAGGTTCCTGTTTTGCCACTCCATCCGGACTCGACATGCCCGATCCGCTTTCCCAGAATATCGCGTACCTCAAGGCCTCGGAGACGGTCGCGATCAGCAATGAAGCGAAGCGGCGCAAAGCCGCCGGTGAAGACGTGCTTGACCTTGGAGTGGGCGAGCCGGATTTCGAGACGCCCCACCTGGCGAGCCAGGCCGGAACCCAGGCGATCCAGCGCGGGATGACCAGGTATCCGCCCAACACCGGGATTCTCGATCTCCGGGCGGCGATCGCGCGAAACTTGTCCCTTCTGTCTGGCGGTCGGGCGGTCAATCCGGATAACATCGTGGTAAGCTCCGGCTCCAAACAGTCGATCTTCAATGCCTGCTTCTGCCTGTTCGGGCCCAAAGACAAGGTGCTGATTCCCTCGCCGGCATGGGTGTCGTACCCGCAGATTGTGCACCTCTGCCGAGCGGAACCGGTGCTGGTGCCGGGCGACATCGAATGGGGACTTAAAGTGAGTGTGGCCGATCTTGATCGACGCACCGACAAGCTCACCCGGGGTCTCATTCTCTGTTCACCCTGCAATCCGACTGGTGCCGTGTACACTCAGACGGAGCTTCGGGCGATCGCGGAGTGGGCGAAGAAGCATGATATCTGGATTATCGCGGATGAGATTTACCGGCGGATCAACTACGGGCCCGGTCCGGCGGCCTCCTTCCTCGATCTGCCCGATGAGCTGCTCGAGCGCACGGTCGTAATTTACGGGGCGAGCAAGGCGTATGCGATGACCGGGTGGCGGATCGGCGCTGCACTCGCGCCCACCCACCTGACCAAAGCGATGGCCGCGCTTCAATCACATACCACGACGGGCGCCAACCATCCGGCGCAGTGGGCGGCGGCCCTGGCCTTCACCGACGAGCGGGTCGAGCAGGACGTCGTCAGGATGGTCGCCGCTTTCCGGGCTCGACGCGACCGGGTGGTGGAGCGTTTCCGGGCGGAGGCCCCGGGAGTCGAGTACGTCGAGCCTCACGGGGCATTCTACTTTTTCTTCCGGGTCGATGGTATTGTGCCGGGCGAACCGGTGGGCGGGATGAGCTTCTGCGAGCGACTCATGCAGCAGGAAGGCGTGGCGCTGGTACCTGGCGGAGCGTTCGGGGACGATCGCTGGGTCCGCCTCAGTTACGCGGTGTCGGACCAGGAACTGGAAAATGCGCTGGACCGGATCTTCCGGTTCATCAAGACCCTCGCGTCGGCTCGGGCAGCCTGAAGGCGATCAGCATGACTCTGGATACACGAATCGATCCTCTCAGTGGAAAGCTTCCCACGATCGCGTGGCAGTGGGACGCCGAAACCGACATCCTTGCCGGCTCCTTCAAAGGAAAAGAAAAAGGGACCGGCCTGACCGGCACCGTGGAGCTGACGGACGAGGAAGGTTCCATTGCCGTGGTCGACGTCGCGGCCGGTGTGGTCCGAGGTCTCGATGTCGTGGTCTGGCCGGAGGTAAGCACGGTACCCGGTCTCACCGCCCCAACGGCGGCTCGCGAAGGCCGCGTCATTATTCCCAGCCGTCCTTCCCAGCCCGGGATCGCGTCAGTTGAGATCGATACGACCCTTTCAGTCTCCACCAATCCGGGCGAGACCGTGTTTCATCTGCGCATTGGGACGCGGAGGGACGTCGAGGTCATTCGCATCGCGGACAACCTGCTGGTGGAAGTCGATTCGAAGCGAAGAATCGCTGGATTCTGGCTGGTGAACGTCCCGGCCTTTCCGGCCGAGCGAGATTTCGAGATCAGCTGAGCGCGTCTTGTAACAGCGGTGAGTGGTGGCGGGTCGGAGTGTTCTGCATTTAGGGCGGAGATCGTAAGCTCGGATCGTCAAATTTCACTCGTCAACCCCCGCCAGATATTCCCCTCGCCACTGCGCTCCCGGTAACCTCCATGAATGCGCAGGCTCTTCATCGTATTCGGGCCTTGGTCGTTGCGAAGGGGCTGACGGCCGCGAGCTGGATTCCCGAAGCGAGTGAGGGACGCATGGAGGAAGCGTCCATTCGACCCGCTCGACTGGAAGAAGATCCCGGGCTCATGGTCCATGATGTTGGCGACGCCGAGCCGTGGCCTGCCGCCGTGGCGTTTCTCGATGGAATCCAGCGGTACGATATCGTCGCCCACCATGGGGTAGCGCCGCTGGTCATCGCCACCATCGCCGCCGCGGTACGAGAGAGGCGTGATCGGCAGCTTCGAACAGTGGCGCAGGGGTTCCGCAGGCTGGCGGTGGGGCGTCCCGTCGTGCTGGCAGCGGCCGGAGATGCACTCGAAGGACTGCACCAGATTCCGCTGGACGATCAGGAGCCAATCCATCCCTTGCGTGATCTCACTGCGGTGCGTCGAGCGGTAGATCGGGAACGAGGTCGGCTTGAGATCGAGGTCGGAGCACAGTATCAACGGAACGATGGTGACTGGCTCCTGGTCGATGGCTCCCTGACCGCCTCCCCCTCGTGGGCGAATGATCCCTGGACCATCGGCATCGTCAAGAGTCACTCGATTCTGCCGTTCGAGGGGGCCGACCTTGAGCGCTATCTCCAAATGCCGTGCGGATCCCGCTCGTCCGTGTTCGCGCCGGCTCCGAGCCAGGTTGCGCCGGTATTCTCCTGGGCGCTTCGTCTCTGGCCGTGGGAAGGACATGATGTGTTTTTCGGTTTGATCCGGATCGAGGCGGCGCCTACCCGGCGAACGGTGGAAGCGGCCGACCAGATCAGTCGATGGCTCCTGGCCGAGCGGGCGCCGTTGAGCACGCCCGACGCCCGGTGGGATCGATTGCTGTATGGATTTCGCGCCGTTGAGATGTTCTTGAAGACGGGCTAAGGGATCCAGGCGCGGTTGGCGCGGACGCCCGCAGAAACAATTCGTGTTAAATTCCTTCATGCCCCACGAACAACCCGTCGGCCGCGTGGTCGCGACCGAACTCAAGCCATCCACTCCCTACCAATTCTTCTTCTGGACCGCCCGGGAATCTCCGGTCGGCATCGGGGCCATCGTCAAGGTGGAGGCCCCGGGCCGGACCGTCCACGGGATCGTGACTGAGGCTTTTGCCTATTCCGACCTGGTGACCCCCATGCACGACGTGATCGGGGCGGACGGGGATCCCGCGCGAGTTGGCACGCAGCCCACTGACCGCGCGGAGATCCGGTTGTACGCGGCAGCCGTGTTGCGTCAAACGCCGGAAGAACCGTTGCAGCCGGTTCCGCTCGCCCCGGTGTTCCTGGCCGGAGACGAGGATGTCGCGACCGCGCTTCGGATGGATGGATACACGGCAGGCGAAGAATCCACCGGTATCCCGATTGGCGCATATCGTGCCGGCGGGCTCGATTCTCCGGTCTATCTCGACGCGGATTTCCTGCTGGGACCCGAAGCCGCGCATCTCAACATCACCGGGGTCTCCGGCCTCGCGACCAAGACCAGTGCGGTTGAATTCATCCTCAACAGCATTTTCCAGACGTTCCCGAAACACAAGGGCTCGATCGCGGCCGTCTGTTTCAACGTCAAAGGCCCCGATCTGCTCTTCCTCGATCAGCCCTGTGCCATCACCGAGGAGGACAGGAAGCTCTATGACCGCCTGGGGCTGGTTCCTGAAGCCTTCGCCAACGCCCGCTATTACGCGCCGTACAAAGCGGATGGTGCGAACCTCAACACGCTCCGCACTCACGAAGCGCTCTCGGAAAACACCGAGCCGCTGATCTGGGGGCTGCGCGAGGTTCTCGACTACGCCGACGTCGTCCTCAACCGCGATGACATCGATGCCAAGGCGGACGCGTTTATCGATTTTCTCGCCGAGCGGGTGGTGGGAAAGAAGTTCGACGATCCGACACTGAGGGATCGGCCATTCCAGGTCCAGACGTTCGCGGACCTGGAAGGGTTTTTCCGGGCCATTTTCGATTTCATGGAAGCGTTGGGTCGGGGCGGGGAAGTCTGGCGGACGCACCATCTGGCGACGATTCGCAAGGTACGCAACCGGCTCTCCAATATCAGCGTCCGGTCCAAGGGGCTGGTGACTGACGACGGCCGGGTGAATGATCTCCCCTGGAGCCGGTTCGAAGACCGCGGGGTCTATGTGATCGATATTGCGGGACTCGATCCCCTGGCCCAGGATCTCGTCTTTGCCCGGGTGGTCTCCCGACTCAGGGAGCAGCTCGAGCGCCGCGAACTCGGCGTGGATCACGTCGTCGTGTTCGTGGATGAGCTCAACAAGTATGCGCCGGCCGATGGTCCGGAGACGTACGTCAAGAAGATGCTGCTCGATCTCTCCGAGCGAGGCCGATACCTGGGGCTCGTCCTCTTCTCGGCGCAGCAGTTCCGCTCCCAGGTCATGCGACGCGTGGTCGGGAACGCGGGGACGTCACTCTACGGCAGAATGGACATGGACGAGCTGGCAACGCCGGGGTACGCCACCATCTCGGCCGCGACCAAGATCAAGCTCGCCACCATGCCCAAAGGCGAGCTGATGGTTCGTCATCCCCATTTCACCCAGCCGGTCTTCGTCCGGTTTCCCCGACCCGCGGTCTTGTCCGGTCGAGAAGGCGTGGAGCGGTTTCCCCCCGAAACGGATCTTCCACTCGATGCCGCAGTGGCTCGGCAGCTCCGTTCGCTCGACCGATCGATTACCTCGTTGGCGATTAAAGACCTGATCGATGGGCGGCGGGACGAGGATGTGCTCAAGGCGCTCCACGCCACGCGTCGCATGAAGCCGGATAACGTGATGGCGTATTTTACGGCCCAGCTGGGTCAGCGCGTGCGGGGGGAGAATGCATCGGGGCAGGCGCGGCCGGTGCCGGCGATCAAGCGGGTGGAGGATCCCTACGCGCCGTGAGGTGTTTCAACTCCCTCTCCCGTCAGGGAGAGGGAGGACTGCTCTGCTTTCCCTCGTTAGACGAACCGCCTGACAAATGCCATCGCCGTCTCCGCGACTTCCCGCCAGCCGGTATCTACCGTCAGCGCATGCCCCCGGTTCTTCATCTCCACGATCTCGGTGACCCCGGGATTCTTCTGCTGCTGTTTGAACGACGCATTGGCGATGGCCCAGGGCACTGTGTGGTCCTTCTCGCCCGACATGAAGAGGAGCGGCCCTCGATTAGGATTGTCCGAATCGACCTTCGCTTCGGTCCACGGGTTGAGATTGGCCGTCGCTGCCTGGAAGAGCGGCGCCCCTGACGCCGGGACCGCATACGTTTCGTAGAGCTGTTTCGCTTCCTCCTCACTGACCGCATTGGCGAATCCATAGCGAAACTGGTCATAGGTGAGTGGTATCGCGCGATTGCGGTTGGCGGGATTGCCGAGCACCGGCCAGGCGGATTTAAGCGCGGAAAGTGGGAGGGGAAGCACACCGCGAAATGGCGCCGGATCAATGGCCACCGTGGCGGAGGCCAGGCCTCGACCAGCGAGGATCTGGGCCAGCAAACCTCCAAACGAATGCCCGATGACTGCCGGCTTCCGCTTGAGTTCGCCAATGATCTCGGCGAAATGATCGGCCACTTGCCCGACTGTTTTGTGCGCAAAGACGTCGGGTTTCGCGTTCGCCTCTGCGACAGTCTCAGGATCGTCGGGCCATCCAGGGGTAAGTGAGGTATATCCCGCCTCGTCGAACATGGCGGCCCAGCGGTCCCAGCTGCTGGGCAGGAGCCAGAGTCCGTGGACAAAGACAACGGGCTGGCGACCGTTGGCGTTCGCCCGCTCGACCTGCTGCTTCTCGTGCTGGGTGATTGTCATCGCGACTGGT
>JBDTRF010000092.1:0-11984 GCA_039931815.1 Gemmatimonadota bacterium
TGACGCCATGGACCTTGCGATGCCTGAGCCAGGCAGATCGTATCCTGCACGTGGCGCTCAGGTCCGGCACTGCGGCGCCCGAGCAGGTCTACGGCCCCCGCGGTTCCGCGGCGGTCATCGGCGGCGCGGCCGACCAGGAGCTGGTAGTGCTCCATCAGGACCCTGTTCCCACCAGCACGGATCGACTCCTCGCGCTGGGGGAATTCACCACTCATCACCATCTCCGAGTGAATCACGCCGGAGATCATGCCCGCCTGGCTCGCCATCTCGCGGGTCGAGCGATCGCGCTGGTGCTGGGGGGAGGTGGGGCTCGCGGATTTGCGCATATCGGCGTGATCCGCGCGCTGGAAGAGGCGGGAGTTCCCATCGATCGACTGGGCGGCGCGAGTATGGGAGCCGTCATCGCGGCCCAGTATGCGAGCGGGCTTGGGCCCGATGAAATGCTCGATTTGAACCGGCACGGGTGGGTCGGCTACCGGCCCCATCGGGATTTCACTGTACCAGTGATCTCACTTCTTTCCGGGCGCGCGGCCGGCCGCATGCTCAAAATGATGTTCGCCGACCGGCGGCTGGAAGATCTCTGGCTCAACTGCTTTTGCGTCTCGACCAACCTGAGTCGGGCGGAATTGATGGTTCATCGCGAAGGACCGGTGCGTCGCTGGCTTCGCGCGAGCATCTCCATTCCCGGCTCCGCGCCTCCGGTGATCGGGGATCATGGCGACCTGCTCGTGGATGGGGGGGTACTCGACAACGTTCCTGTCGCGGCAATGCGCGCCCTCGGGGACAGCGCCATCATCGCGGTGGATGTGTCGCCCAATGTCGATCTGGTGGTCGATTCGCGTCTCAAGCTCGCCCCGAGCCCATGGGAGATGCTCCTGAATCGCTGGCGAAAGGTGGACGACCTAAAACGATTTCCCAGCCTCTTTCAGATTCTCTATCGGACCTCGGTGCTGGCAAGTATTCGGGCGGGCAAGCAGGGTCGCGGAGCCGTGGAGTTGTACCTGGAGCCCCCAACCGGGGCGTTTGATACCTTCGCGATGGCGTCGATCGACTCGATCGTTGAAGCAGGCTATCATTATGCAGTGGAACGACTTGCAAACTGGCCTAGACCACCGGGTATCTGAACCAGCACCCGGCTGGCTCAGACATCCCGGACCCGATGGACCGATGGCATCGGCCTGACCAGGTAGACCGTTTCCCGACCATATCCTAAAGGATCCGAAGAAGTGGGCTCCCGAATTTCACCGACAGATTGAGCCTTTTCGTTAACCATCTCGATGTTTCGATTGGTGAGTTTGGCGGCCATCAGTACCATTTGGTCCTGCCCAGTGAGGTTGTGTGCTATTTGATGCAGACTTGGTGAGAAGGGTTGCAAGGGCGGAAGGGCGGACCGATATCGTCGATCGGTTATCTCAACCTGAAGCCACAACCGATAGAGGTCGGCAGGCCGAAGCTACGATGAGCGCTCTTGCATTCCACCCGCGGCCGCCTGAGCACTCGGAATACCTCTTTCGACTGCAAATCGGATCCAGCAGCTTTCATTCGTTTCCGCCATTCCCTTGCCGCCTATCCGCCCATTGAGCAACCCTTTCCCCGACCTCGTTGTCCTATGGCTGACCGACATGGTGAACCCGCTGTTCCTGGAGTCCTGTGACTGAAAACAGCCTGATTCAACGGGTTATGGCGGGAGACCCTTCTGCCGAGCGCGAGATGTACGACGCGTATGTCGACCGCGTCTTCCGGCTGGCTTACCGGCTGGCCGGAGAAAGCGACCTGGCCCAGGATTTTGTCCAGGAGACGTTTATCCGGGTGTTTGGCCGGCTGGACACGTTCCGCGGAGAGTCCGCGCTGGGCACCTGGATCACCTCGATCGCGCTGTCGGTCGCCTTGAACGGATTGCGAAAAGTGAAGCGGTTCAGGACCCGCGAAGCCCACCTCGATGAAGCGGCTATGGTGACCGGCGGCAAACGCAGAACCGAACCTGACCTCAGGACTCGCATGCGCGAAGCGATCGACCGGCTGCCGGAAGGATATCGAACGGTGTTTGTCATGCACGACATGGAAGGCTATACCCACGAGGAGATCGGCACCGCCCTCGGCGTACAGTCCGGAACGTCAAAAGCTCAGCTGTTCCGCGCCCGCGCGAAACTGCGCGAAATGCTGGCGGATTTTGCGGGAGAATCAGTGTCATGATGGACGACAAACTGGAAGATCGGCTGCGCGACGCGGCCAACGAGTACAATCTGCCTCCCGAGACTCCGCGGGACGCGATGTGGATGGCCATCACGGCCAACCGGACCGCCAGGATGACCAGGGCGAAGGGCGGACGCCGACCTCTCCTCTGGTACGGACTTGCAGCGGCGGCGGTACTGGTGCTGGGAATTCTGATCGGCCGGGGTTGGCAGAAGTCCGCCGGCAGATCAAGTGGAGCCGATGTGGCGCAACAACCGGATACGACGACCCCGTCGGGCAGCACCGACCGCGCGTATCACATCGCCGCGGTCCAGTACCTGGGTGAAACCGAAGAGTTCCTGACCAGCTTTCGTGCGGATCTCAAGCACGGTGGAGTGGACAGTGCGTCAACCGAACGGGCTCGCAACCTTCTTTCGTCAAACCGGCTGTTAATGGACTCTCCAGCCGGGCAGGATCCGAAGATCAAACCACTGCTGGAAGATCTCGAACTGGTGCTCGCGGAGATTTCTCAGTTAACGAATACCAGGTCCGCCCGCGATGAAGCGGGATTCATCGACCAGGGACTGGAGAAGAGCGGCATCTTGTCGCGCATCAATTCCGCCGTTCCGGCCGGGCAGACCCCGGTCGGCCTTTGAGGAGAGAATCGCAAATGCGTGTCACTACCCTGATCTTCGCCCTTGGCGCCGTCGCCCTCCCCGTCCTCGTGACGGGTGGCTCAACCCAGCAGGAATCCACCGGCATGCAGGTGGAGACCCATGACGCGTTGCGTCAACTTCCTCCCACCTCCTGGCTTCCCGACGATCCGGCGGATTCTCTCTACCGCAATGCGCGCGACGTTTTGCGCCGAGGGGATTTTGCCCGCGCGGCGACGCTCTTCCGCCAGGTCCATGAGAAGTACCCCCGCTCGGGCTACGCGGCGCAATCTTACTACTGGGAGGCCTTTTCACTGTACCGGGCCGGATCGACCGGCAACCTTCGCCAGGCTCGTGAGGTTCTCAAGGCTCAGCGGGTTCGATTCCCTGATGCCGCGGATGAAACCGATCCCCGCACACTCGCCACCCGCATCTGCGGCGAGCTGGCCAAGCAGGGTGATGAAGAGTGTGCCCGGGTAATTTCCGAAGAAACCAGGACCATAACCGGTACGGATACGAATGCCGGCTCGAATCGCACCAGTACTACCGTCACGACAGCGTCCTGCGGTGACGAGGATATGAAGATCGCCGCCCTGAATGCCGTTCTCCAGATGGATGAAGAGCGCGCAGTACCCCTGCTCCGCAGAGTGCTGGCCCGTCGGGATAACTGCTCCGTCGCGCTTCGTCGAAAGGCGATCTTCCTGGTTTCGCAGAAGCAGACGAGTGAAACTGAAGACATTCTCCTTGCCGCCGCGCGCAACGACCCGGATGAAGAAGTACGCGAACAGGCTGTCTTCTGGCTGTCGCAGGTTGGCACTGAGCGCGCCGTCACAGCCCTGGATTCGATCCTGCGGACCTCGACCAATGTAGAGCTGCAGAAGAAGGCGCTCTTCGCCCTCTCCCAGGTAGACAACGGCCGCGCGGCCCAGGCCCTGCGCACGTATGCCGAACGGACCGATGCGTCGGACGAAGTCCGGGAGCAGGCCATCTTCTGGCTGGGCCAGTCCAATAGCCCGGAGAATGCCCAGTATCTCCAGGCGCTCTACGGCAAGCTCAACAATGAAGAGCTCAAGAAGAAAGTGATTTTTTCCATCTCGCAGATGAGCAATGCGGAGAGTTCCCGCTGGATCATGAGCGTGGCGATGGACGATAAGGAGCCGATCGAGCTTCGCAAGCAGGCGCTCTTCTGGGCGGGCCAGGATGGCGGATCCATTACCGATCTCGTCAACCTCTATGGCCGGATGAGCAACCCCGACATGAAGGAGCAGTTGATCTTCGTCTACTCGCAACGCAACGAGAAGGCCGCGATAGACAAGCTGGTGGACATCGCCAGGAACGACGCGAACCCGGAAATGAAAAAGAAGGCGCTCTTCTGGCTCTCCCAGTCGAACGATCCCCGGGTGGTCGACATCCTGCAGCAGATCATTGATCAGTGACGGGCGACCAGTGACGAGGGACGTTTGCCCGTCACTGGTTCCTGGCGACTCAACGAGGAGGTGGCAAATGAAAACGGCAACTCTGCTGCTGGGAATTTCACTGATGGCCGGAAACCTGGCGAGCGCCCAGACTTTGTCATCCAGAATTGGCGACACGAAGGACGGGTTGGTTCGATTCACGTACGCCGCGCGCCCTGGGGTGTGCGGTGATGGTGGAAACTCAATTCGCACCGGCGACAATAACTACATACGGAATGGCAATTCGGAGGGCAACTGTCCCTGTGAATACGGCCCAGTTCGCGTCACGCTCACCCTGAGCCAGGGAACGGTAACACGGATGCGGGTCGGGGTTGGGAGCCATTGGAGAGATTCCACCACACGGGCGACAGAATTGGGTCAGGTCTCCGTGAACGAAGCCTCGACCTATCTGCTTTCACTTGCTCGAACGTCACGCAACCAGGCGGGAAGCGATGCGGTGTTCGCCGTTACCCTGGCGGACAGCACAACCCCCTGGCCCGAACTCATTCGCCTCGCGCGGAGCCCGGACGTCAGGAACGACACCCGGAAGCAGTCGGTATTCTGGCTGGGCCAGGCCGCCGGGGACGTGGCGACCAAAGATCTCGCTGACCTCGCCGAAGATGATGGCCAGGACCGCGAGGTACGAGAATCCGCGGTGTTCGCCCTCTCTCAGCTCGATTCGGAGCGGGGCGTGCCGGCACTCATTCGCATCGCACGGTCGAACCGCGATCCCAAGCTCCGCCGCACAGCGCTTTTCTGGCTGGGCCAGTCCAACGACCCCCGTGCTCTCGACCTTTTTGAAGACATACTCGCCAACAATTGATGGAGCAGAGACCTCACCGCTGCGGGGAGAGGTAGACGGCACGCTCAGTGAACCCACCGGGCACAGTACAGCGGGCTTCGAGAATTTCACTCAACGGAACCGGCCGGAGGAGCAGCGCCGAGCCAGCGAACGGTTGTCCATCAACTGATTGACGACACCGCGCTCTATAGTCGGGGCCCAACTCGACGATTCCTCGCCGGACTCAACCGTTGCCCGGCTCGCTCGACGTGTGCAATCATTAATGGGCATTCACAGGTTGCAATTGTTAAACGGTCGAAAGAACCCTGATCGCCCGTGAACCGCACTTCCGTCCCAACTGCCATCCCCTCGTAACCGTCCTGTAACCTTCTCCGGTTCCCCTCGATCGCAATCGCCCCTACATTGTCACCATGAAACGCGCCCTGATTCTCACCCTCGCGGGCCTGACCGCCGCCTGTGGTCCCGACAACAGCACCGTCCCGATGACCGCCCTCGGAATGCCGGTGGATACATTGTTGGTTCCATACACGTACATCGGGCACGCCTCGTGGCTCGGTGGAAAGCGGTGGGCGTTTCTCGCACCGAACGAAAAGGTCGTCGTTCTCGCTGACCTGGAACATCATACGACCGAAATCCTCGGTGGACCCACTCATCCGAATTATCTCGAGCCCTTCGCCCTCTCGAGGACCGGGGATTCGCTGTATGTAAATGACTGGGGCATGCGGTCAGTGACCGTCTGGTCTCTGGATGGGAAGTTCGGTCGATCGATCACGGCTGCTTCATTTCTGCGGGGCGCCATGCCCCAGGCCCGGGACAATCAGGGGCGTTTCTACGCGCAAATACATCCGCCAGCTGGTCCCGATGGCAGCGGTAATCGTGACTCGGCCTATGTCGTCGTTATTTCCGCCGATTTATCCACGGTCGACACCATCGGTCGGCTGGCGCCGCAGGATGTCGTCGAAGTATTTGGCGACGCCGGGAAACGATTTGAACCCAGGGCATTGAGCGGCGAGGACGCGTGGGGAGTCTTTGGCGATGGGACGCTCTGGATTGCCCGGGTCAACCAGAACCGGATAGATCGGAGGACGCCGGACGGGAAGTGGTCACAGGGACAATCCTTGCCCGATCGCGTGCTCCAGGTACTGCCGCAGGATCGGGAACGATTTCTTCTCACCTTTCCCGAGGAACTCCGGAGTACGGCGGAGAATGTCCCATTTGCCATCATCAAGCCGCCGTTTGAAGAGGCGTTCAGCGGACCGCTCGATCGGATCTGGCTGGTAAAGAGCTACTCGCTGGCCGATACGACGCGTATGGCGCAGATCGTCAGTCCCGAGGGTCGTCTCCTGCAGCAGATCGAGTACAAGGGATTCGGTCGCCTCGCCGGCACGGATGGCGAAGTGGGACTGGTTGCGGATGCCTATGAAAAGGGGCACCGGCTTCTGGTCTATCGGCTTCCCCAGATTCCTCCGACCGAAAAGTAGCGATCCGGGATCGACATTCATTCCCATCGACGGTCCTGCTCCAGATTGAAGCTCTAACCTTCCACCCGCCTGTCTGACTTGCAACCCCAGCTTGATTCCTTATCATTTTCGATCGCGTTCCGTGTGAATCTGGTAACACGTGAGACATGTCACAGCCGAGGCGTGAGATCGGCCCAATACTGATCGGCCTTTCGCGTATTTTTCTTCAGAAATACAGCGCGCGAGGCGAACTTAGTGGAACTCGGGGACTGGAGGTGGGGAATGGGTGTGCCGGGATGCGGTCTCCACCGGGTGTTCCACGGAAGGAGTCGTCTTGAGTAGGTCACATATACCGCGCACTCCGTCAGTGGCGTGGGCACTTTTCGCGCTCACGACCTTCGCCGGCTGTAAGTCCAAGGCCCCTCCGCCAGCTCCGCCGCCGACCGAAGTTGTGGTCTTCACGGTGGGCCCCCAATCTATCCCCGAGCTCTTCGAATTCTCCGGAGAGGTACAGCCGTTTCGGCGAGTCGAGGTGCGATCGCGCATCGACGGCATCCTCGAAGCCCGGCCCTTCACGGAGGGCTCCAATGTGCGGCCGGGAGACGTTCTCTATCGCCTGGAACGGGTGCGTCCGGAAGCGGCCTACCAGAGCGCGTTAGCCCGATCTCAGAACGCCCACCGCATCCTCGATCGGCTGGAGCCACTGGTAAGTCAGAACGCCGTCGCCCAGATCGACGTGGACAACGCGAGAGCCGAGGCCCAGACGGCCGATGCCACCCTGGCGGAGGCCAAAAAAAATCTCGACGATACCGTCATTCACGCGGAAATCGCCGGACGAGTCGGTCGCACGATGCTGGATGTCGGCGCCCGGGTGACCGGCCCAGCCGACCTGCTCACGACCATTGATGTCCTGGATCCGGTGTACGTGAGTTTCCGGCCCTCATCCCAGCAGCTCCTCCAGTGGAACCGTGACCCCCGGTCCCGCGCCATGATGCGGGCGGGGAGCCAGCTCCTGGTCGAAGTTGCGCTGCCGGATGGCACCCTGCTGCCACGCCCCGGTAAGCTGGATTTCGTCGCGCCTTCCCTTGATTCAACGACAGGGACTCAGGAGTTCCGGGCCACCTTCAGCAATCCCGATCGAATGCTGTCACCCGGGCAATTCGTCAAGGTCCGTTTGCACGGCCTCGTCCGTGACAGCGCGCTCGCTATTCCTCAGCGTGCGGTCCAACAATCGCTGGGCCGCCAGTTCGTCTTCGTCGTCACCAAAGGGGACAGCGTGGCGGCGCGTGACATCCAGCCGGGGCCGTGGAGCGGGAATCTCTGGATTATCGACAAGGGTCTCGCCGCCGGAGACCGCGTGATCGTGGACGGGATTCAGAAGGTCGGACCCGGGAGCGTTGTCCATCCTGTCCCGCTCACCGACACGACGGCCGCGGCAGGAGCAACGCCCGCACCGAATCGATCAGTGCCATGAGTTCCGATTCTGAAAAAAAGCCGGACGACGACGGCGAAATTCGATACCTGTTCATCCGTCGGCCGGTTCTCGCCGCCGTTATCTCGGCGGCCATTACCCTGCTCGGCGCCTTCTCCATCCGGCTGCTCCCGGTTTCCCGGTATCCTCAGATTACGCCGCCAGCGATTCAGATAACCGCGGTCTATCCGGGCGCCACCGCGGAAGACGTGGCGGAGGCGGTGGCAGCGCCGATCGAGGCGCAGCTTTCAGGCCTCCAGGACCTGCTCTACTACACATCGGCCAATGCCGGCGACGGCACGATGAATCTCCAGGTGTATTTCGATGTGACCCGGAGCCAGGACCTCGCCGCCGTCGACGTCCAGAACGCGGTGAAGCTGGCCGAGCCTCAGCTCCCCGAAGCAGTTCGGCAGAACGGCATCACCATCCTCAAGGCAAACAGCGATATCCTCGCCGTCGCCGCGCTTTCCTCGGCGGACCCGCGCTACGACGCCGCGTATCTTACGAATTACCTGAAGTTGTATGTCGAGGACGAGCTCAAGCGAGTGCCTGGCGTTGGCAATGCCACCACGTTCGGCGGGCTCCAGTTCTCAATGCGACTCCAGCTCGACCCGGATAAGATGGCTCAGTTCGGGGTCACGGTGGGAGACGTCTCAACGGCGGTGCGAGAGCAGAATGCGACCAATCCCGCGGGCCGGCTGGGCCGCGAACCGGCACCCAGGGGCACCGAGCTGACGATCCCGGTCACGACGCTGGGCCGGCTGGAGACACCGGAGCAGTTCGATGATATCGTGATTCGGGCCAAGCCGGACGGGTCGCTGATTCGGCTGAGAGATATCGGGAAGTCGGTGCTGGCCGGGCTCAATTACGATGCGGCTGGCCGGCTCAACGGAAAACCCGCCGCTTTCATGTTGTTGTACCTGCGGCCAGGCGCCAATGCGCTGGCAGTCAAGAATGCCGTCACGACCCGGATTAATGAACTTGCCCGGGCCTTCCCTCCTGGGGTTTCAGCGTCCCTCCCGTTTGATACGACCCCCTTCGTGACTGCCTCCATTCACGAGGTCATCACGACTCTGCTGGAAGCCATGGCGCTCGTGGCCCTGGTGGTCTTTCTCTTTCTGCAGAGCTGGCGAGCCACCCTCATTCCGATGCTCGCGGTGCCGGTGTCGGTCATCGGGACTTTCCTGGGCCTTCTGGCCCTGGGCTTCTCGATTAACGTCCTCACGCTCTTCGCCCTGGTTCTGGCCATCGGGATTGTAGTCGACGACGCCATCGTCGTGATTGAAAACGTGGAACGCATCATGTCGGCCGAGAAGGTCTCGGCGCGCGTCGCGGCCGACCGCGCGATCCTCCAGGTGCGCGGCGCCCTGATTGCTATCGTCCTGTCGCTCTGCGCCGTGTTCGTCCCGGTGGCCTTTACGGGTGGCGTCACCGGTGGAATGCTCAAGCAGTTCGCCATTACCATCGTCATTGCGGTCGTGCTTTCCGGACTGGTCGCTCTCACCCTCACGCCTGCGCTTTGCGCGATTCTCCTCAAGGAAGCGAACGATACCCACACGACCGGGTTCTTCGGAGCATTCAACCGGGGATTCGCCAGGGTCACCAACCGGTATCACGGTGCGGTCGACGGCGTGCTGGGACGGCCACCGATCTGGATCGGGGTTTTTGCCGTCCTGCTGGTGCTCGGATTTGTCGTGTACAAGCGAGTGCCGTCCGCGTTCATTCCGACGGAGGACAAAGGTTATTTCGCGATTGTCGTGCAGCTGCCGGATGGGTCGTCGCTGCAGCGCACCGAGGCCGTGGTTGAGCGCATCGAGGGCTTCCTCAAGGAAGAATCCGCCATCAGAAACACCGTGGCCCTTTCCGGTTTCGACATTCTGAGTCGGGCCAGTCAGACCAACAGCGCGGTGTTCTTCGCCAATGTGAAACCATGGGACGAACGCGGTAAGGACGAGGCCATCGATAAGATTCTTGGCCGGGTAAACGGCAAGCTGTTCGGCATGCGGGATGCGATCGGCTTTGCTATCAATCTTCCGGAAATCCCCGGCCTGGGGGCAACCGCCGGTGTGGAGATGAACCTGCAGGACCGGACCGGCAAGGATGTTCGCGACTTCGCTCCCCAGGTCCAGGCCTTTATCCAGGCGGCGAATCAGCTCCCGGCCGTGGCAGGGCTGAACACGACCTTCCGGGCCAATGTGCCCCAGCTTTACGTGGACGTGGACCGGGCCACCGCCAAGAGTCGCGGCGTCAAATTGAACGAACTCTTCGGAACGCTCCAGTCATTTCTCTCGACTCTGTATGTGAACGATTTTAATCTGTACGGGCGAACCTACCGGGTGCAGACGGAAGCGGATCCGCAATTTCGTCAGCGGCCGGAAGACCTGGCCCGACTGTATGTGCGGTCGGACAACGGACAGATGATTCCCGTTTCATCGCTGATTCGAACCGAGTTCAGAACCGGCCCGACGCTGCTGTCGCGATTCAACGGGTTTACATCCGCCCTCGTGACAGGAGCCCCCAAGCCCGGAAGCAGCACGGGCGAAGTCCTCAGTCAAATCGACAGCCTCATTCAGGGGCAGTTTGCCAGCAAAGGCATTTCGGTAGCGTACTCCGGGCAATCATTCCAGGAACGGGCATCCTCTGGTGCGGCCGGACTGGTTCTCGCGCTCGGACTCACCATCGTTTTCCTGGTGCTGGCAGCACAGTACGAGAGCTGGACCATTCCGTTCGCCGTCATCTTTGGAGTTCCGTTCGGCGCCATGGGAGCTTTCCTCGGCATCTGGCTTCGGGGTCAGCCGAGCGACGTCTATTTCCAGATCGGCCTGATCACCGTGGTCGGTCTCGCCGCCAAGAATGCGATCCTGATTGTCGAGTTCGCCAACGAACTCCGCGCCCGGGGAATGCCGATCCGGCAGGCGGCCGCAGAGGCTGCGCGCGAACGATTCCGGCCCATTCTGATGACATCCTTCGCCTTTATCCTCGGCGTGTCGCCCCTGGTCATCGCAAGCGGCGCGGGAGCCATAAGCCGGCATTCCATCGGGACCAGCGTGTTCTCGGGGATGCTCTTTGCGACAGCGATCGGGATCTTTTTCATCCCGTTGTTCTTCATGATTATTCGCGGAATGTCTGAACGAGTCGGACGGCAGAAGGTTCCGGCCGAAACACCCGCGGCCGGGCAAACCCGATGAACCGATCTCTCAGCCTGCTCACCCTGGCGAGCGGCCTCCTCGTCGGCGGTTGCGCGGTCGGCCCTCGCTATCGACCGGAGGATCCGGTTCCGGCGAACACGCGAATCGGCGCAGACGGAATCGTCGACTCGTCCCGGCGTTTCTTCGATTCGCTGGCCACCGCTCGGCTGGCCGACTCTGGCGCGATGGCAGCAACCACGTCGACCTCCCGTTCGCTGGGGGCCGATTCTATTTCCGATCTCGCCTGGCTGGATCTTTTCCGGGATTCAACACTGGTCCGGCTGGTTACGCTCGCGGTGAATCAGAACCGGGACATCCGCACTGCCGTCGCACGAATCCGGGAGTATCGAGCTAACGTCGGCATCGCTCGCGCACCGCTCTTCCCTTCTCTTTATGCCAATGGCAGCGCGAGCACTAACCAGGTGGCATTCGGAGCATTCCCACCGGCCAAGTTCGACGCGATCAGGGTCACCGGTGATGTGGCATGGGAACTCGACTTCTGGGGCCGCATCCGTCGAGGAGTCCAGGCGGCAAATGCCGACCTGGGATCGCAGGAAGCGGCTCAGCGCGCAGCCGTCCTGTCGCTGATTAGCGATGTGGCATCAGGCTACCTCCAGCTGCTTGAGCTCGACCAGGAACGGGCCATTGCAGAGCGAACGCTTTCCAGTAGAAAGCAGACGCTCGCGCTGGCCCAGAGTCGTTTCAACGCTGGAGTGATTTCCGAGCTGGACGTTCGCCAATTCGAGGCCGAAGTCGCCGTTCCCGCAGCAACCCTGGCCCAAAC
>JBDTRF010000093.1:0-11931 GCA_039931815.1 Gemmatimonadota bacterium
AAAAACAAGGCGTTAGCGGCCTCCAATCTGGACTTTTCTGGTTGGAGAACAGTTGAGTGCCGAAGGTGGCCCAGAAGCATCGAGTCCTGATGCTTCTTACCGCTCCCGAAGAACGGAACGACAGCGACAGCGGGATGTTTCCCAATGTTTGGGGTGTCGAGGCGCCCTCACGCAGAAAAAGGGCGAGCCACTCGAGAGTGCGCAATACCGTTGACAGTGGCTGTGGTGGATTGGCGGCAGGCAGGTAATATGAAAACTGCGAAACATTTTCGCTGCAAACTCAGGTTGTTCTCCGCGTACTCTCAGTTCGTTCTGCATTCTCCGCGGTAAAGCGACTGGAAACCCTCCGCCTTCTGAGTGCCTCCGCTACCCCGGACAATGCCTAGCGCCGAGGTCCGCGGCGCATCCGGACCGGATCCGGTCGGCCAAAGCGCTCCTCTGCCCAGGGATCTCCCCGCATGTGGTAGCCATTTTCCTCCCAGAACCCGGGGTGGTTCTCGTCCATGAATTCAAATCCTGTTACCCACTTGGCACTCTTCCACAAGTATAGATGAGGCACCAGCAGGCGCACGGGGCCGCCATGCTCGGGGGTCAACGGCTCTCCACTGTGGCTCAAGGCAAGGAGGTTTCCCGGCCGCAGCAGATCATCGAGGGTCAGATTGGTCGTGTAGTCCGGGTCTGCATGGACCATGACAAACCTGGCGTCGGGAGATGGGGCTGCGCGTGAAATCAGGGGCCCGATCGCAATGCCTTCAAACTCGTTATCAAGGCGGCTCCATTGAGTGACACAGTGAATATCACATGTCACTTTCTGCCGCGGCATGGTGATGAGTTCGTCCCAGGTGAGCTCGAACGGATTAGTCACTGCCCCGGAAACCTGAAACCGCCACCGGGCAGTGTCGACCAGGGGAACCGAACTGTAGTGAAGGACCGGCCATTTCCGGGTCAGCACCTGGCCCGGCGGCTGGCGGGATCGGTCGGTGGGCCGAGCATCCAGGTTGTCGATCACTGGTGAACCCGGCGCGGCTGGCTGGTCCGTTGTTTTCTCGGCGGGGCGAGACTGGGCGGTGGGTCGATTCCGGCCGATTCGAGGGACGTCTCAATCGGATCGCGATCGAAGTGCCGTCCAAAGGCGGCAATCACCGCGGACCGGGTGCTCCACCAGAGATCGTCGGGTATGTCCAGCGGTCCGCGTTCACGCTGCACCGATGTCATCTCGATGTTGTCGATCCCGCAGGGGATGATGAGCTCGAAGTTGTCCAGGTTGTTGACCACGTTGAGCGCAAAGCCGTGAAACGTCACCCACTGCTTCACGTGGATCCCGATGCTCGCGATCTTTCGATCGCGGGTCCACACGCCAGTGAGCCCCGCGCGACGGTCCGCCCGGACGTCCAGCTCGGACAGGGACTCAATCAGCGCGGCTTCCACCTCGCGGAGATACCAGTGCAGGTCGGGCCGGTGACCATTCAGGTCAAGAATCGGATACCCGACCAGCTGCCCGGGCCCGTGATAGGTCACGTCTCCGCCACGTTCGACCTCAAACACCTCGAGACCGCGAGCTTCCAGCTCCCCGGGGGGAAGAATCAGGCTGCTGGGTCGAGTCCCCCGACCGAGGGTAACGACTGGATCATGTTCGACGAGGAGCAGGATATCCGAGTGAATCTCCCGTGCCAGCCGGCGCCGGCAGAGATCGCGTTGCAACTCCAGTATCTCGCCGTACCGGCGCCGACCAAGATCGATGACCTGCAGTTCGCCGCCACTCATCCGACTATCCGCCTTTCCCGAAAGACTTTCCGGGCGATCAACAGCGCCAGGATGAGAGACCCGACGAGCAACCCGACCAGGCCCTGCTGCCCAGCAAATTCATTGAAGGGCACGCCGAGGAGCGAAACCATGATGGCGCCGAACCCGCTCACCATGGAGAGCCCGCCCCGCCGGTAGGTGGAATCGATGGGCGAGAGCAGCGACCAGGTCACGAGCGCCGGGATAATCAGCGTGCAGAACGCGCCGGCCAGCAGGAAATTGGCGGCGGGCTGGTTGACGTCAGGAGTCGCATTGGGTGGAAGATCCTGCACCATGGCCCGATTGATCAACAGGAATATCGTCATGATCGCAGTCCCCAGCAGAACACTGAAACCCACGCTCGAAAACGCCAGTGGTATGAAGTCCCGCTTTTGCTCGGCAATCATTCAGGAGAAGAGTGAAAATCGGGAAGGGGGTGAGGCGCATGGCATCCTGACTCCCAAGTCGCTGCCAGGTCGCCAATGCGATTGACATTGGCGTGCCGGCCTTTCCGCCGTGCCAGTGGAATGCGCCGTCCGCTCGACCCCCAGCCGCACCGCTTCCCCAATCCTCATATATGAATTACTCGTCCCATCGAATCGAGACATGCTTCGGCCACGGCTTCCGAAAGCGTCGGGTGCGCGTGAATCGCCAGGTCGACTTCTTCCACCGTATACTCATTCTCCCGCGCCACCGTCAGCTCATGAATCATTTCCGAGGCATGACTTCCCACGATGTGAGCACCGAGGATTTCGCCGTATTTCTTGTCCCGGATGACCTTGACGAATCCTTCGGTTTCTCCAGCAGTACGCGCTCGGCCATTGGCCGAGAACGGAAAGCGCCCGACCTGGTATTCCAGTTTCTTCTCCTTGACCTGGTCCTCGGTCATCCCGATGCTGGCGACTTCAGGATGGCAGTAGGTGACGCTGGGGACGTTGTCGTACTTGATCGGGTGAGGTTTATGCCCGGCGATCAGCTCGGCGACGTTGATCCCTTCGCGGCTCCCCTTGTGCGCCAGCATGGGAGGACCGGCGACGTCGCCGATACTGTAGATCCCCTTCGCGGTCGTCTCGAGCGTCGCCAGGTTCACTTTGACGAAACCGCGGTCGGTCAGCTCGACGCCGGCCTCCTTGAATCCCATGTTCTCCGTATTGACCGCCCGTCCTGCCGCCATCAGGACCTTCTCCACCGTAAACGTCTCCGTCTTACCGCCGGTTTCCACTTCGAGTACCACGCTATCGGCGGACACGGTCGCTTTCTTCACCTTCGCACCGGCACGAACCTCAATGCCCCGCTTTTTGAAGCTCTTGGCCACGGTATCGCTCGATTCCGCGTCCTCGATCGGAAGGATCCTGGGTAGTGCTTCGATCAGGGTGACTTTGGTGCCAAACGAGCTGAACACATCGGTGAACTCCGTGCCGACCGCTCCCGCTCCGACAACTGCCATGGTTGCCGGCGCCTTTTCCAGGAAGAGCGCTTCGTCCGAGCTGATGACGGTTTTTCCGTTGAGCTCGAGCCCGATTTGAGGAATCCCCTTGACCCGTGATCCGGTCGCGATCACGACGCCCTTGGTCGCCTCATGCACATCCGCGCCGACTTTGACCTTGCGGCCTGGCTGAAGTATTCCCGCGCCCTTGATCACCGTGACCTTGTGCTTTTTCATCAGGAACTCGACACCCTTCGAGTTCTGTTCGGACACCTTGCGCGACCGCTTCATGGCCACGCCGTAATCGGTCTTCACTTCGCCGGTGGTAATCCCGAATTCCGCGGCCTGGTGGCGAACCATGTTGGCGATCAGCGCACTCTGGAGTAACGCCTTGGTCGGAATGCATCCGATATTGACGCACACCCCACCCAGCTTGTCTTTCTCCACGACCGCCGTATTAAGGCCGAGCTGTGCCGCACGAATGGCGCAGACGTATCCCGCCGGCCCGCCACCCAGGATGATCACATCAAAGCTTGCCACGATTCCCCCAATAATGAGAAGTGAAACAGTGAAAGCTGAATGGTGAATGGGGAGAGAGCGATAGTCGCCCCTGACCACCTTTCATCATTTCCTTACCGCCTTTCACGTTATTACCACACCATCGCCAGTGGATTTTCCAGCAGCGTCCTCAATGTCTTGAGAAACTGCGCTCCGCTGGCGCCGTCGATCACCCGGTGATCGCAGGACATCGTCACCCGGAGTCGTCGCCGAACCACGGGCTGATTGTCGATCACGACCATCTTCTGAACAATCTGACCCACGGCCAGGATCCCGGCTTCAGGCGGATTGATTATCGCGGTGAACTCATCAATGCCGAACATGCCGAGGTTCGAGACGGAAAAGGTCGAACCGGTGTACTCCTCGGGCTTGAGTCGCCGTTCCCGAGCCCGTCCCGCAAAGTCTTTGGCGTTGCTCGAGATCTCCCGGAGGGACTTGAGGTCCGCGTGTCGGATCACGGGGGTGATCAACCCATCCTCGACTGCCACGGCCATACCGATATGTACCTCGTTCCACACCCGGATATGATCGTCCTGCCACCAGGCGTTGCAGTTGGGATGCTGTTTGAGTGCAAGCGCCGTCGCCTTGATGACGATGTCATTGAACGACACGTCGCCCTCGGGGCCCAGTGCCTTGAGGGCCACCCGCGCGTCCCACGCCCGCTCCATGTCAATCTCTGTCGTGAGGTAAAACGTGGGCACTGGCCCGATCGACTGGACCAGCCGCTTGGCGATGGTCTTCCGGATCTGGCTGAGCGGGACGTCCCGGAACGGTTCGCCTGAAAACTGGATGGTGGAACGCGTGGGCGCGGGTGCCTCACTCGCCCTGGCGGTCGCTTCGATGCCGTCCAAATCTCGGCGGATAATCCGACCCTCGGGGCCCGATCCGGCAACGCCCGCCAGGCTCACGCCCCTTTCGGCGGCGATCTTCCTGGCTAACGGCGACGCCTTGACGCGCCCGCCATCTCCGGAAGGAGGCGCTGAAGCGGGAGCTGGTTGAGCAGGGGCGGGGGATAGTTCGGCTGCACCGGTCTGTACGTGGCTCGGTTTTTCGGTCGGGGCTTCAGCGGGTACGGCGGCTGGAGTCCGGGCTGGCGGGGCCTGCGCGGCCGCTGGCGCGGCGCTCGGCTTGGCGGCGGGAGCTGGTTGCGCAGCCGCAGGTGGTGTGGCGCCTCCCGCCATCAGCGCTGAAATGTCTTCTCCTGCGTTACCGATTACGCCAACGAGACTCGACACCGGCACGGTGGTGCCTTCGGTGATAACCTGCTTGAGCAGAACGCCCTCGGCCCGGGCCACCAGCTCCATGACCGCCTTGTCGGTCTCGACCTCGGCCAGCACATCGCCGGTCGAAACCTTCTCGCCTTCTTTCTTCTTCCACTCGACCAGGCGGCCTTCCTCCATCGTCGGAGAAAGCGCCTCCATCACTACCTTGGTAGCCATTTGAGTTCCGTTATTGAGGCATGTCGCGTATCGCGTATCGCCGCTTCACGGCATACGGCGGTTGGCAATGTGAGCGTGACGATCGCGAAGGTACCGGGCGATTCCAGACAGCGCTGTGAGAGTAACCCGTTACCAGACGCCTTGTGGCGTTCGCCAGGTCTACTCCAGGTACATCACTTTCTTCACCGCCGCGACCACCTTGGCCGGGTCCGCCTTGGCGGCGCGTTCAAGAACCTTGTTATACGGCATCGGAACATCGACACCGGTCACCCGAAGCACCGGAGCGTCGAGCTCGTCGAATATCTGCTCCTGGATCGTGTGAACCACCTGCGCGCCGACCCCGGCAAACGGCCAGCCCTCCTCGACGACCACGCACCGGTGGGTCTTGGCCACGGACGCGAGGATCGTGGCGACATCAAGCGGACGGATGGTCCGGAGATCAATAACTTCCGCGGAAATATTCTCGGCCTTGAGCTGTTCGGCGGCTTTCATTGCGACCGCGACAGACTTGGAGTGCGAAATCAGGGTGACGTCGGTGCCTTCCTGCTTCACCAGGGCGACTCCGAGAGGCACGATGTGCTCCCCGTCCGGGACTTCTCCCTTGGTGTTGTACAGCATCTCCCCTTCGATAAAAATCACGGGATTATCATCCCGAATCGCGCTCTTGAGCAGACCCTTGGCATCGGCCGGCGTCGCCGGCATCACGACCTTGAGTCCCGGAATGTGGGCATAGTGGGCCTCGAGCGCCTGGGAATGCTGCGCGCCGAGCTGGAGCGCGGCGCCGCCCGGGCCGCGCACCACGATGGGCACGCCGATCTGGCCATTGGACATGTACCGCATCTTGGCGGCAGAGTTGATGATCTGGTCCAGGGCGAGGAGCGCGAAATTCATGGTCATCATTTCGATGACCGGCCGAAGGCCAACCATCGCCGCGCCGACGCCGACGCCGGCAAAGCCCAGTTCGGTGATCGGCGTGTCCACGATGCGCGTAGGCCCGAACTCATCCAGCAGGCCGCGACTCACCTTGTATGCGCCCTGGTAGGTCCCCACTTCCTCCCCCATAAGGAAGACCTTGGGGTCCCGTTGCATTTCTTCGCGGAGCGCCTGATTCAATGCGTCACGATAAGTAATGACTGCCATTCTTTTTTCTGCCTTTTATTTGACGACCGACTGGCTGCCGACGAGAATACTCTCGCGGCGAACCCATCACCCGTTATGTGTCACTTCTGGTGCATACACGTTCGCAAATAGTTCGCTCGGATCTGGATCCGGAGCTTCTTCCGCGAACTTGTAGGCATCTTCGATTTCGGTCATGACGTCGGCATCCAGCGCCTTGACGGTTTCCTCGGTCATGACCCCATC
Source organism: Gemmatimonadota bacterium (assembly GCA_039931815.1). Classification (GTDB taxonomy): domain Bacteria; phylum Gemmatimonadota; class Gemmatimonadetes; order Gemmatimonadales; family GWC2-71-9; genus DASYPP01. Next base: position 6,568 of record JBDTRF010000093.1, read on the forward strand.
CTCGATCAGCGTACGAGACCAGAGTGCGATGGGATCGCGCTTGCGATGTTCTTCGACCTCTTCCTTGGTTCGATAGTGCCCGTGAATCGGATCGGACATCGAGTGGCCCATGAAGCGGTAGGTACGGACCTCCAGGAGCGTGGGATGCTTTTCCTCTCTCGCCCGCTTGACCGCCCGGTCCATCGCCGCCTTCACCGCCAGCACTTCCTGTCCATCGACGACTTCGTTTGCCATGTCATACGAGCAGGCCCGTTCCGAAATGTCGTAGATAGCACTGGCGCGCTCGAGCGCGGTCCCCATCCCGTAACGATTGTTCTCGCAGATGTAGATGGCCGGCAGCTTCCAGAGTGCGGCCATGTTCAGCGCCTCGTGAAAGGCGCCCTGGTTTACCGCGGCCTCGCCGAAGTAGCAGACGCCGACCTGGTCGGTGCCGTTGTACTTGGCGGCGAACGCCATCCCGGTGGTCAGCGGGATGTGCCCGCCGACGATGCCGTGGCCCCCGAGAAACCCGAGGGAGGCATCGAAGAGATGCATCGAGCCGCCTTTTCCACCGGAGCACCCCGCCGCCTTGCCGAACAGTTCGGCCATGATGGCGCGCGACGTGATCCCTCGGGCCAGTGCCTGGCCGTGCTCGCGATAGGAACAGGTGATGTAGTCATCCTTGCGAAGCGAGGCCATGCTGCCGACGGCGACCGCCTCCTGTCCGATATAGAGGTGGCAGAATCCGCCGATCTTGCCCAGGCTGTAGGCCTCGCCGGCCTTCTCCTCGAATCGTCGAATCTGAAGCATCTGCCGCAGGTAGTGCCGGTACTGGTCCGCGGTGGCCGCATCGAGCGACGTGCGTTGTGGCTTGGTGGTACTGGCCATTTACTGGTCCGTTCCGGGGCGTGAAGCGACCGCCCCTGGGTCATGGTCGCGAGAGGAACTCGTCACAGCGGAACCTGATTTTGCCTGCTCGACCTGTTCCCATGCATGATAGGACGATCGAGTGAGCGGGCTCGCCTGGACATGCCGGAACCCCATGGAGAGCCCGATCTTTTCCACCTCGGTGAATTCCGCTGGCGTGTAGTAGCGAACGATGGGGAGATGACTCTCGGAAGGCCGGAGATACTGCCCCAGGGTGAGAATATCGACATCACTCTCGCGGAGGTCTCGCATGCAGGTGAGCACTTCGTCCCACTCTTCCCCCATGCCGAGAATAATCCCTGACTTGGTGAGGCCGGATGGTACCATTCGGCGGGCGTTGGCGAGCAGCCGGAGTGCCCGCTCGTAGCGTCCCCCCGGACGGGCGAGGCGATACAGTCGCTCGGCTGTTTCCAGGTTGTGATTGAGAATATCCGGGCGGGCGTCCATCACCAGCTGCAGCGCTTTTTCGGAACCCTTGAAATCTGGAATCAGGACTTCGACCGTGGTCTCGGGCAGGCGATTGCGGATTTCGGTGATACACCCGGCGAAGGCTTCGGCACCTCCGTTCGGCAGGTCATCCCGGTCCACCGATGTGATCACGACATGCTGCAATCCCATCTCGGAGACGGCCTCCGCCAATCGCACGGGCTCGACCGGATCAAAGGGCGCCGGAGTCCCATGGGAAACCGCGCAATAGGCGCAGTTCCTGGTGCAGACGTCGCCGAGGATCATGAAGGTTGCCGCCTGGTGTTCCCAGCATTCACCGATGTTGGGGCAGCGGGCCTCCTCACACACGGTGTGAAGGTTCAACTCCCGCATTAAGGCCTTCAACCGCACATAGTTAGGTCCGCCCGGCGCCTTGACTTTAAGCCACGAGGGTTTCCGCACAACAGGCGCAGTCGGCCCGGCGGATGGCTGGGAGGAACGTGTCAGCTGAACCAGCGGTGTCGCCATAATTCAGTGCGCCGCGTCCGCAGCGCTCCTTTTCGTCAGAATGAGCCTTGTAAAGTAGTTGCGCTGAAGGAGATATGGAACGGCTGGCGGGTTGATATTGTCCCGAATTGAGTGGTGGCCGATCTGTAGCAGATAGTATGGACTCGTGATTCCTCCGAACCAGCCCCAGGCGTCCAGATGGCCGCTCTATCATCACGAAGATTCGTAGCTACCAGGTCTGTTCGAAACAGCCATGGCGGAATTCTTCTGTTTCATTCTCCCTGTCATTGGTGCGTCGTACTGAAAAACCATAACTGTTCCGGACCATCATTCACCAGGGCATCTCACATCAATGCGACTCGTTCAAGAGGAGTTCGATCTCCTTCTCGAAATCCGCGATGAGTCGCCGGTGCGCAACTTCCATCGCTGGCCCATAGAAGCCAGCATGAATCAGCCGGATCTTTCCATTGCGTCCGAGAAAGATCGAGGTGGGGAATGAGACAAAACCCCGAAGCTGTGGGAGGGTAGCGGCGGCCGCTTCGGTGTCGTTGATCCCGGCCAGAAGCAGCGGGAACTGGATCTTGAATTTCTGACGATAGAGCCGGATCTGTTTGCTATCCACAACGGGATCGCCCGATACTTCGTATGCCAGGCCGACAATTTCGAGGCCGCGAGAGTGATACTTGTCATAGAGTGCCGCCAGCACTGGGGCGGCATCGTGGCAGGTCGGACACCAGGAGCCAAAAATATCCACCAGCACCACCTTGCCTTGAAACAATGCGTCCCGCTCAGTCCAGATTTTTCCATCCGGGTCGGCAAACGTGAAGTGAAACACCTCACTCGTGTCAGCAGTCGTTAGTTCGGTTGGCGGTTTGAGCCAGGGCTCGCCCCGGCTCCGCACCGCGGTCCAGGCGGTCTGGGTTCTGAGCCCCGCATGAAAAAGTCCCCGCAGCGTGTCGCCGTCCAGGCGTCCAGTCAGCATGTAGACGAACGACCCGTCGAAATGTCCTATCGAGAAGCTGTCCGCCTCCGCTCGTCCCCAGAAATTGCCGTAGTCACCGGTGTTGGAAATGACAGTACCTTCGAGCCCCTGTGACGTGTTACGGAACTCGAAGACGCGGCGACTGGTGCGGCCATCCTGGGTGAACGTCGCGTTCCAGCTACCGGTCAACGACGCAGGCGCAGGTTCGATTGGCCATCGCCCGGGAGACGCGCGAAACGGAATGACCCGTGGTCCCCGATTGCCCACGTTGCGATAGAAGCCGAGAAGCGAATCACCGCTTGAAACGGCGATGATCGACGCGGCGTAGTCCGGAATGGCAATGAAGAGAGTATCCCTGACGGATCGTGGCGGCGAGATTCGTCCGCAGCTGCCCGCTCCGTTGCAGATCCGGGAACTCGTGTCAGCGTTCAATGTCAGCGAAAACCGGAGCGGCCCGCCCGCCAGGTCAAGTACTCCGCGATAGCTGCCCGTGGGTTGCTGCGCGTTCAAGCCGGTTACGAGAACTGCGCCGAGAAAGAAGGCGAATCCCATTCGCGCCTTCACGGCGCCGGCACCGATGTGCCTGCACCATGGTACTGCTCACCCGCCTTGATATTCGATTGAAGCGTATTGCCAGGCCACGGCGCGGGACAGGGATAGGCCGAGCTATAGGCACAGAATGGATTACGTGCGCGATTGAAGTCGATGCGAAACGTGCCATTCGCCACCGGCTGGAGGGTCACGAATCTACCGGCTGGATACGAGCCACTCCCGCTCGTCCCATCCCGGAAATAGATCGCCAGCTCCGACTCTTCCGATCCAGGATCGGTAATGCGATAAACCCGAAGCCTTGTGGGGGCTCCGCCATCAGGAATGGTTACGCTGCCAACCTCGGTCGCGTCAGTCTCAAGGCCGTCCATAGTAAGAATGCGGACGCCATGCGGCTCCGCGGCGGCCTGCATGGGGCCGGTAAAGATCAGCGTTGGGTCGAAGGAATAGTAGGTTGGAACCTTCTCTTCTCTCCTCCCCCCGTATATGACGGCCACCGCCGCCCCCGGTAGTCCGCTCACCATCAGATTGAGCGGCGGAATTGAGACCAGCCGATTCCGGGAGAGCGCCCGCTGTCCCAGGGATCCTTCCAGGGCGATAGCTCCCGAGCGCTCGGTGATCGAGACGTTGACGCCAGGAAATGGTACCTCAGCGTCGTCAGGTCCGATGCGCACCGATGGCCGGACCGGCACGAAGGCGCGCGCGATGAGCGGTGAATTGGGAGCGGTGGCAAGCCAATGCGCGAAGTCGGCCCTCTCCTGGGCAAGCCCAGCGGGGGCTTGCGCGCGAAGGGTTTGGGAAAGCAGGAGCAGGGCGACGGTGGCCTTCAGCGAATTGCGATGCATTCCGAAAGATAAACGAGGGGGCGATGGTCGAAGAACGGGATCCAGTCTCGAGCCAGCCGTGAGGCAGGCTGCGGTCGTCCCGGGATCCAGCCGTTGCTCCAAGTGGAGGCCGTTCGGTCGAGCCAGCGGCAGTTCCTTCACTTTTCATTTGGCGACTTCTTAGCCACCGCCACTGAATTTCACCACTGGTGGCGCGTCCATCGCGCCAATCATCATGACTGGGGATGTCGGTTGGAGCGAGCCGCCCGCCGGTTCCACGGTAATCGCGGCATTGGTAATTCCCGAACCGCCGGGCAGGGTGATGTTCTGTATCAAAGCGTGCCCGGTCGATTCCGAATTAAAGGTCACCGAGGGGACTGGCTTTCCATCCTTGATGAACCAGAGCTGATAGACTCGACCCGTCGGCGCTTGCGCCAGTCTGAACGCATGAATAATGGCCAGGTTTTTCTTCGGGTTCCAGAAGAGCTGGACCCGGGGCTGAGGATTTCCCGTGGCGGTGAGCAGGCTGAGCTGCACATCCGGCTCGAGAATGTCATTCAACGTCTTCTCTCGCTCCGCGAGCCGGGCTTCAACGGAATCCAGAGCCGCCCGGGCTGAATCGGCCTGACTCAACTGATACGCCAGGGCCCGCCTGGCGCCGGAATACTTGAGTCCGAATCCAATCGCCAGCATGACACTCGCCGCCAGGGTCATCCAGAACGGGAGGGACATGCGCACGGCCGGAGCCGGTGTCGGACGCATGAATGGCTGGAGTTTCCCTCGCGCGATACCCGCAAGCACGCGTTCCTTGAGCTTCGGATCCGGCCCGACCGCCGGTGCGCCCAGGGCCAGCAGCGCCCCCACTTCCCGGTATTCCGCGACTTCCCGCGCGGCCTCGGCCGAGTTGGCGAGAAAGTCCTCGAAGGCGCGAGCTTCCTCGGGAGACAAGGCTCCCAGGGCGTAAGCCGCCGCCAGGTCCTGCATCGAGGTTTCGTCCCGGTCGGTCATACCGACGACTCGTGGTAGTAGGGTCGCAATGCATCCCGCAATTTGATCATGCCCAGCCGCACGCGGGTCTTGATGGTACCCAGCGGCTCTTTCAACCGTTCGGCGATCTCCGACTGAGACAATCCTTCGTAGTAGGCCAGCTCGATGGCTTCCCGCTGAGCG